>NZ_JBFBBT010000008.1:0-341688 GCF_040682815.1 Amycolatopsis sp. NPDC051102
CGGTCATCTACGACAAGGCCGACCCCGCCCGGGTGCGCACGCCGGACGAGCCCAACGACGACCAGACCCTGACGTGGGATACCACTCACGACCGGCTGCGGCAGAGCGCGTATACCAGCGCGGCCGGTAGGGCTGGCCCCCGCAACCCGCCTGGGGCGCACAGGATTCCCGCACACGCGCCGGGCGCGCAGACTCGGGTGCGTGACGACCACAGAGAACCTCGTCGGCAGCGACTTCGCCCGGCTGAGCCACCGCATCTCCGCCGCCGGCCTGATGGCGCGCCGGCCCGGCTACTACACCGCCCGGATCGCCGTGGTGACCGGGTTGTTCGCCGCCGGGTGGGTGGCCTTCGCGGTGCTCGGGAATTCGTGGTGGACGCTGGGCGTGGCCGCCTTCATGGCCGTCATGTTCGGGCAGATCGCGTTGCTCTCCCACGATCTCGCGCACAAGCAGGTGTTCCGGCGGCGGCGGCCCACCGAGATCGCCGGGATGCTCGCGGGGAACCTCGGCATCGGGATGAGCTACGGCTGGTGGATGGACAAGCACACCCGCCACCACGCCAACCCGAACCACGAAGAGCTCGACCCCGACGTCGACCCGGACATCCTGGTGTGGTCGAAGGACCAAGCCCGCGCCAGCCGCGGAGTGCCCCGGTTCATCGGGCGCTACCAGGCGTTCCTGTTCTTCCCGCTGCTCACCCTGGAGGGCCTGAACCTGCACTGGTCCGGCATCCGCGCGGTCCGCCGGCCGGGGCTGCGCCGCCGCGGTCTCGAAGCCGCGCTGCTCGCCGCGCACTTCGTCCTCTACTTCGGCGCACTGCTCGCCGTGCTCTCCCCCGGCATGGCGCTGCTGTTCTTCGCCGTCCACCAGGGACTGTGGGGTGTCTACATGGGATCGATCTTCGCGCCCAACCACAAGGGCATGCCGACGCTGACCGGGCGTCCCGAGCTCGACTTCCTCCGCAAGCAGGTGCTGACCTCGCGCAACGTCTGCGGCGGCGTCGTCACCGACGTGGCCCTCGGCGGCCTCAACTACCAGATCGAGCACCACCTGTTCCCGAGCATGCCCTCGCCGCACCTGCGGCGCGCGCAGCCGATCGTCCAGGCCTACTGCGCCGAGCTGGGCATCCCGTACCTGCAGACGAGCCTCGTCGAGTCCTACCGGCAGGCGCTCACCCACCTGCATGAAGCTGGGGCGCCTCTCAGGAACGGTTCGTAGACTCGGGGCATGAGGAAAACGATCGCGGCCCTGCGCGACCTGCCAGCGGCGTTCGGCGCGAAGGCCACGGGCGCGCGGGCCGAGCGGGTCCGCTCCTCGCCGCAGTTCGACGGCAAGGTGTTCCGCAACGCGGCGCCGCGGCACCCGATGACCGCGGCGTCGATGCGGACCATCTTCCGCGAGATGTTCTTCGGCGAGCACCGCGAGCTGCGCAAACCGGGCAGCGCGGTGCCGCTGGTCGCGGCGGAGCCGGTGCTGTCGGCCGAGGGTGTGCACCTGACGTGGTACGGCCACGCATCGACGCTGGTGGAGCTCGACGGCGCCCGCGTGCTGCTCGACCCGGTGTGGAGCGACCGGGTCTCCCCGGCGGCGTTCGCCGGCCCGCGGCGGCTGCACCAGCCGCCGGTGCCGCTGTCCGGGCTCGGCCGCATCGACGCGGTGGTGATCTCCCACGACCACTACGACCACCTGGACCTCGCGACGGTCCGTGCGCTGGTCGGTTCGTCCGACGCCCCCTTCCTCGTGCCGCTGGGAGTGGGCGCGCACCTGGAGCGCTGGCACGTCCCGGCGGCGCGGATCATCGAGCTCGACTGGCACGAAGAGGCGACGGTGGCGGGCGTCCGCTTCGTCGCGACGCCGGCCCAGCACTTCTCCGGCCGCGGCATCACGAACGACGACACGCTGTGGACGTCGTGGGCGCTGCTGGGGCCGGCCCACCGGGTGTTCTACAGCGGCGACACGGGCTACTTCGACGGGTTCGCGAAGATCGGCGCGGAGCACGGCCCGTTCGACGCGGCCCTGATCCAGATCGGCGCGTACGCCCCGCAGTGGCCGGACATCCACATGACCCCGGAGGAAGGTGTGGCAGCGGGTCTCGACGTCCGGGCGAAGCTGCTGGTCCCGGTGCACTGGGCGACGTTCCAGCTGGCGATGCACCCGTGGGGCGAGCCGGCGGACCGCGTGTGGAGCGAGGCGAAGGAGGCGGACCTCCCGCTGGCGATCCCCCGTCCGGGCGAGCGCATCGACGCGACCGAGCCACCCCCGGTGGACGGCTGGTGGCAGGCGCTGTGACCGGCGAACACGAGCGGTACGCGCGTTACCTGCTCGAGTTCGCGAACGTCGCCGACGACGACGAGCCGGAGCTGGTCCGCGCGGTGCTGACGGACCCGGACCGGGTGATGGCGGAGTCGGCGACCGTGCGTCACATCGACCTCCGCGCGGCGGCCCTGCTCGCCACCCCCGGCTTCCCGGCGCGGCGGCTGCGCGAGTGGGTGCTGCTGCGAGCTGTCACACTCGACGAGGGCCGGCGGGAAAGCGACCTGACGAGCGCGTCCGATCGGCTGCAGCGACGGGCGTGCGCCGAGCCGGCCGCCCGGGCCGCACTCACGGTGCCGGCCGAGCAAGGCCGCACCCGCCGCGTACGGGCAGCGGCCCTCCGAGCCCGGGAGGGCGTGTGAAGCTGAAGCTGGATCTGCACGACATCTACAACCGCGGCGGCGAGATCGACCGAGCCCTGCGCGCGATCATCGACGAGGCTGTCGCCAAGAAGGCCCCGCTCGTCGAGATCATCCCGGGCAAGGGATCGGGTCAGCTGAAGAAGCACGTCCTGCGGTTCCTCGAGCGCAAGGACGTCAAGGCGCTCTACCACCGGATCGAGAAGGACAAGGACAACTTCGGCCGGGTGTTCGTGCACTTCCGCTGGAAGTGATCAGAACCGGCTGTCGAGCGCCGAGCTCAGCCGGTGCCGCCACCGCTCCGAGCCTTGTGTCGCTAGGTCGAGCGCTGGCGGACTGCTTCACGCCAGCTCTCGAGACAGACGTACCCGGCCGTCAAGAGGGCCGGATCGCTCATGGCCGACCGCCGCACGATCGCGAGCCACCTCTTGTGGCAGTTGCCCAGCTTCTTACCGGATCCGCAGGGGCATTTCCCCGCCCCGCGCGGACGTGCACGGACCGCGTCGAGCAGCTTCTCGAGCTGATCCGGAACCAGCCCGACACTGTTCTCGCGGAACCACTGTTCGTAGCCGGCCGTGCCGTGTTCCCAATCCGCCCACCGCCAGTGAGGCTCTATTCCACGCCTGCGTCTCTCCTCGTACATGACCTGCAGCCGGACGAACTGACAGACCAGGTCGAGGTATCGAGCCAACCCACCCGGGCGCTGGAAGTCGGCGACGGGCGCCGTGAGAGGAAGCCACATGCAGAACCTGCCGGTTCTCTCCACATGGTTCTCCCCGCTGCGGTCGAACCGCCCAACCATGTCGTAGACGTCCGGGAGCTCGAACGGGCTCGTTCCCGGATAGCGGATCTGGACGGTGAAAAGCCCCGTGGCGTCACCGGGGAGAGCAACGGAGAGCTCTCCTTCGAGGACGAGTTTTCCGCTCTGCCGGCGACGCCGGAGGCCAGGTTGACTGGCCGCCAGCGTCGCGTCGTCCTCACGCAGCCGGCTCGTTGCACCGCCGGTCACTGACCGAGCCACGGCCGCACGGCGAACTTCGCCTCTGTGCGTTTCTCCGACTCCTCGAGCGTGCAAAACGACATCCAGTCGAAATCGGTCGCCACGTACGCCTTGACGCTCGCATCCCACCCGAAAACGGTCTGGAGCCATTCAGGCAGCAGGTTCCGGAGAGCGGCGTCAATACCGATCTGCCCACCCTCCAGCCGCTGCTGGATGGTCGCCGCGCTGGCCGTCGCGCTGCTCAAGCTCACGTAATCCATTTCGCCGTGTTCGCCGACCCGGGACACGAGGGTCTCACCCCAGCAGGCTCCGATGGCGAGCCGGTGGCGGTCGGTGCCGACGACGGCGGGCACGATGTCGTCGGCGACGGTCGTGAGCGCGGCCGCGAGACGGATGGTGTCGTATGCGGCACGCATTTCGTCCTTCACCGGACGGTAGGCCAGCACCTGCATCCGGTCACCCTGGTACTGGATCCGCAGCGCGTCGAAGCCCTGAACCGCGGTATCCCGGCCAACCCCGCGCAGGACGTGGAAGAGGCGGACGGCTTCGGTCAGATCTTCGCCGCGGGCTTCCTGCTGATCGATGTAGGCGGTGAACCCGTCGACGTCGGCGAACAGCGATGCCGCGGCGACCCGCTTCGTGTTCGAGGGAAGCAGCGTTTTCTTGTCGATCTTCTCCTTGACCTGCGCGCTGGTCAGGCTGCCGGCCGGGTGGCTCTCCGCCGCCTCCTCGAGTCGGACGCGGCTCGTCGCCTGGCGCCACGGCCATCCCTCGGCGGTGGCGCGCTGTTCGACTTCCGCCACGGGCAGCCAAAGGGACCACGTGCCGTCATCAGCCTCGACGGTACGCTCCTGCAGATCGTCCGGCAGCAGCGAGCGGACCCGGTCGGTCATCCGGATGCCGGTGGACTGCAGGATCTTCGCCGCGTGGTTGGCGGCGCTGCCGAGGAACAGCAGCTCGCGGTCACCGCTCGACCCGTTCTTGGTCGCGAGGCACCGCCCGTGGTCCAGGCCCGCAGCGACTCGCCACCCACGATCGCCCAGATCGAACACGGCGTTGAAGACGGCGATCATGTGCCGCACGGCCAGCGACGCCAGGACGGCGCGAAGAGCCATCCTCCCCTCGTCGGAAACCGGGCGGTAAGCCACGGCATGCAGGCGAGGCCCCTGGAAGTGGACCTTCTGCACACCGAAGTCCTTCTCGACTATTCGCGTGACCTCGCGGGCGTACAGGTGCAGGAGCAGGAGCATCTCTTCGCCGGCGTCGTCCTGCTCCTCACGAAGCAGCTGGTTGAAGTTCGTGACGTCGACGTAGGAGTGCACGCCGGTGACCAGCCGCGGCTTCTTCCTCTCGATCAGCTCAAAGTCGATCTCGCGTTTGACTTCGGAGACCTCGAGGTCCGCAGTCTCGTCGTAGCGGACCTGCGCGCTCGTACGAGCGTCTTCGGGATTCCATGCCATTTGGCCACCTGCCAAGATCGTTTGACATGACGGACTTCCGCCGATGTCGAATGGTTAGCACGCCCCAGCGACAATTCCGGGGTGGCAGGTCTGCCTGAGTTCGGCAGACCGGGTTCGCGATCACCACTCTGGGCCGCCGCGCGGTCCATGGTCAACTTTTCCCTCAAATGATGGCGTCGACCCGAGCCAGCTTCGCGAGCGCCGCGACGTCACGGATGACGGGGTACTTCTCGCTGGTGTCCACGAGTCTCGCCTCACGCAGCTCCTTCAGCGCCCGCTCGGCCGTGGCTTTACTGACCCCGACCAGGGTTCCGAGCTCGAGCTGCGTCAGCGGGGCGCGAATTCGCACGGACCCGCCGAAGCCACCCTCGCCGCAGGTCCGGCCCAGCTCGAGGAGGGCCCTCGCGAACCGGACCTTGGTGTTGGGTGTGGCGTTGTCGACGCGTCGGCGGCTTGCGGCGCGCGTCTTCTCGACGACCACGGCCATCAGGTGCCGCTGCGCCGGCAGGTCGTGCGCTGCCAAGGTCTCGTGGAAGGGCTCGGCTTCGACCCCCAGGGCAACCACCGGCTCCCGGCCGCAAGCGGTCACCGTGGCCATCCGGCCCTGCCGAGCGCCTTCGTCGATCGCCGCGAACTCGCCCACGAGGTCTCCACCGACGCGGATGGCGAGCAGAGCCTCGCCCCCGTCCGCACGCCGTCCGGTGACTTTCGCGAAGGACGTCAGGAGCATGAAGACGGTGGAGTCCTCATGACCTTCGGTGATGATCCGTTCACCAGCGCTGTAGGTCCGCACACTGCCGAGTTCCAGGAGCCGTTCCAACGTCGTGCGCTGAAGGCGGGCCAAGAAGCTGGTCGGTGCCCATGTGGACGCCGCTTTCTCGAGCAACACGTCGAGTGCCGATCCACCGGGCTGCGCCACTTCCGCCATCCTCCGCACGAGTCCGGCACCAGCCGGTTATCACGATGGCGAAGTAGTCTACCCGTGTCGAGTCCGATCAGAACCGGCTGTCGTGGCGGGCCTCGGACCAAGCCCTGTCCCAAGCCGCCGCGTGGAGGCGGCCCAGGACGAACCGGCCGAGACCGTACAGCCCCGCCAGTGCTCCCGTCACCGCCGCCCAAAGCATGATGGCCGCGAACACGCCGTCGGCTGCCGATGTCGAGGCGGACAACGGTTCGCTCGTCAGCTCGCCGTGCTGGTCCAGCCACACCTGCACGTGCGTGCCCGCCGGGCTGCCCGCGTCGGCCAACACCTCGCCCGTGTGGCGGGCGCCGCGGGTGTCCAGCCAGGCTGCCGGGACCGTCGTCTGGTCCGCCGGGGCGCCCGCGCCGTCGGTGCTGTAGGGCTGGTTCGACGCCGCGGCCAGCGAGACGGCCGTGGCCGGGTGGCGGGTGGCGCTCTCCTCCGACGCTCGGGCCGTCTGCGCCGCGTACGTCTCCGAGCCGAACGCCGCCGCGAACGGCACCACCAGGATCGCGCCGGCGATCACCATCAGCAGGAGGAGGGCCTCGACGCGGTCGCCTGTGCGGGCGAGCGGGTTGCGGCCCGGCAGCAACCGGCGCCGAAAGCGGGCGATCCGTCCGCGCATGCGCGACTCACTCCTCCCGGGAAGGTGTCTTCTCGGTAACAGTGTGCGCGCCGGGGGTCGGCTTTCTCTCGTGAATGGGATGCGGCCCACCTGTGAAGCCCTCCACAACCACCCGGTGGAGTCAATGCGGTCACAGCCAGTCGTCGGGGCGGGGCCAGGGCATCAGGGCCGAGAACGCGTCCCGGACCGGCTCGGTGACGGCGTACCGGCCGCGGTGGAACAGCAGCGGCCGGGCGTCCGACGGCGCGCCGAGCGCGGTGACCCGGCCGATCACGACGTAGTGGTCCCCCGCTTCGTGCACGGCTTCCAGCGCACAGTCGATCCAGGTCAGCGCGCCGTCGAGCAGCGGTGCGCCGGACGGCGCGGGCGTCCAGCCGACGCGGGCGAACTTGTCCTCGCCGCGCGCGCCGAACACCGCGCTGACCTCCTGCTGGTCCTCGGCCAGGACGTTGACCGCGAACCGGCCGGCCGCGGCCAGCACCGGCCAGGTCCGTGACGTCCGCGCCGGGCAGAACAGCACCAGCGGCGGGTCCAGGGACAGCGCGGCGAACGACTGGCAGGCGAATCCGGCGAGAGTGTCGCCGTCACGGCCGGTGACGACCGTGACGCCCGTGCAGAAGTGCCCGAGCACGCTGCGGAACTCGGTCTGGTCGACCGCCACGGACGTCATGCGCCCGGGGGCCGCGCGCCGACCGAGAAGTCGTGCCCCCACAGCGACACCGCGGTGCTCTCGCGGGCGATCCAGTTGTCGTCGTCGACCTGACGGCCTTCGCAGCCGAACTCGACGTCGAAGCCGCCCGGGGTCTTCATGTAGAACGACAGCATCAGGTCGTTGACGTGCCGGCCGAGCGTGGCCGACATCGGCACCTTCCGCCGGATCGCGCGGTCGAGGCACAGCCCGACGTCGTCGGTGTTCTCCACCTCGACCATCAGGTGCACGATCCCGGACGGCGTCGGCATCGGCAGGAACGCCAGGCTGTGGTGGCGCGGGTTGCAGCCGAAGAACCGCAGCCACGCGGGCGGCCCGTCGGCGGGCCTGCCGACCATTTGCGGCGGCAGGCGCATCGAGTCGCGCAGCCGGAAGCCGAGGACGTCCCGGTAGAACCGCAGCGACGCCTCATCGTCCTTTGTGGACAGCACGACGTGGCCGAGGCCCTGCTCGCCGGTGACGAACTTGTGGCCGTACGGGCTCACCACGCGCCGGTGCTGCAGCGCGACGCCGTGGAACACCTCCTGGGTGTTGCCGGACGGGTCGTCGAAGCTGATCAGCTCGTCGACGCGGCGGTCGGCCAGCTCGTCCGGCGTGCCCTCCTTGTACGGCACCGAAGCACCGTCCAACCGGGACCGCAGCTCGGCCAGCTCGCCCGCGTGGGCGACCTCCCAGCCGGTGACAGCCAGCCGGTCCGCGGCACCGGGCGAGATGACCAGCCGCGCCGGGAAGTCGTCCATGCGCAGGTAAAGCGCGTCCGGATCGGTGCCGCTGCCTTCGACCATGCCGAGCACCTTGAGCCCGTACTCGCGCCACGCGGCCATGTCGGTGGCTTCGATGCGGAGGTAGCCCAGTGACCGGATGCCCATCAGGAACTCCCGAGGAAGTCGAGGGCCAGCCGGTTGAACTCGTCGAACTTCTCCAGCTGGGCCCAGTGCCCGCAGCCGCCGAACACGTGCAGCTGCGCGCGTGGAATCGTCTTCAGTGCCAGCAACGCCCCGTCCAGGGGGTTGACGCGGTCTTCGCGGCCCCAGATCAAGAGTACGCGCTGGCGGAGGCGGTGAGCCTCGCGCCAGAGCATGCCTTCTTCGTAGGTGTCGGGCTGCGCGAACGACATCCCCATCGCGCGCATCGCGGCCAGCGACTCGGGGGTGTTCGCGGCGGCGAACCGGTCGTCGATCAGCTCGTCGGTGATGAGCGCCTGGTCGTGGACCATGATCCGGAGGAAGGCTTCCATGCGTTCGCGCGACGGCTTGGCCGCGAACCGCCCGAGGTTCTTGACGCCTTCGGTCGGATCCGGCGCGAACAGGTTGACGCTCAGCCCGCCCGGCCCCATCAACACGAGCCGTCCGGCCCGCTTGCCGTGGTTCAGCGCCAGCCGGACCGCCGCGCCCCCGCCCAAGGAGTTGCCGACGAAGTGCGCGCGTTCGATCCCCAACGCGTCCATCAGGCCGACGACGGCGTCCGCGCTGTGCCGGAAGTACTGCGGGTGCTCGGCCGGCTTGTCCGACCGCCCGAAGCCGGGCTGGTCCACGGCGATCGTCCGGTAGTGCTTGGCGAACTCCGGCAGGTTGCGCCCGAAGTTGCTCCAAGCCGACGCGCCGGGGCCGCCGCCGTGCAGCAGGATCACCGTCTCGGCGTGTTCGGCACCGGCCTCGTGGTAGTGCAGCTTGAGCGAGCCGGCCTGGACGTACTTGCCTTCGGGAGCGGCCATCAGTACATCGCGTTCTCGACGGGGAGCCCGAAGACCCCGGTGCCGTACATGACGTAGGCGCGCTCGGCGTCGTTGGCCGCGTGGACGCGGCCCGCGTGCGCGTCGCGCCAGAAGCGCTGGATCGGCGTCCCCCGCTGGATCGCGCGGCCGCCGGAGTTCTCGAAGAGCCGGTCGATCGCGGTGATCGCGCGTTCGGTGCCGCGCACCTGGTCGCGCCGGACGCGCAGCCGCAGGTCCGCGGGCAGCCGTTCCTCGCGCTTGGCGAGTTCGTACAGCTCCTCGATGTTGCGGGTCAGCTGCAGCCAGGCGGCGTCGATCTCGCTGGCCGCCTCGGCGATCCGCACCTTGGCGAATGGGTCCTCTTTGGACTGTTCACCGGCGTACGCGGCCCGGACGCGCTTGCGCTGGTGCTCGACGTGCGCGTCGTAGGCGCCCTGCGCCATGCCGATGATCGGCGCGGTGATGGTGGTCGGGTGCACCGAACCGTACGGGAGGCGGTACAGCGGGCCGGGGTTGACGGCCTGGCCCGGCACCCGGCACTTCGACGTCGCGATGAAGCTCAGCGCCCGGTGCTGCGGGATGAAGACGTCTTCGACGACGATGTCGTTCGAGCCGGTGCCGCGCAGGCCGATCGTGTCCCAGACGTCCACAATGGAGTAATCGGCGATCGGCAGCAGGTAGGTGCAGAAGTCGACCGGCTTGCCGTCTTTGAACGCAGGCCCCCCGAGCAGCACCCACGTGCAGTGGTCGGACCCGGAGGAGAAACTCCACCGGCCTGAGAGCCGGTAGCCGCCCTCGACGACCTCGGCCTTGCCCATCGGGGCGTAGGACGAGGAGATCCGGACGTCCTGGTCGTCGCCCCACACCTCCTGCTGCGCCTGCGCGTCGAACAGCGCCACGTGCCACGGGTGGACGCCGAGGATGGAAGCGACCCAGCCGGTCGACCCGCACGCGCTCGCGATCAGCTTGACCGCGGTGTAGAAGCTCACCGGGTCGGCTTCGAAGCCCCCGTGGAGCTTCGGCTGCAGCAGCTTGAAGAACCCGGTCTCCTGCAGGGCCTTGACGGACTCCTCGGGGACGCGGCGCGCGTCCTCGGTGTCCTGGGCCCGTTCCCGCAGGACCGGCAGGAGGTCCCGGACCCCGGCGATCACCTGCTCGCTCATGCGCAGTCCTCTCTCGTTTCCACTACCCGAGAGACTAGAACACGTTCTCGTTTTTGTCGAGAACACCCTGCGCCAGGGCACTGTTGATCCCCGCTCTGCGGCCGGAAAACACGCAGTCGGCCAGCGACAGGCCGCTCACGTAGGACCTGGAACAGATTCCCACGGCGGTGCGGCCGGCCGCGTACAGCCCGGGGATCGGCTGTCCCGCAGTGCTCCGCACGGCGCCCGTCTCCTCGTCGACGACCAGGCCGCCGAGGGTCAGCATCGGCGTCGGGTACCCGAGGTTCGGCCGCACGGAGATGTCGATGAGCGAGTACGGCGGGTTGTCCAGGCGCCGCGCGAACTCGGCGGGTTTGCCCATCGGGTCCCGGTCGCCGTGGTAGGCCTCGACGCTCGCCCGCAGCCCCTGGGGGTCGACGCCGGCCTTGCGCGCCACCTCCTCGACCGTCGTGGCGGTCACGCGGCCGCGCCGCAGCAGGTACCGCAGCTGCAGCCCCTGGAACCACTGGCTTTGCGCCTTCGTGTCCCGCCGCGCCTCCGCGACGATCGGCGCGTCGACCAGCAGCCAGCCCTTGCTCCCGTGGCCCTCGATCAGCCGCTCGCCGACGGCGGCGCCGTACCGGGATTCGTCGATGACCCGCCGGCCCGCGGCGTCGACGATGATGCCGCCGAGGAACGCGCTCGGCGGCGTGATGAACCGCCACGCCGAGATCCGGCCGAGCTCGCCGGTCGCGCCGCCGGCCTCGACGCCCAGGCGGATCCCCGAACCGTCGTCGGCGGACGTGCCGAGCGGCAGGCCGCCGCGGTAGGCCGGGGCGTGTTCGCGGACCATCTCGCGGTTCGCGATGAACCCGCCCGCGGCGAGCACGACCCCGCGCCGGGCGGAAATCCGCAGCTCACGGCCGTGCGCGCGTTCGAACCGCTCGACACGCCGGTGCAGCGACCTGCGCAGCGACGGCACGTAGATGCCGGGTTTGGCGGCGTACTGCGCGAAGCGCTGGTGCCGCGCCCGCACGCCGGCGGGAGCCTCGGCGAGGGTGTCGGCGACGAGCCCGGTGACGCGGCCCGCGTCGTCGCGGACGAGGCTGCGGGCGGTCGTCTGCGTCAGCACCCGGATGCCGCGGGCGCGCACGGCCGCCTTGAGCCGCGCCATCAGCATCTTCCCCGAGGTCCCGGGCCCCTTGACGCGGTGGCCGCGTGGCGCCGGTTTCGCCACGTCGCGGAACCCGCCGGCCGCCTCACTGCCGGAGTAGTAGAGGTAGTGCGCGTCGCTGGGGTACGACGTCTTGTACGGGCACAGGCTGCCTTCGAACGGCACGCCGTTGCCCTCCAGCCAGGTGATCATCTCGCGGCTGCCCTCGCAGAACCGCCGCAGCGTCCGCTCGGAGACGACATCCCCGGTTTCCTCGCGCAGGTAGGCGTACATCGCGTCGACGGAGTCGTCGACGCCCGCGTCGAGCTGCTGGCCGGTCCCGCCGCCGGCGTAGACCACGCCCCCGCTGACCGCACTGGCTCCGCCGCCGGCGAAGCGCTCGACGATGATGACGTCGGCGCCCGCATCGGCCGCTTCGAGGGCGGCGCAGGCGCCGGCCGCCCCGAATCCCACGATGACCACGTCCGCGACGAGTGCGTCCATGGTCGCTACCCTAGAACTGAAACACGTTCTCGTCTATGGTGACCGAAAGCGGCTCTCAACTGGATACTCGTTACCTGGAACACGTTACCGGTCTGGTCGAAAAGCAGGCGGACACGGACCGGCGGCGACCCGCTCACCGGCAGCTGTTCCGCCGTGGCTGTCGGCCGGACCGGTAACCATCGATACAGCAGGAGAGGTGGCATGACGGAGCAGTTCGACGTCGTCGTCGTCGGCAGTGGTGCCGCCGGAATGACCGCCGCGCTGGCTGCGGTCCACCACGGCCTGAGCGTGGTGGTCCTCGAGAAGGCCAGCTGCTTCGGCGGCTCGACGGCCCGCTCCGGCGGCGGCGTGTGGATCCCCGGCAACCACGCCCTGCGCGCCGCCGGGATCGACGAACCACCCGAGCGGGCGCGCGAGTACCTCGCCTCGATCGTCGGCGACGTCGTCCCGGCCGTCCGGCGTGACACGTTCCTGGCGCACGGCCCCGAGGTGCTGCGGTTCGTCTGCGACCACACGCCGCTGAAGTTCCGCTGGGTCCGCGACTACAGCGACTACCACCCCGAAGCTCCCGGTGGCCGGCCCGGCGGCCGCTCGGTCGAGCCGATGGCCTTCGACGGCAAGCTGCTCGGGCCCGAGCTGGCCCATCTGGAACCGCCGTACAGCGCGCCCCCGCTCGGCGTGCCGATCACCCAGGCCGACTACCGCTGGCTGAGCCTGCTGGCCCGGCACCCGCGCGGCGCCGTCCGGCTGCTGTCGCTGGGCCGGCAGTGGCTCGTCGGAAAACTCCGCGGGCAGCGCCTGCTGAGCATGGGGCAAGCGCTTGCGGCCGGCCTGCGCGCCGGCCTGGCCCAGGCCGGCGTCGAGGTCCGGCTGGACACGCCCCTGGTCGACCTGCAGGTCGACGGCGACCGCGTCACCGGCGTGGTCACCCCGCAGGGGGTCGTCGAGGCCCGGCGCGGGGTGATCCTCGCCAGCGGCGGTTTCGAACGGAACCTCGAAATGCGCGAGAAGTACCAGCGGGCCCCGATCGGCGTCGACTGGACCGTCGGCGCGGAGGCCAACACCGGCGACGGCATCACCGCCGGCCTCAAGCTGGGCGCGGCGCTCGACCTGATGGACGACGCCTGGTGGGGGCCGTCGCTGCCGCTCACCGGCGGGCCGTGGTTCGCGCTGGCCGAGCGGTCGCGGCCGCGCAGCATCATGGTCGACGCGCGCGGCGAGCGGTTCGTCAACGAGTCGGCGCCGTACGTCGAGGCCGTGCACGCGATGTACGGCGAAGGCGACGGACCGGGCGAGCACATCCCGACCTGGCTGCTGTTCGACCAGCGCTACAAGGACCGGTACATGTTCACCGGCATCGGGCCGCGCCAGCCGCTCCCTGGCCGCTGGTTCAAGGCCGGGATCGCCGCGAAGTCGGCGACGCTGGCCGGGCTGGCGGCGAAGATCGACGTCCCGGCCGAGTCACTGGAAGCGACAATCGAACGCTTCAACGGCTTCGCCCGCAAGGGCGTCGACGAGGACTTCCACCGCGGGGTCAGCAAGTACGACCACTACTACGGCGACCCGCACAACAAACCCAACCCCAGCCTCGGCCCGCTGGACAAGGCGCCGTTCTACGCGGTGAAGATCGTGCCGGGCGACCTGGGGACCAAGGGCGGGCTGCGCACCGACGAACACGCGCAGGTGCTGCGCGAGGACGGCTCGGCCGTGCCGGGCCTGTTCGCCGCGGGCAACGCCAGCGCGGCCGTGATGGGCCGGACGTACGCCGGGCCGGGCGCGACCATCGGTCCCGCCATGGTGTTCGGCTACCTTGCGGCGACGCGGCTGGCGAACGAAGATCAGGGGACCACGGGAGGGCAGCGATGACGCAGGACTCGGTACGCACCATCTACGCCGGTGAGCCGCCGACCCGGTTCGCCCGCGGCTGGCACTGCCTGGGCCTGGCGGAGAACTTCCGCGACGGGAAGCCGCATGCGATCACCGCGTTCGGCACGAAGCTCGTGGTGTGGGCGGACTCGGCGGGCGAACTGCACGTGCTCGACGGCTACTGCCGGCACATGGGCGGCGACCTCACCCAGGGCAGCGTCAAGGGCGACGAGGTGGCCTGCCCGTTCCACGACTGGCGCTGGAACGGCAAGGGCAAGTGCGTCTCGATCCCCTACGCCAAGCGGGTTCCGCTGCGCGCGCGGACGCGGTCGTGGACGACGGAGGAGCGCAACGGGCAGCTGCTCGTGTGGCACGACCCGGAGGGCAACCCGCCGTCCGACGAGCTGGCGATCCCGCGGATCGAGGCCGCCGACAGCGCCGAGTGGAGCAACTGGACCTGGGACTCGATCTTCATCGAGGGCTCCAACTGCCGCGAAATCATAGACAACGTCGTGGACATGGCGCACTTCTTCTACATCCACTACGCCTACCCGACGTACTTCAAGAACGTGTTCGAAGGCCACATCGCCACGCAGTACCTCAACACCAAGGGCCGCCCGGACATGGGCATGGCGTCGAACTACGGCGGCGAGGACAACCTGCTGCGGTCGGAGGCGTCGTACTTCGGGCCGTCGTACATGATCAACAAGCTGGTGAACTCGTTCCAGGGGTACGAGATCGAGAGCGTGCTGATCAACTGCCACTACCCCGTCACGCCGACGTCGTTCGTGCTGCAGTACGGCATGAAGGTGAAGAAGCTGCCGGGGATCTCCGACGAGCACGCGGACAAGCTGGCCGCGAAGCTGGCCCGCGGGATCGGCGCCGGGTTCCTGCAGGACGTCGAGATCTGGAAGCACAAGACGCAGATCGACAACCCGCTGCTGTGCGAAGAGGACGGTCCGGTCTACCAGCTTCGCCGGTGGTACCAGCAGTTCTACGTCGACGCCGCCGACGTCACCGAAGACATGACGCAGCGGTTCGAGTTCGAAGTGGACACGACGAAGGCGAACGAGGCGTGGGCGGCGGAGGTGGCCGAGAATCTGGCGCGGCAGAAGACCGAGGCGGAAGTGTGACCACCGCCGAGCAGACCGAGTTCCTGTCGGGCGGGCTGCGGCCGCACGAGTGCCGCAGCTGCGGGACGTGCGTGCTGGTGAAGAAGAACAGCATCCAGCACACGAGCATCCAGTGGACGTCCCGGCCCGCCGACACCTGCCCGGTGTTCGCGGACTCCGGCGGCCCGTCGGCGTTGCTCGACACGTGCCCGAAGCTGGCCGACAGCATTGGGGACGCGGTTCGCGACGGCTCTCTGGCGGTGGCCGATGGCTGAGCGGGTCTACACGCTGACCGTCGCGGACGTCGTCGTCGAGACGCCGGACGCGCGGTCGGTGGTCTTCGAGATCCCGCCCGAGCACGCGGCGGCTTTCTCGTACTCCGCAGGCCAGTTCCTGACGTTGAAGATCCCCAGCGACCGGACCGGTTCGGTGGCGCGGTGCTACTCGCTGTCGAGCGCGCCGCACGAGAATCGCGTACAGGTGACGGTCAAGCGGACCGACGGCGGCTACGGGTCCGGCTGGATCTGCTCGTCGTTGAAGCCCGGGATGCAGGTCGACGTGCTGGCGCCGGCGGGCGTGTTCTGCCCGGCGTCGGTGGACGAGGACTTCCTGCTCTTCGCCGGCGGCAGCGGCATCACGCCGGTGATGGCGATCCTCAAGACGGCCCTGGAGCGGGGGTCGGGGCGGGTCGTGCTGGTCTACGCGAACCGCGACGAGCGCTCGGTGATCTTCGCGGGCGAACTGGCGTCGCTGGCGAAGCGCTACGGCGACCGGCTGGTGGTGGTGCACTGGCTCGAGAGCGTCCAGGGCCTGCCGGACGTCTCGCAGCTGCGCGGCCTGGCTTCGGTGTACACGTCGTACGAGGCGTTCCTGTGCGGTCCGGCGCCGTTCATGGCCGCGGTGCGGGAAGCGCTGGGGCAGCTCGGGATGCCGCGGGACCGGGTGCACGTCGAGAAGTTCACGTCGCTGACCGGGAACCCGTTCGAGTCCGTCGTCGCCGAGGAGGAGCCGGCTTCGGACGAAGCACCGGCGTCGCTGACGGTGTCGCTGGACGGCGACACCCGCACGCTGACCTGGCCGCGGCAGCGGAAACTCCTGGACCGGCTGCTGGACGCGGGGATGGACGCGCCGTACTCGTGCCGCGAGGGGCAGTGCAGCGCGTGCGCGTGCCGGGTCGTGACGGGCGAGGTGAAGATGCTGCACAACGAGGTCCTGGACGCCGAGGACATGGCGGACGGCATCGTGCTGGCCTGCCAGTCGCTGCCGGTCACCGACGAGGTCTCGATCAGCTACGAATAGGGAGTCTCCGTGCCCATCAACCCCGACGTCGCCATCGGTGCCGAGATCGGCGAGGTGAGCTTCGCCTGGACGTCGTCGGACGTGCTGCTCTACCACCTGGCGCTCGGCGCAGGCCCGGACGAGCTGCGGTACACCTACGAGCGGGACCTGGTGGTGCTGCCGACGTTCGCCACGGTCGCGGCCAACCTGCGCGTGTTCGACCCGCCGGCGGTGTCGTTCCCCGGGATCGAGATCGACCTGGCGAAGGTGCTGCACGGCAAGCAGGAGATCACGCTGCACCAGCCGATCCCGGCGGCGGGGAAGGCGGTGGCGCGGTCGCGGGTCGCCGACGTCTTCGACAAGGGCAAGGCGGCGGTGGTGGTCCAGGAGGTGACGGTCACGTCGTCGTCCGGAGATCCCCTGTGGACGGCCCGGTCGAGCATCTTCGCCCGCGGCGAGGGCGGTTTCGGCGGCTCGCGGGGTCCCTCGGACCGGGTCGAATGGCCGACGCGGGAGCCGGACTTCGTGCTCGAGACGCCGACGCTGCCGCAGCAGGCCCTGCTGTACCGGCTGTGCGGCGACCGGAACCCGCTGCACGCCGACCCGGAGTTCGCCCGGGCCGCGGGGTTCGACCGGCCGATCCTGCACGGGCTGTGCACGTACGGGATCGTGGCGCGGGTGCTGGTGAACGAGTTCCTGGACGGCGACCCGGCCCGGGTGGCGTCGTTCGCGGCGAAGTTCGCCGGCGTGGTGTTCCCCGGCGAGACGCTGCGCATCCGGGTGTGGCGCCAGGGCGACCGGCTGCTGGTGACGACGACGGCGGCCGAGCGGGACGACGCGCCGGTGCTGGCGGACACGGTGCTGGTGTCCACTTCCTGAGCGGCTCCGGCCGGGCGGCTACCGTGGTGGGGAGACTTCGGGAGGACGACGAATGCCGGAATACTTCGTGGTGCGGGGCACGGTCGAGCCGGGCGACAAGCGCGGCCGCGAGCTGGGCTTTCCGACGGCCAACATCGCACTGAGCGACCAGTCCGGCTCACTGGGCGACGGGGTGTGGGCGGGCTGGATCGGCCGCCCGGACGGCACGAGGCTCCCGGCGGCGATCTCGGTGGGCCGCCGCCCGACGTACTACGGAGCGGACGGCTACCGCCTGCTGGAGGCCCACGTACTGGACTTCAGCGGCGACCTGTACGGCGAGACACTGGTGGTGTGGCTCGGCTCGCACCTGCGGGAGCAGGAGAAGTACGACTCGGCGGAGGACTTGATCACGGCGCTGAAGAAGGACATCGCGGCGGCGGCCCAGTGGACGGCCGACCACCCGGCGGCTTCGCTGCCGGAGGCCGGCGAGAGCGCGCTCGGCGAAGTCCGCCGCGTCGCGGGCTGAGGTCTGCTCGCACCTCTCAGCCCAGCCTGGACCGGCCGTTCGTGAACGGTCGGTCCGCCGGTCGGAGAGCCGATCCGCCCCATCGCACCGCCCGAAATTGTCGGTGCCTTCCGGTAACGTGAAATCCGGGGGACCCCCAGGCCGGGGACCTCTCGGTGCCGTGCTCACAAAGCCGCCGTGCTCACAAAGCTGCCGTGCTCGCCAAGCCGCCCCGCTCACAAAGCCGAGGCCAGCAGCATGTAGCCCATCCCGGCCCCCATCACCGCCCGGCACACCGCGCGGGAAGCGTGCCCCGCCCCGACGACCGCCGGGCCCCGCACCGCCACCACCCCCGACCACGCCGCGTCCAGCACGAAATACCCGGCCGCCGCCACTGCCACCAGCGGCAACGCCAGCCGGGAATCCATTGTGGACATCGTCAGCCAGGGTCCGTGGTCCATTCCGCCGTGGGGCATCGCCGTCACCATGTAGAACATCGCCGCCGCCGACAGCGCGTGGTGGACACAGCCCCGCCCGCGCCACCAGGCCACCGCGAACCAGCCCGCCGTCAGGGCCAGCACCGCCTGCCAGCCCGCCGCCGGGATCGGGGCGCCGACCGGGGAGAACATCGCCACCATCGCCACCACCAGCAGCAGCTCGGCCAGGTCGCCGTGGCGGACGCCGTCGCCCAGGCGCGCATAGTCGAGGCGGACCAGCCGCAGCACGCACGGCAGGGCCAGCACCGCGAACACCGCCGTGAGCGCCCAGTCGACCGCCATCGGCCTCACTCTCCGTCGTGGATGGTGTCTCCCACCGTGACATCCACGACGGCCGCGCACCAGCCGTCATTGAGGTGACACTCAGTCACCCGTCAGGATGAGCCCGCTCGTCGGCACCCCGGTCCCCGCCGTGACCAGGACCCGCGCCGCGTCCGCCACCTGGTTGACCGCCGTGCCGCGGATCTGGCGGACGCCCTCCGCGATGCCGTTCATGCCGTGGATGTACGCCTCGCCGAGCTGGCCGCCGTGCGGGTTGAGCGGCAACGCGCCGTCGAGCTCCAGCGCCCCGCCGGCGATGAAGTCCTTCGCCTCGCCGCGGCCGCAGAAACCCAGCTCCTCCAGCTGCATCAGCACGTACGGCGTGAAGTGGTCGTACAGCACCGCGACGTCCACATCGGACGGCCCGAGGCCCGACTGGCCCCACAGCTGCCGCCCGACGACGCCCATCTCCGGCAGCGCGGCCAGGTCGTCGCGGTAGTAGCTGGTCATCACGTACTGGTCCGGCCCGCTCCCCTGCGCCGCCGCCGCGATCACCGCCGGCGGCCGCGCCAGGTCGCGTGCCCGCTCGACGCTCGTGACGACCAGCGCGACCCCGCCGTCACTTTCCTGGCAGCAGTCGAGCAGGTGCAGGGGCTCGGCCACCCAGCGTGACGCCTGGTGCTCTTCCAGGGTGATCGGCCGGCCGTGGAACCACGCTTCCGGGTTGGTCGCCGCGTGCTTGCGGTCGATCACCGCGACCCGCCCGAAGTCCTCGCTCGTCGCGCCGTAGTCGTGGAGGTACCGCTGCGCGACCATCGCCACCGTCGCGGCCGGCGTCGCGATGCCCATCGGGTAGTGGAACGCGTTGTCCACCCCGGACGAATTGACCTGACCGGCCGCCGCGGACGACACCTGGCCGAACCGGTGCCCGGACCGTTCGTTGAACGCCCGGTACGCGACGACGACGTCCGCGACACCGGTCGCCACCGCCATCGCGGCCTGCTGCACGGTCGCCGCCGCGGCCCCGCCGCCGTAGTGGATGCGGCTGAAGAACTTCAGCTCCGGGATCCCCAGTTCCCGCGCCACCGCGATCTCCGCGTTGCCGTCCATCGTGAACGACACCAATCCGTCCACATCGGACGGTTTCAGCCCGGCGTCGGTCAACGCGTGCGAGATGCACTCGGCCGCCAGCCGCAGTTCGCTGCGCCCGGAGTCCTTCGAGAACTCCGTCGCCCCGATCCCGGCGATGGCCGCCTTGCCCGAGAGCGTCACGGCAGCGTCACCTCCACGGTCCCGGCGACGTGCTCGCCGAGACTGTCCACACCGGACACCGACACGACGGCGTCCCGCCCGGTGCACGAGACCACGCGGCCGGTGAAGGTCAGCGTGTCGTAGGCGTAGCAGGGCACGCCGAGCCGGATCTTGACCGACCGGATCAGCGCGTCGGGCCCGGCCCACTCCGAGACGAACCGCTGGACCAGCCCGGTGTCGGTGAGGATGTTGAGGAAGATGTCCTTCGAGCCGCGTTCGACCGCCGCGTCGCGGTCGTGGTGGACGTCCTGGAAGTCTCGGGTCGCCAGCGCCGTGCTGACGACGAACGTCGGCGTCGCCTCGATCGTCAGCGGCGGCAGCTCGGTCCCTTCGGCGACGGCGGTCATCGGGCCACCTTCCACGCGGGCAGGGTCAGCTCGTCGTCGACGCGGACGAACGCCGCGACGACGGGCAGTCCGATGTGGACTTCGTCCGGGGCCGCGTCCAGGAGCTCGGCCAGCACGCGGACCCCTTCTTCCAGTTCCACCAGCGCCACCACGAACGGGAGGTCCTTGCCCGGGACCGGCGGGTGGTGGTGCACGGCGTAGGAGTACACGGTCCCCCGGCCACTGGCGACGACGTTGTCGGGCTTGGTGTCCAGTGAGCCGTCGGGCGGCATCGGTCCCGGCGGGTGCCGCAGCGTCTCGCCCCAGCGCTGGATCCGCAGCTCGCCCTCGCGGAGGCCGTCCCAGAAGAACTCCGTGTCCCGGCTGATCACCGGCCGCAGCACCGGCGACGGCGGCGGCTTCGGCGCCGGCGGCCGGAACTTCAGCACCCGGAACATCATCTCGGCGACGGCTTCGGAGCCGACGGACCAGATCGTCCGGGTGGTGACGAACCAGCCCTCCCCCAACGCCGTCTTCTTCGGCCCGGCGACCTTCTCCAGACGTGTCGCCGCCGCCACGTGCTCACCCGGCCGCAGGTACCGGTGATAGGTCTGCTCGGAGTTCGTGGCCACCACGGAGGTGAACCCGGCCTCGTCGAGCACGGCCATCATCGCGCCGAGCGGGTCGTCGGCGGCCCGGCTGCCGTGCAGGCCGTTCATCGTCCACACCTGCGCCATCGCCGGTGGCGCCACCAGTCCCTTGTGGACGCTCGCCGCGGCGGCCGCCGGATCGGTGTAGACCGGGTTGCGGTCCCCGATCGCCTCGACCCAGTTGTTCACCATGGCCTGGTTGACCGGATCCCGGGCGAGACGCGGCGCGGACTCCCCCTGGGCGGCGATCGCCGCGGCCGCCTCTTCGACGTTCATCGTGGCACCCTCGGCAGGCCCAGGCCGATCGACGCGATCAGCTCCCGTTGGATTTCGCTGACGCCACCGCCGAACGTCAGCACGATGTTGCGCTTGGCGGTGAGGTCGAGCCAGTCCGCCAGCTCGGCGGTGTCCGGATCGGCCAGGTCGCCGTGGCGCCCGACGAGCTCTTCCAGGTGCCGGCCGATCCGCTGGATGGCCTCGGAGCTGAACACCTTGGTCGCCGACGCGTCGGCGACGCTCACCGGAGCCGTGGTCGAAGACACCGCGACCTGCCAGTTCAGCAGCTCGTTGACCCGGGTGACGGCGAGCGCGTCGGCCAGCACGGCCCGGACGTCGGCGAGGTCGAGCAGGCCGTGCGCGGCCGCCCAGGCGTGCACGCGGTCGTACAGGCCGCCGATGCGCCCGGCCGGCCCGAGCATCACGCGCTCGTGGTTGAGCTGCGTGGTGATCAGCCGCCAGCCCGCGTTTTCCGTGCCCACCAACCGGTTCGCCGGCACGCGGACGTCCGAATAGTACGTCGCGTTGACGTGGTGGGCGCCGTCGCAGGTGATGATCGGCGTCCACGAGTAGCCGGGGTCGCTCGTGTCGACGATGAGGATCGAGATGCCCTTGTGCTTCGGTGCGTCCGGCGCGGTGCGCACGGCGAGCCAGATGTAGTCGGCGTCGTGGCCGCCGGTGGTGAAGATCTTCTGGCCGTTGACGACGTATCCGTCGCCGTCGCGCACCGCCGTCGTCCGCAGCGACGCCAGGTCGGTCCCCGCTTCCGGCTCGGTGTACCCGATCGCGAAGTGGATCTCCCCGGCGAGGATCTTCGGCAGGAAGAAGGACTTCTGCTCGTCCGTGCCGAACTCCTGCAGCGTCGGCCCGACCGTCTGCAGCGTCACCGACGGCAGCTGGACGTCGGCGCGCGCGGCCTCGTCGACGAACAGGTGCTGTTCGATCCCGCCGAAGCCCTGGCCCCCGTACTCGACCGGCCAGCCGACGCCGAGCCGGCCGTCGCGGCCCATCCGGCGGACGATCTCGCGGAACACCGGCCCGTGTCGTTCCCGCCGCATGGCCCGGCGTTCTTCCGGGCTGACCAGCCCGGCGAAGTAGGCCCGCAGCTCGGCCCGCAGTTCCCGTTGCGCCGCGGTCAGTTCGACGTGCATCTCCCTCACCCCGCCACTCGTTCGCCGAGCCTGCCGAGCCGGTGCGCGGCGCCCCCGAGCGCCCGGCCGAGATCCTTGACCGCCGAGGAATACCGGTGCAGCGGGTAGGTTTCGTCGACGCCGACGCCGCCGTGCAGGTGGTGGCAGGTCGCCAGCGCTTCCGGGGCCTGCGAGGCGAACCAGTAGGCGGCGATGTCGAGTTCGGCGTCCGCGTCGAGCCCGGAAGCCAGCCGCCACACCGCGGACGCCACGGCGAGGTGCACGGTCCGCGCGGCCACGTAGACGTCGGCGATCTGCCCCGCCACCGCTTGGAAAGCCGCAAGCGGACGACCGAACTGCGTGCGGTCGCCGACGTGCTTGACGGTCAGCGCGAGCGCGCCGGCGAGCAGGCCGTCGCCGAGCGCGAGCGCCCCGGCCAGCGCGAACCGGCGCAGGACGGCGACGGCGTCCCCGTCGGCCAGCAGGTCGGTTTCCTCGACGGCCACGGCGTCCAGGCGCACGGTGCTTTCGGGGGTCCCGGCGGAGTTGCGCCCGGGAACGAGCGTGACGCCGTCGGCGTGCGGATCGACCAGGTAGACGGCGGTGCCGTGCGGGGTGGACACCGGGGTGAGGATCCGGTGCGCCTCCGCGGCGTACGGGACCGCGGTCTTGACGCCGTCGAGGATCCAGCGGCCGCCGCCGGCGCGTGCGGTGGTCGCGGGCTCGGCGACCAGTGGCGCGGAAGGCTCGTGCAGGGCCGCGGTCAGCAGGGCTTCCCCGGCCGCGACCGGCGGCAGGAGGGCCGCGCGCTGCGCGGGCGTGCCGAGCGTCTCGACGGGCAGGACACCCAGCGCCAGTGCGGCGTAGGCGGGGACCGGCGCGGCGGCCCGGCCGGTTTCGGTGAGGACCTGGGCGACCTCCGCGACGCCGAGGCCGTCGCCCTCCAGGTCCGGCGGCAGCGCGAGCGCGAGCAGACCGGACGCCGCCAGGGCCCGCCACGGGTCGTCGTCCGACCCGAGCACCTTCGCGGCGAGCGCGGCGATCTCGGTCTGCGCTTCGTCAAGGGTGAAGTCCACGCCCGCCCTCCGGATCGACGCAATACTGAAACATGTTCTAGTCTTAACCGGAAAGCACCGGCACGGCAACCCCCGGAGGAGGACCCGGCATGGCGGTCCCCCGGCGCCTGGTCACTGTGCCGCCGACCGCCGGCGTGCCCGACCCGGTCCCGCTCGAGCTGCCCGGCCGCGGCCGCACGGTGGTCACCGACGTCGGCCCGCGGGACGCGCCCGCGCTCATCCTGCTGCACTCCGTGGCCTGCACCGGCCTGCTGACCTGGTACCCGGCGCTGGCGCAGCTGGCAAGGCAGCACCGCGTCGTCGTGTTCGACCAGCGGTGGCACGGCCGGGGCATCCGCTCACCGGAGTTCCGGCTCGCCGACTGCGCGGCGGACGTCACCGCGGTCGCCGACGCGCTGGAGATCGGACGGTTCGCCCTCGGCGGGTACTCGATGGGCGGCCTGGTCGCCCAGCTCGCCGCCCGCGCCGAACCAGAACGCGTTACCGGATTGGTGCTGTGCTCGACCGCGAGCAGCTTCGGCCGGGGGCTGCGGCAGCGCGTCGCGCTCGACCTCTTCGGCCGGGCGCTGCTGCGGCTGCGCGAGCACGTGCGGCTGCCGGTCGCGCCCGCGGCCCCGCTGCGCCGGTTCGAGGATCACCGGTGGGGCCTGCGGGAGTTCCGGTCGACCAAACCGTGGGAGATCGCGGTCGCCGTCGACGAGATCGGCCGGTTCGATTCGACGGCGTGGCTGCCCACGCTGCGCCTGCCGGCGGCCGTCGTCGTGACCACCAAAGACCGCTTCATCGCCCCGGCCCACCAGCGCTCCCTCGCCCGCCGGATCCCGGGCGCGGCGACCTACGAGGTCGCGGCCGGGCACGCCGCCTGCGTCCTCGCCGCCGGCCGGTGGGTGCCCGCCCTGCTCGCCGCCGTCCACTCGCTCCGCGGAAGGAAGTTCTGATGGGACGCTTCAGCTTGCCCGAGCAGGCCCCCGGCGGCCTGGACTCGCCCGTCACGACCAAGGTCATCAAGTACGCGGCGAAGGCGCAGGTGGCGGTCTTCCGGCTGACCGGCGGCCGGATCGGCAGCACCTGGCGGATCGGCGCCGGGTTCCGCAAGCCGGTGCCGACGCTGCTGCTGGAGCACCGCGGCCGCAGGTCGGGCCGGCTGTTCACCACGCCGCTGCTGTACCTGCGCGACGGCGAGGACGTCGTCATCGTCGCGTCCCAGGGCGGCCTGCCGAAGCACCCGCAGTGGTACCACAACCTGCTGGCGCACCCCGAAAGCCGCATCCACCTCAAGGGCCGCCGCGGTGTCCCCGTGCGAGCGCGGGTCGCCGGCCGGCCCGAACGCGCCGACCTGTGGCCGCGGCTGGTCGAGCTGTACGCGGACTTCGCGAAGTACCAGGCCTGGACCGAGCGGGAGATCCCGGTCGTGGTGCTCAGCCCGCGGCCTTGAGCAGCTCGGCGAGCGCGTCCGGCAGCGCGTCGGCGAGCGGCCACAGGTCCTTGACCAGCTCGCGCGCGCCGAGCAGGCCGACGTGCACCTTGCCCGCGTTGGACAGCACCGTGACGTTCAGCCCGGCGCCGTGGAAGACCGGGCCGAGCGGGTAGAAGCCGGTGATCCGCGCGCCGAGGAAGTACAGCGGCATCGGCGGCCCGGGCACGTTCGAGACGACCAGGTTGTGCACCACCGGGTGCTTCTCGGCCAGCCGCAGCGCCGAATACGCGCGCACGGCGAGCCCGAACGCCGTCGCGGCCGAGAACTGCGCCCAGTCCTGCAGCATGTCGGCGTCGATGTCGTGGTGGTGGTCCTTCGACCGCCGGTTGGCCTCGGCGAGGAAGAACACCCGCGCGGCCGGGTCGGCCAGGTGCGTCGGCAGGGAGGCGAAGAACGCCGAAACCTTGTTGCTGCCGTGCTCCCGTTCGGTGCGGTCGTGCACCGAGACCGGGACGGTCGCCACCAGCGGCTCCGCCGGCAGCTCGCCGCGCGCGGCGAGGAACTCCCGCAGTGCGCCGGCGACGAGCGCGAGCACGACGTCGTTCACCGTGACCCCGAAGGCGTTCTTGACGTCCTTGACCTCGGCGAGGTCGAGCTGGGCGAACGCGACGCTGCGGTGCCCGGTGATCGTGCCGTTCAGCGATGTCCTCGGCGCGGTGAACGGGACCGGCATCCCCTGGCCCCGCAACGCCCGGCCGAGCCACCGCGGCACCAGCCCCAGCAGGTCCGGCAGCAGCCGCGCGACCTCGGCGGGGCGGCGCGCGACGCTCTCGACGCCGGAGCGCAGCAGGTCCAGCGGCGACGGCGTCCCGGCGTTGCGGCGCTCGTCGATCACCGGCATCGGGCCGTCCGGCTCCAGCCCGGCCAGGTGGGTGATCAGGCCGGCGCCGCTGACGCCGTCGACGCTCGCGTGGTGCATCTTGAGCAGGACGGCGAACTGGCCGTCGGCCAGGCCCTCGATGACGTAGAGCTGCCACAGCGGGTGCGCGCGGTCGAGCTGCTGGCCGGCGATGTGCGCGCAGAGGTCGGCCAGCTCGGTGCGGTCGCCCGGGGCGGGCACGCCGATGCGGTGCACGTGGTGGTCGAGGTCGAAGTCCTCGTCCTCGATCCACACCGGGTGGCTGAGGTTCCAGAGCGGGTTGTGCAGTTTGCGGCGGAACGCCGGGATCTCGCGGACGCGCGCGTCGAGCATTTCGTGCAGCTTCGCGAACGAGTAGCCGCCGGGGACGGTCGAGCCGTCGAGGACGAGCAGCCCGCAGACGTGCAGAACCTGGGACGGCGTCTCGAGGTAGAGGAAGCTCGCGTCGAGGCCGCTCAGTCGCTGCATACCGATCAGGGTAAGCCACTTCCGGTGAGCGGCGCGTCACCCTACTCGCCGGTATCATCGCGCTGGTGCAGCCGAATTTCCTGATCCGTCGCGCGGTCCAGCTCGGTCTCACCGCCAACGCGCTCCGCCCGCTGCGGGCTCGCTCCACGACGATCCCGGTGTTCTTCGCCGGCTGGCTGACCGGCGAGCTGGCGCCCCAGTTCCTCGCGCTGACGGCGGCGGATTCCCTGGTCCACGTGGCCCGCCACGGCGTCGGCGACCGGTCGACCAAGGCCGGCCTGGCGATGGCGGCGGCGTCCGCGGCCGGGCTGGCCACGCTGGTCCGCACCGGGCACGGCGCCCGCGAGGAGATCGAGAAGGCGCTGACGTCGGCGCTGGGCGAGGACTACGCGGCCGAGCTGGGCCGCTCGGACCTGGGCCTGCCGTGGGGCGAGCTGGCGCTGCCGTTCCGGATGGGCGCCCCGGACGTGCGGGTCGACCGCAACATCGCCTACGCCCCGGGCGGCAAGCGGTTCCTGCTGGACGTCTACCGCCCCCACACCCCGGTTTCGGGTGCCCCGGTGCTGCTGCAGGTCCACGGCGGCGCGTGGGTGATCGGCAACAAGGAGGAGCAGGGCCGGCCCCTGATGCGCTACCTGGCCCGCCGCGGCTGGGTGTGCGTGGCGATCAACTACCCGCTGGCCCCGGCCCACCGCTGGCCGGCCCACATCATCGCGGCGAAGCAGGCACTGGCGTGGATCCGCTCGTCGATCGCTTCGTACGGCGGCGACCCCCGGTTCGTCGCGGTGACGGGCGGCTCGGCGGGCGGCCACCTGTCGGCGCTGCTGGCGTTGTCCCAGAACGACCCGGCACTGCAGCCGGGCTTCGAGGACGCGGACACGAGCATCCAGGCATGCGCACCGCACTACGGCGTGTACGACTTCGCGGCGACGTCCGGCGCCCCGGCGAGCAAGTACCGGCTGGAGAGCCTGATCGCCCGGCGCGTGTTCGCCCCGGACCGCGACCCGGTGTCGCACCTGGACGACTACATCGCGGCATCCCCGCTGGACCGGATCACCTCGGACGCCCCGCCGTTCTTCGTGATCCACGGCCGGGACGATTCGCTGGTCCCGGTGCGGGAGGCACGCGAGTTCGTCCAGCGGCTGCGCGAGAAGTCGCGACAGCCGGTGGCGTACGCGGAACTGGCGGGGGCGCAGCACGCGTTCGACGTGTTCACGTCGGTGCGGTCCGCGCACGTGGTGCGCGGGGTGGCGCGGTTCCTGGACTACACGTACAACGCCTGGAAAGCCGAGCACCGGTAGTCCGGTCAGTACACGAGGTCGAGCGGGCTGGCCGAGGGCGGTCCGTCCAGACGCCACTCCGTCCCTCCGCGGACGAAGCGGTACCAGCGTGCGTCGCGGCCGTAGCGCAGCTGGAGTTCTCCTTGGGTGAGGCGGTTTCGCCACACCTTCGGCTTCCCGGGCAGACCCGCGTCCGCCAGGATTGCCTCGGCTTCGGCCAACGGGCCCGGCCCTGGCTGCCAGCTCTCCCGCAGGGCCGCCAAGCCGCCGCGGCCTGCTTCGCGCCACGCCTCCGCCCAGCGGGCCAGGTCGCGAGGTGGCACGTGCGCCGCCGTGGCCAGGGCCGTGAGCTCCGGGGCCGTGCGGCCCGCCGCGCGGCGGGCCAGGTCCTCCTCGAACGTCAGCTCGGCCGCCGTTGCGCCGCTGGTCAGGAGGTCGCGGGCCAGGGCGGCCGCGTCCGCGGCGAGAGTGGACAGGGCCGCCGCCGTCCAGCCTGTGGCCGGGGGTGGGTCCAGGTCCAGGACCGCCGGCGGGCCGGGGATCCGCGGTGGTGGTGGCAGGTCTGGGATCGCGCCGGGTCGTCGCGCGTAGGCGGCTCGCGGGGTCAGGCCCTCGTCCACGCGCTTCGGCAGCTTGGGTTTCTCGCCGCGGGCCGGTGAGCGGCGGGCGCGCAGCTCGGCCAGCACGTCCGCCCGCGGGCGTCCGCGCAGCAGGAAGAGCGTGAACGGGTCGCGGTCCACCTCGTCGGCGACCAGGTAGTACACCGCGGCGACGTGCTTGCACGGGTTCGCCGAGTCCGGGCACGAGCACCGCGGCCGCAGGTCGCCCGGGCCCGGCAGCAGGTCGGCGCCCGCCTCGCGGGCCTGCTCGGCCAGCGCGCCGGGCAGCTCGCCGTCGAGCAGGGCGGCCGCGTGCCCGAGCTGGGTGCCGACCACGTCGAGCAGCGTGTCCCACTCGCCGTCGGTGAAGGTGCGCATGGTGATCTTCACCTTGTACGGCTCCGGCCGGCTGCCGCGGACGCGGGCGGTCACCACCCCGGCGCCGACGTCGAGCTCGCTGACCGTGCCCTTCCGCGCGTACGTCCGCCCGCGCGGCAGCCGGTTCGGGTCCAGTTTCGCGCGCTGCTCCAGGGCGTCGACCCAGGCGCGGCCCCACCAGGTGGTGCCGAAGTTCCGCCGGGGTGGCATCACCCGCTCCCGAGCCGGACGAGGTCGGCGAGCTCGTCGTCGGACAGTTCGGTGATCCAGTCCTCCCCCGCGCCGACGATCGACTCGGCGAGCCCGCGCTTCTTTTCGAGGACCTGGGCGATCCGCTCCTCGAGGGTGCCCTCGGCGATCAGCCGGTGCACCTGGACCGGCCGGTCCTGCCCGATGCGGTAGGCGCGGTCGGTGGCCTGGTCCTCCACCGCCGGGTTCCACCAGCGGTCGTAGTGGATCACGTGGGTGGCCCGCGTCAGGTTGAGCCCGACGCCGCCCGCCTTGAGCGACAGCAGGAACACCGGGATTTCGCCGGCCTGGAACCGGTCGACCATGTCCTGCCGCTTCGCCGCCGAGCTTTCGCCGGAGAGCAGTTCGGTGGGCAGGCCGCGTTCGGTGAGGCGCCGCTCGAGCAGCCGGCAGAGCTGGACGTACTGGCTGAAGACGAGCACACTCTCGCCCTCGTCGAGGATGACGTCCAGCAGTTCTTCGAACGCGGCGAGCTTCCCGGAGCGCCCGGTGAGCGTGCCGTGCGGCTCCTTGAGGAACTGGGCGGGGTGGTTGCAGATCTGCTTGAGCTCGGTGAGCAGCTGCAGAACCTGGCCACGTCGCTTGATGCCCTGCGTCTCGCGGATTTCGGCGAGGTTCTCCCGCACGACGGCCTCGTACAAGGTGGTCTGCTCGGCGGTGAGCGGGACGAACCGGTCGGTCTCGGTCTTGGGCGGCAGTTCGGGGGCGATGTCGGGGTCGCTCTTGCGCCGCCGCAGCAGGAACGGCCGGACGGTGGCGGCCAGCCGTTCGGTGACGGCCTTGTCCCGGTCGCGTTCGATGGGCCGCGCGACGGTGCGCCGGAAGCGGTCGAGCGGCCCGAGCAGGCCGGGGGTGGTCCAGTCCACAATGGACCACAGTTCGGTGAGCCGGTTCTCGACGGGCGTGCCGGTGAGGGCCACCTTGGCCTGGGCGGGGATCTTGCGCAGTTCCTTGGCGGTGGCCGACAGCGGGTTCTTGACGTGTTGCGCCTCATCGGCGGCGACCAGTCCCCAGTCCACTTCGGACAGGGTTTCGCGGTCGCGCCGGAGGACGCCGTAGGTGGCGAGGACGACCTCGTCGGGGGCGAGGTCGTCGAGGTGGCGGCCGCCGCCGTGGAACCGGCGGACGGGGATGTCCGGGGCGAAGCGGGCGAACTCGCGCTCCCAGTTGCCGAGGAGGGAGGTGGGACAGAGGACGAGGGTCGGCCCACCGTAGGGAGCAGCGCCGGCTTCGCCGCTCGACCCGGCGGCTGGGCCGATGGCCTCGCCGGGCACGTCCGCCTGCGGCAGCACACCGGCCGCTGGCGGCATGGCCTCGCCAAGCACCGCGCCACCCCGCGGCAGCTCCTCACCCTCCGGTTCTCCAGCCTCGCCGGGCAGCACGCCAACCTGCGGCAGCTCCCCACCCAATGGTGGAATGGCCTCGCCAGGCACCGCGCCAACCTGCGGCAGCGCCCCGCCCTCCGGCATGGCCCCGCCAACCAGCGCACGGTCCGGCTGGCCCGACCTCGCCAGCTCCCGCCGATGCAAGTGCAGGGCGATCAGCTGGATCGTCTTCCCCAGCCCCATGTCGTCGGCCAGGCAGGCACCCAGCCCTAGCCCCGTCATCGTGGCCAGCCAAGCCAGCCCCGCCTGCTGGTACGGCCGCAGCGTCGCCTGCAACCCCGGCGGCTGCGCCACCGAGCCCGCCGCCCGGTCGCGGATGCGCGACACCAGGCCGTCCAGGGCCGGGGGCGCCGCGAACTCGATTTGCTCGCCGTCCAGTTCCAGCTCGCCCGTCAACGCCGCGGCCAGGGCCTCGCCCGCGTCGAGCTTGCGGGTGCGGCCGCGGACCCGGGCGAGCAGCTGCGGGTCCACGCGCACCCATTGACCGCGCAGGCGGACCAGCGGCCGCTTCGCCTCGGCGAGTGCCGCCACCTCCGCCTCCGTCAGCTGCTCGCCACCGAGGCTGAGCTGCCAGCGGAACTCCAGCAGCGAACGCAAGGCGAACTCCGGCCCCGCGACGCTCGCCGGCGCCTGGGTCGCGCTCGCCTTCGCCTTCACCTCGCCCGCGAACAGGCCCTTCGACCACAGCACCTCGATCCCCGCGCCGCCCAGCTCGCGGGCGCCGTCGGTGAGGAGGTCGACGACCTCGTCGTCGGACAGCTCCAGCGACGCCGGCGCCGGCTCGGCCAGCACCCGGCCCAGCGGCGCCCAGGCCCGCGCGCCGCGGCGCAGGCCCAGCAGCAGCTGCGTCTCGACCTGGTCGCCGAGGCGGTTCAGCACCGCGTCCGGCGCGTCCCACAGCGTGGCCGCCTCCACCACCAGGCTCGGCTCCGCCATGCTGCGCACCGCCAGCACCCCGGCGAACGAGTCGTCGTCCAGCCCCTCGACCCGCAGGAGCACCTGCACCCCGCGCGGTTCGCGGGCCTCCAGCTCCGCGAGCCACGCAGCGCCGTCCGGGCCCAGCAGCGCCGGTTCGCGGGCCGCGAACGCGGGGTCGCCGACGCCGACGGGCGCGGCCGGGCTGCGGACCAGCAGGTCGGCCGTCGCGTCCCAGAGCGCGCGGACCAGGGAGTCCGGCGAGTGCAGGCGGATGCGTTTCAGCCCCGTCAGCGGCAGCGCGTACGCCTCCGGTGGCAGCGCGCCGGCCAGCCCGCGCAGCAGTTCCTCGTCGGCGGCGTCGAGCGGGCCGATGCGCCAGGCCGCCGCGCCGGCCGGTGAGACGGCGGGCCGCAGCCGCCCCCGCGCGACGAGGTTCACCCCCGCGTTGACCGCGGCCGACCACGCCGCGACCGCCGGGCTCGCCTCCGCCCCCACCGACAGGAGCCGGGGCAGCGCCCGCTCCAGCGGCACCAGCTCGGCGTCGACCTTCGTCCGCGCGAACTTGGCTCCGCGGGGCAGCACGAGCTCGATCGTGGTCCCGCCGGCCACGTCATCGCCCCACAGGGCCAGCACCCCGTCCCGCGGGGGATCCGCGGGGAGGTAGGTGGCCTGGGTGTCTGCGCTGAACTCCACGACCGCAACGCTAGAACACGGCACCGACAGTTTTGCCCTCGGCGGCGCGAACGGTCCTTTCGCACCGTTGCCTGACGCAACCCACCCGTGCGCCGAGGGGCATCACGCGTGATCCGAGGGGCATCAGGCGCGGGGCAGGCCCAGGAGGCGTTCCGCGGTGAGGGACCGCAGGACCTGGGTCGTGCCGCCGGCGATCGAGAGGCAGCGGGTCAGCAGGAACTCGTGCTGTGCCTGGCCGTCCGCCGGCAATGCGCCCGAGCCGGCCAGCTCCAGGGCGAACTCGGCCACGTCCTGGCGGTGGGAAACGCCGAGCAGCTTGCGGACGCTCGACTCCGCTCCCGGGTCCTGCCCCTCCAGCCGGCGCAGGGCCGCCCGCAGGTCCAGCACGGATCCCGCGACCCCGTCCGCCACCAGGGAACCGAGGCGGTCCAACGCGGCATCGTCCAGCACCGAGGGGTCCACTGTGGACATCAGGGACTGGACGCTCTCGCCGACCGCCGAGCCGCTGCCGATGGCCACCCGCTCGTTGGCCAGTGTCGTGCGCGCCAGCCGCCAGCCGCCGCCCGGGGTGCCGACGACGTCGGCGTCCGGGACGAACACCTCGTCCAGGAACACCTCGTTGAACACCGCTTCCCCGGTGATCTCCCGCAGCGGCCGCGTCGTGATGCCCGGGGCGCGCATGTCGACCAGGAAGTACGTGATGCCCTTGTGCTTCGGCACGTCCGGGTCGGTGCGGGCCAGGCAGATGCCCCAGTCGGCTTCGCGGGCGAGCGACGTCCACACCTTCTGCCCGGACAGCAGCCAGCCGCCGTCGACGCGGCGGGCCGCCGTGCGCAGCGCGGCCAGGTCCGACCCCGCGCCGGGCTCGCTGAACAGCTGGCACCACGTGAGCTCGCCCCGCAGGGTGGGCCGGGCGAACCGCGCCCGCTGTTCGTCGCTGCCGTGCTCGAGGATCGTCGGCACCGCCCACGCGCCGATCACCAGGTCCGGGCGGCGAACTCCCGCCGCGCTCAAGGCCGCGTCGATCCGCAGCTGCTCCGCGGCATCGGCACCCCGGCCGTACGGCGCGGGCCAGTGCGGCGTCAGCAACCCGGCGTCGGCCAGCGCGACGCGCTGCGAGGCGGCAGGCAGGGCCGCGATCCGCGCCACCTCTTCCCGCAGCGAAGGGTCGTCACCGACGTCGACACCCAGCGTCCGCTCGGTCCCGGAGAGCGCCAGCGAAGCCGCCTGCCGCCGCCACGACCCGCCGAGCCACTGCCGCAGGGCCACGGCCCGGCGCAGGTACAGGTGCGCGTCGTGCTCCCAGGTGAACCCGATCCCGCCGAGCACCTGGACGCAGTCCTTGGCGTTGGCGATCGCCGCGTCGAGGGCGACGACGGCCGCGCTCGCCACCGACAGCGGGTGCTGCCCGGAAGCCGCGTCCCAGGCCAGCGCTTCGGCGGCTTCGGCGCGGCAGAGCATCTCGGCGCACAGGTGCTTGACCGCCTGGAACGCCCCGATCGGCCGGCCGAACTGCTCGCGGACCTTGGCGTACTCGACGGCGATGCGCAGGCACCGCCGCGCCACGCCCGCCGCCTCGGCCGCGGCCAGGATCGCGGCGAGCGGCCGGACCGGCGGCAGCGAGAGCACCTCGGCACGGACACCCGAGAACCGGATGCGGGCCAGCGGGCGCGAGAAGTCGAACGCGGCCAGCGGCTCGACGCCCACCCCGGGCGTGCCGGGCGCGAGCAGCGCGTGGCCGCCGTCGACCGGCACCAGCAGCCACGTCCCGGCATCCGCGCCGGGAACGGGCCCGCTGACGCCGTCCTCGAGGGACAGGACGTCCAGCAGGACCGCGACCGTGGCCTCCCCCTCGGCGACGGCCGAGAGCAGCTCCTTCGCTTCGGGGACCCCGGCCAGCAGCAGCCCGGCGAGCGCGGTTCCCAGCACCGGCCCGGGAACGAGTTCTTCCGCCGCCGCGGCGAGCCCGGCGGCGAGATCGGCGACGCTGCCGTCGGCCCCGCCGGCCGCCGCGGGCACCGCGACGCCGAAGAGGCCGAGCTCGGCGAAGCCGGCCGGAATTGCCGCGCCGGCCCCGGTTTCCGCCGCGCGCACCGCCTCTCGCGGGTGGTGCGCCGCGGACCAGGCGTGGATCGCCTCGGCCAGCGCGGCCTGTTCGTCGGTGAGCGCGACCGGCATCGGGCCTCCTCGCGGTACGTGACACTACTCGCGAGTGTAGAACGTGTTACAGTTTTTCGGCCAGTGGGTCAGCTGTCGCGAGGTTCGCCAGGACAGGTAATCTACGTCGTGAACTGGAACAAGTTCCCAAGGACGGGGGAATGCCGATGCCAGGCAAGACCAAGGCCCGCGGCAACGGCCTGAGTGCGATCGGGGCGGACGAGCTCGGGTCGGCCGCCCAGCGCGACCGGCGCCGCCGGATCATCGACGCCACCCTCGCGCTGGCCTCGAAGGGCGGCTACGACGCGGTGCAGATGCGCGCCGTCGCCGAGAAGGCCGACGTCGCCCTCGGCACCCTGTACCGGTACTTCCCCTCGAAGATCCACCTGCTCGTCTCCGGGCTGGCCCGCGAGTTCGAGCGCGCGCAGGAGAAGCTGGAGCGCCAGGCCATCCCCGGCGACACGCCCGCCGAGCGGCTCATGTTCGTGCTCGGCCGCAACACGCGCCTGATGCAGCGCGACCCGCACCTCACCGAGGCCATGGTGCGCGCGTTCATGTTCGCCGACACCTCTGCCGCCGCCGAGGTCGAGCAGGTCGGGCGGCTGATGGAGAACATGTTCGCCAAGGCGATGGGCATCGCCGAGCCGGCCGAGGCGGACCGCGACATCTTCCACGTCGTCGCGGACGTCTGGATGGCGAACCTGGTGGCGTGGGTGACCCGCCGCGCCTCGGCCGCCGACGTCGCGAACCGCCTCGAACTGTCGGTGCACCTGCTGCTGGACAAGTAGCCGCCGCCTCAGCGGTGGGCGGCGGCCACCTTCGCCAGTTCGTCGAGCGCCTTGAGCGTCTCCGCTTCCGGCAGCGTGTCCAGCAGGAACGTGTACCGCTCGACGCCGGCCTCGCGGAAGCCGTCGATCACCTTCGGCGTCGTCGGGCCGCCGAAGACGGCGAACTGGACGTCCTCGCGCCCCTGCTCGGCCAGCCAGCCGCGGACGCGCTGGGCCTCCTGGTACTTCGTGTAGCCCCGGAGCAGCCAGCCGTCGCCGTACTTCGCGAGGCGGTTCAGGGCCGCTTCGCTCTCGCCACCGATGTAGATCGGGACGTGCGGCTTCTGCACCGGCTTCGGCCAGCTGAAGAGCGGGTCGAGGTCGATGTGCTCCCCGTGGAACTCGGCCTCGTCCTTGGTCCAGATCTCCTTGAGCGCGGCCAGCTGCTCGTCCATCAGCGCGCCGCGCGTCTTCGGGTCGGTGCCGTGGTTGCGCATCTCCTCGCGGTTCCAGCCGACGCCGACGCCGAACAGCGCGCGGCCGTCGGAGATCAGGTCCAGTGACGCGACCTCCTTGGCGGTGTGGATCAGGTCGCGCTGGATCAGCAATGCGATCCCGGTGCCGAGCAGCAGTTCGGACGTCGCGGTGGCCGCGGCGGTGAGCGCCACGAACGGGTCGAGCGTGCGGTAGTAGACGCGCGGCAGCTCGCCCCCGCCCGGGTACGGCGTTTCCCGGCTGACCGGGATGTGCGAGTGCTCGGCGAGGAACAGCGAGTCGAACCCGCGTTCCTCGAGGGCGGCACCCAGCACGTCCGGCCGGATGCCCTCGTCGGTCACGAACGTCGAAATCCCGAATTTCATGGTTCCAGGACTACCACCCGGTCGACAGGAGGTGCAGGATGGAGTGATCTCATCATACGTTGAATAATGGGGTGGTCATGGACGTTCAGGACGTCGACTTCGAGGAGCTCTACCGGGGCGACACGCCGATGGGCCGGAAGATGCCGTGGGACCTGGGCGCGCCGCAGCCGGCGGTCGTCGCGCTGGCCGACGCGGACGCGTTCACCGGCGCCGTGCTCGACATCGGCTGCGGCCTCGGGGACAACTCGGCGTTCCTCGCCTCCCGCGGCCTGCAGGTCACCGGCCTGGACGGCGCGCCGTCGGCGGTCGAGCAGGCCCGCGCCCGGGCCGCGGAGAAGGGCCTCGACATCGAGTTCGCCGTCGCCGACGCGACCAAGCTCGAGGGCTGCGAAGGCCGCTTCGACACGGTCCTCGACAGCGCGCTCTACCACTGCCTGAGCGAGGACCAGCGCCGCGAATACCTGGCGGCACTGACCCGCGCGACGCGGCCGGGCGCGCGGCTGCACCTGTTCGCCTTCTCCCCGCAGGTGCCGGACGGCTTCCCGGCGCCGTACCTGATCAGCGAGGCCGACCTGCGGGAGACGGTCGGCCGGGACTGGACGATCGAGAAGCTCGAGCCGACGCTCTACACGACGTCGATGACGCCGGAAGAGCTGCGGCAGAGCCTCCGCGCGGTGCTCGGCGAGGAGTCCGCCGAGCTGGCCGGCCTGGCCACGGACACCGACGGCCGCGTCCTGGTCCCGGTCTGGTACCTGACGGCGGTCCGCCGCTAGACGTTGCGCCGGTACTGGCCGCCGACCTCGAAGAACGCCTCCGTGATCTGACCCAGCGAGCACACCCGCGCGGCATCCACCAGCACCCCGAACAGGTTGCCGCCGCGGGTGGCCGCTTCGCGCAGGGCCTTCAGGGCCTGCTGGGCTTCCTCGTGGTGGCGGTGCTGGAAGTCCGCGAGCCGGTCCAGCTGGGACTTCTTCTCGTCCTCCGTGGCCCGCGCGAGCTCGACCTCGACGTCGGATTCGCCCTCGTGCGGGTTGCGGAAGGTGTTGACGCCGATGATCGGCAGCGAGCCGTCGTGCTTCTTGCGCTCGTACAGGATCGACTCGTCCTGGATCTTGCCGCGCTGGTAGCCGGTCTCCATCGCGCCGAGGACGCCGCCGCGCTCGGAAATCCGGTCGAACTCGGCCAGCACGGCCTCCTCGACCAGGTCGGTCAGCTCGTCGATGATGAACGAGCCCTGCAGCGGGTTCTCGTTCTTCGACAGGCCCCACTCCTTGTTGATGATCATCTGGATGGCCATCGCGCGGCGCACCGACGACTCCGACGGCGTCGTGATCGCCTCGTCGAACGCGTTGGTGTGCAAGGAGTTCGCGTTGTCGTACAGCGCACACAGCGCCTGCAGCGTGGTGCGGATGTCGTTGAAGCTCATCTCCTGCGCGTGCAGCGACCGGCCGGAGGTCTGCACGTGGTACTTGAGCTTCTGCGACCGCTCGTTCGCGCCGTAGCGCTCGCGCATCGCCACCGCCCAGATCCGCCGCGCCACCCGGCCGAGCACCGAGTACTCCGCGTCCATGCCGTTGGAGAAGAAGAACGACAGGTTCGGCGCGAAGTCGTCGATGTCCATGCCGCGCGCGAGGTACGACTCGACGTAGGTGAAGCCGTTCGACAGCGTGAACGCCAGCTGGGAGATCGGGTTCGCGCCGGCTTCGGCGATGTGGTAGCCGGAAATCGACACCGAGTAGAAGTTGCGGACGCCGTGCTCGATGAACCACTCCTGGATGTCGGCCATCATCCGGAGGCTGAACTCGGTGGAGAAGATGCAGGTGTTCTGGCCCTGGTCCTCCTTGAGGATGTCGGCCTGCACCGTGCCGCGGACGTTGCGCAGCACCCACTCGCGCAGTTCGGCGGCCTCGGCGTCGGACGGCTCGCGGCCGTGCTCCTCGCGGAACGCCGTCAGCTTCTGGTCGATCGCCGTGTTGAGGAAGAAGGCGAGGATCGTCGGCGCCGGGCCGTTGATCGTCATCGACACCGACGTGTTCGGCGCGGTCAGGTCGAAGCCGTCGTAGAGCGCCTTCATGTCGTCGAGCGTCGCGATCGACACGCCCGACGTGCCGACCTTGCCGTAGATGTCGGGGCGCGTGTCGGGGTCGTGGCCGTAGAGGGTCACCGAGTCGAAGGCCGTCGAAAGCCGCTTCGCCTCGGAGTCGGCCGACAGCAGCTTGAAACGGCGGTTGGTGCGGAACGCGTCGCCCTCGCCGGCGAACATCCGCGCCGGGTCCTCCCCCTCGCGCTTGAACGGGAAAACGCCCGCGGTGTACGGGAAGTAGCCCGGCAGGTTCTCGCGACGCAGGAACGACAGCAGCTCACCGGACTCGGTGTAGCGCGGCAGGGCGACGCGCGGGATCCGGTTGCCGGACAGCGTGTCGCGCCACAGCTGCGTGTGCAGCTCCTTGTCGCGGATCTTCACGACGAGCTCGTCCTTGCGGTACTCCGCCGCCAGCGCCCGGAACCGCTCCAGCAGCTGCGTCGTCTCACCGTCCACATCGGACTCGGCCGCGGCGAGCAGCCCGTCCAGCGCGTCGGTCGACGCGTCCGCTTTGGCCAGTTCTTCGCGCGCGACAGCCAGGGCGTCGCGCTTGCGGATCGACGCGACCTGCTGCTCGGTCTTCGCGTGGTACCCGCGCACGGTCTCGGAGATCTCGGCCAGGTACCGGGCCCGGTTGCCCGGGATGATCGTCGACGCGTCGGTCGAGACCTTGCCCTCGACCTGCGGCAGCGTGCCCGCGGAGACGCCGAGGCCCCGCTCGGCGAGCATGCCGCGCAGGTGCTGGTACAGCGCGGTGACGCCGTCGTCGTTGAACTTCGCCGCGCTCGTGCCGTACACCGGCATGTCCTCCGGCGCCGACGAGAACGCTTCGCGGTTGCGGACCAGCTGGCGGGCGACGTCCCGGCGGGCGTCCTCGGCGCCGCGGCGCTCGAACTTGTTGATGGCCACGACGTCGGCGAAGTCGAGCATGTCGATCTTCTCCAGCTGTGACGCGGCGCCGAACTCCGGCGTCATCACGTACAGCGACTCGTCCACGAAGTCGACGATGCCGGCGTCGCCCTGGCCGATGCCCGGCGTCTCGACGATCACCAGGTCGTACCCGGCGGCCTTGCAGGCCAGGATCGACTCGCGCAGCCCGGCCGGGATCTCCCCCGACGTCGTGCGCGTGGCCAGCGACCGGAAGTACACCGGGGAGCCGTCCAGGCAGTTCATCCGGATGCGGTCGCCGAGCAGCGCGCCGCCACCCTTGCGCCGGGACGGGTCGACGGCGAGCACCGCGATCCGCAGCTTGTCCTCCTGGTCGAGGCGGAAGCGGCGGATCAGCTCGTCGGTGAGCGACGACTTGCCCGAACCACCCGTGCCGGTGATGCCGAGCACCGGTACTTCCCGCTTGCCCGCGGCCTCGGCGAGACCGTCGAGCAGGTCGCCGGCCAGCTTGCCGGCCTGCAGCTGGGTGATGACCCGCGAGAGCGCGGCGACGTCCCCGGAGAGCACCTTGTCCAGCGCGGGGGCCTCGGCCGCGAGATCGGTGTCGCAGGCCTTGATCATGAAGTTGATCATGCCCGGTAGGCCCATCTCGTAGCCGTCCTCGGGCGAGAAGATGCGGGTGACGCCGCGCGAGTGCAGCAGCTCGATCTCCTCGCGCACGATCACCCCGCCCCCGCCGCCGAAGACCTTGATGTGCCCGGCGCCGCGTTCGCGGAGCAGCTCGACCAGGTAGGAGAAGTACTCGACGTGCCCGCCCTGGTAAGCCGAGATGGCGACACCCTGGACGTCTTCGGCGATGGCCGCGGTGGCGACCTCGTCGACCGACCGGTTGTGGCCCAGGTGCACGACCTCCGCGCCCTGCGACTGCAGGATCCGCCGCATGATGTTGATCGACGCGTCGTGCCCGTCGAAGAGGCTCGACGCGGTGACGAACCGGACGGGGTGCACGGGGCGGTACAGCTCGCTGGTCATCCCTCCAAAATACTTTGACTTCCTACTGTTGGAAACCCGACGGCTGGTGACGCAGCTCTCACGGCAACCGCGGAGAACCTTGACAACGGCCAGTTCGGGCCTATATTTAACAGGTACGTTAATTAACGAGGTGGTGAAATGACGGACACGTTGAGCCGGACGTTCTCGGCCCTCGCCGACCCGACCCGGCGCGCCATCCTCGCGCGCCTGTCGGCCGGCGAAGCGACGGTGAACGAGCTCGCCGAGCCGTTCCCGATGAGCCTGCCCGCGGTGTCGCGGCACCTGAAGGTGCTGGAAGAGGCCGGGCTGATCACCCGCGGCCGCACCCGCCAGTGGCGGCCCTGCCGGCTGGAGGCGAAGCCGCTGGAGGACGTGGCCGGCTGGGTGGCGAACTACCGCCGGTTCTGGGACGACGGGTTCGACCGGCTCGAAGATCACCTGAGGAGGCTGACCGGCGATGCCTGACCTCACCATCACGCGCGTGTTCGACGCCCCGCGCGAGCTCGTCTTCGCCGCGTGGACCGACCCGGACCAGCTGGCGAGCTGGCTGGGGCCGCGCGGCTACACCGGCGCCGCCGTCACCCTCGCCACCCGGCCCGGCGGCGCCTGGCGGGCGTGCATCCGCTCCCCCGAGGGCGACGAGCACTGGATGCACGGCGTCTACCGCGAGATCGCCGCGCCCGAGCGGCTGGTGTTCACCTTCGCCTGGGACACCGAAGGCGACCTGCGCGACGAGACCCTGGTGACGATCGGCTTGGCCGACCTCGACGGCAAGACCGAGATGACCTTCGTCCAGACCGGCTTCCCGACCGTCGCCGACCGCGACGGCCACGACGAGGGCTGGACGTCCAGTTTCGAGGACCTGACCGGCTTCATCCGAGAAAAGGACGCCCGATGACCGCGACCCTGCCCCAGATCGTCTCGCCCGAGCAGTGGCAGGCCGCGCGCGAAGCGCTGCTGGCCAAGGAGAAGGAACTGATGAAGGCGGCCGACCACCTCGCCGCCGAACGCCGCCGGCTGCCGATGGTCCGCTTCGACGCGACGTACCGGTTCGAGACCGCCGACGGGCCGAAGAGCCTGCTCGACCTGTTCGACGGCCGCCGCCAGCTGATCGTCTACCACTTCATGCTGCACCCGGGTGACGAAGCGGGCTGCCCCGGCTGCTCCCTGCTCGTGGACAACATGCCGCACCTGGCGCACTTGCACGCCCGCGACGTCACGCTCACGCTCGTCTCGCCCGCGACGCTCCCCGAAATCGAGCGGTACCGGACCCGCATGGGCTGGGACGTGCCGTGGGCATCCGCGCACGGCAGCGACTTCACCGAGGACTGCGGCGTCGGCCACGGATTCGGCGTCAGCGTGTTCCTGCGCGACGGCGACGACGTCTACCGGACGTACTTCACCTCCGGCCGCGGCGGGGAGACGTTCATGTCGTCCCACCGGTACCTCGACATCACACCGCTGGGGCGCCAGGAGGCCTGGGAAGAGGAGAGCCGCGGCGACGACGCACCCAGCTCGTGGTGGCGCCGCCACGACGAGTACTGAGAATCCGCGTCGGGCCGTGTCCGGTCGCCGGGCGCGGCTCCGACCTCCTCCCGGAAGCCCCGAACCGGAGGAGACGGAAATGCGCGAGATCGTCTACATGGTCCACACGTCGCTCGACGGCTGCGTCGAGGGGCCGGACGGCGAGTTCGACTGGCCGGTCATGGGCCCGGAGCTGTCCGCCTACTCGCAGACGCTGAGCGCGCGCTGCGGGGAGTTCGGCTACGGGCGGCGGGTCTGGGACATGATGGCCGGGTTCTGGCCGCACGCCGAGACGCTCTCGGACGATCCGCACGACGTCGCGTTCGCGCCCGTCTGGCGGGAGACGCCGAAGGTCGTGTTCTCGCGGACGCTGGAGAAGGCGGACTGGAACACCCGGGTCGTCGGCGGCGACCTGACCGGGACCGTAGCGGCCCTGAAGGCCGAGCCCGGTGCCGACCTGCTGCTCATGGGCGGCGCGGAGCTGGCCGCCGAGCTCACCGCGCGCGGGCTGATCGACGAGTACCTGCTCTTCGTGCACCCGGTCGTCCTCGGTGGCGGCAAGCGGCCGTTCGCCGAGGGCACCGCGCGGCTCGGCCTCACGCTGGCGCAGTCGCGCATCTTCGACGACCAGGTCGTGCTGCTGCGCTTCCGCCGCGCGTGAGCGGCGCCGGGCCCGGGCGTGTCCCGGGCCCTTGATCCACCACAGTCAGCGCGCGTTGGCCGCCCGGAGCGCGATCCACTGGCGCATGGCGTACTCGACCAGCGTGATCAGCGTCTGCTTCGTCGACTCCCGGTCCCGGGCGTCGCAGCGGACGATCGGGATGTTCGGGTCGATCGACAGCGCCTCGCGCACGTCGTTGATGTCGTGCTCCAGCACGCCGTCGAACGTGTTGATGCCGACGATGTACGGCAGGCCGCGGTCCTCGAAGAAGTCGATCGGGGCGAACGAGTCGGCCAGCCGGCGGGTGTCGGCCAGCACCACCGCGCCGATGGCGCCGCGGACCAGGTCGTCCCACATGAACCAGAACCGCTGCTGCCCGGGCGTGCCGAACAGGTAGAGGATCAAGTCCGCGTCCAGCGACACGCGGCCGAAGTCCATCGCCACCGTGGTCGTCGACTTGCCCGGCGTGTGGTCGAGGTTGTCGACCCCCACGCTGGCGTCGGTCATCATCGCCTCGGTGGTCAGCGGCACGATCTCCGACACCGATCCGACGAACGTCGTCTTCCCCGCGCCGAATCCGCCGGCCACCACGATCTTGGCGGAGGTCATGGTCGGGGGCGCGGTGTCCCGCGGTGCCTTAAAGCCGACGGAGTCCACTCAAAACCCTTTCCATCAACACCAGATGTGCCTCGGCGCCGTCATTGCCCGTAATCGTCTTGTGCACCGTGACCAGCCCCGCGTCGGCCGCGTCGCTGATCAGCACCCGGGCCACGCCCAGTGGCACCCGCAGCGCCGACACGATCTCGGCGACCGAACGGGGGGTCCGGCACTCTTCCATGATCGAGATGCACTCGATCTGCTCCGCGGCCACTTCGGGGAAGCCACCGGTGGCAGCGTAGTCCTTCGCGGAGATCAGTGTCTCCAGCTCCAGGGCGTAATTGGCCTTGGTGCGGCCGCCGGTCAGCGCGTAGGGCCGGACGATGGCCGTCAGCTCCTCGGGCGCGGACGGCTGTTCGAACACCGCGGGCATCACGAACTCGCCGCTGGGCGGCCCCGGGTCGAACAAACCGCCTGGTCTGGGGCTGTCCCCGTCGGTACTGCCGGGTGGAGAGACTAAAGAGGTCACGCGATCTCCTGGGTCGGCCGACGGCGCGGGCGCCGGCGGTTCCGCGGCCGCGTGCGCACCGGCGGCCGGGGGCGGGGACTCCTTGCTCTTCTTGCGCTTCCGGCGGGCACGGCCGGAATCCAGCGTGAACCCGTTGAGGACGTCGGCGAACGTGCCGTCGTCCCCACGCCCGGCGGGGTTGCGCCCCGCGGGTGGTTCGCCGTCGAATCCGGACCCCGTGCTCATCGCGCCATCATCCCACCGGTTCGCCGATCAGCGACCCTCCGGAGCCCTGAAGTTGAGCGCGCAACTCCGGGGTGAGGATCTGGCCGACCCGGTCGACGAGCATCGTCATCTCGTAGGCGACCTGGCCGATGTCGCAGTTGGGAGCGGCCAGCACGGCCAGGCAGGAGCCGTCGCTGATCGACATCAGCACCATGATCCCGAGCTCCATCTCGACGACGGTCTCGTTGACCGCGCCGGCTTCGAAGCAGCGGGCGGCGCCCTGGGTGAGGCTGACCAGGCCCGAAGCGACGGCGGCGAGCTGGTCGGCCCGGTCGAGCGGGAGCCGGTTCGACGCGGTCAGCAGCAAGCCGTCCGCCGAGACGACCACGGCGTGGGCCACTCCCGGCACCCGCTCCGCGAAGTCGTTCACCAGCCAGCCGAACTGGTTCTGCGTCGGCTGCGCGCTACTCGGCGAGGTCATTCACCCTCCAATGTCTCGTGGTTGGTCTCGGCCGCCTGTGCGGTGCGGTGGCGTCCGCGCTCGATGCCCTGCTGGAAGCTCCGCAGGCGGCCGCGCACGTCGTGTGCGTCCCGTTGTGGTCGGGGGGCCGTGGCCCCGGTGGACGGTCCGGCGCTGCCCGGGAGCAGCTGCTCCCCGCGACGGCGCCGGGGCAATCCTGCCGAAGTGAATGTGGCGGGCGTCGACTGGGACACCGCTTGCACGGCCCGCCAGCCGTCATCGGGCCCGAAGTTCCACTCGGCGGTGGCCTCCACCGCGGATTCTTCCTGCCGCGGAGCGGGCGTCTCCGGCGGCTTCCGGGAGGGCAGGGCGGAGGGCGGGGCGACGGGACGGCCACCCGGGATGGGCAGCTGCCCGGACTCGTGGAAGACCGAGGGTGGTTCGGGGTCGCGGCGGCTCGGCTGCGACAGCCCGTTGGTTTGGGGCGTGGCAGGCTGCGGCAGGTCAGGGGACTGGGGGGTGGGCCGCTGCGGCAGGGCCTGATCCGGCTGCCGGCTCGCAGCCGGGTCCCCGGCCGGCTGCTCGTCCGGCTGCAGACCGGCGGCGAAGATGTCGCCCTGCAGCTTCCGCTGCGGCAGGCCGTTGGTGCGCGCTCCCGGCTGCGGGAAGCCGCCCGGCGGTGAACCGGCGGGCGCAGAGTCCTGCGCCGCGGCCGGTGGGGCGCTCCGCTGCGGCAGGCCATCGGTCTGCTCTCCGCGCTGCGGGAGACCGTTCGGCTGCGGCACCCCCGCAGCCGGCTGGCCGGCCCGCTGCGGCAGGCCGTCGCTCTGCTCTCCACGCTGCGGAAGACCGTTCGGCTGCGGCTGGCCGGCCCGCTGCGGCAGGCCATCGTTCTGCTCTCCGCGCTGCGGGAGACCATTCGGCTGCGGCACCCCCGCAGCCGACTGACCACTCCGCTGCGGCAGGCCGTTGCTGTGCTCCGCGCGCTGCGGGGCTTCCGCGGCCTGCGGTTCGGATGCCTCCGCCGGCTGCTGGACGATGGGCTCCTGCGGCGCCTCGTGCGCCGCCGCGGGCTGCCCGGCCGGCGTACTCGAAGGCGTCTGAGCCGAATCCGGCCCCTGCGGCGCGGCTTGCTGCGCGGGTTCCGGACCGGCCGCCGACTGGGCCGTCCCCAAGCCCTGCACCGGCTGCCCGCTCTGCGCCGGCTTCGAGCGCTGGGCGGCGGCCTGGCGGGCCTGGCGCGTCTGGCGGCGGCCCCTCGTCACGCCCTGCTGGAAGCTGCTCAACCGGCCGCGGACGTCCGCCGGGTCGCGGACCGGGAGGTCCGGGCGGGGCTGGGCCGGCTCGGGGGCCTGCGGGGCCGGCGGGATGACGCTGCCCGGGAGCAGCTGCTCGCCGCGGCGGCGGCGCGGGAGACCCGCCTCCGTGAACGCCGTCGGCTCGGCCTTGGTCCGCTCCTGGACCGTGCGGAAGTTCTCGTCGCTCGCGAAGTCCCAGCTGCGGCGCTCCTCCGGGGGCGTCTCCTCGGACGCGGCCGGTTCCTCCTCCGCGGGCGGCTTGTCCTCGCGGAACCACGCCGACAGCATCTCGTCGAAAATCGGCGTCGTCTCCGAGCGGTCCGGCGCCGGGGCCGGCGGGGGCGGTTCCGAGCCCGCCGTCGCCTCCTGCCACCAGTCGCTGAGCGTCGTCTCGTTGGCCGTGAACAGGTCCTTGCCCGCCGGCAGGTCGTCCGCGCGCGGCGGCTGCTGGGGCAGCGGCAGCACCGCGGGCACCGGCGGCAGGGCCGGGCGCTGCGGCGGGACGTCGTCGTCCTTCGGGATCGGGGCGAACAGCGCCGTGCCGGAGATCTCCAGGTCCGACGGCGGCCGCACGCCGGACAGCCCGGCGAGGTCGCTCGCCGACGGCCAGCGTTCCTCCCCCATCGCCGGCTGCGGCGGCACCACCGGGCGCGGGCGGGTGGTGCCGTTGACCGGGCGGCGCGGCAGCTGGTTGCCCGCCGCCGGGCTCGCCGGGTGCTGCTGGAGCGCGCCGATCGGGCCGGTCGCCGGGCCGTCGGTCACCGGCATCACCAGCTCCGCCGGGACGACGACGGTGGCGCGGACGCCGACGATGTCCTTGCCGCCGTGCAGCGACACCCCGATCCGGTGCCGGCTGGCCAGCCGGCCGACGACGAACAGGCCCATCCGGCGCGAGGTCACCAGGTCGACCGACCCGGCCTCGGTCAGCCGGGTGTTGGCCTCGATGACCTCACACTCGTTCATCCCGATGCCCTTGTCCAGGATGTCGATGTGGAGCGAGCCGTCCTCGCCCAGCCGGGACGCCACGGTCACCGTGGTCTCCGGCGCGGAGAACGCCGCGGCGTTGTCCAGCAGCTCGGCGACCAGGCGCATCAGGTCGCTCGCGGCGTAGCCGACGATCCGGGCCGGGGGCGGCGGCTGCACCTGGACCCGCTGGTACTGCTCGATCTCCGACACCGCCGCGCGGAGCATGTCGGTGGTGCCGACCGGCTTCCCGGATCGGCGGCCCGGCTCGGCGCCGGACAGCACCATCAGGTTCTCGTTGTTGCGCCGCATCCGGGTGGCCAGGTGGTCGAGCTGGAACAGCGTCGCCAGCTGGTCGGCGTCCTCTTCGTCCCGCTCGAGCTGCTCGATCAGCTGCAGCTGCCGCTGCACCAGGCTCTGGCTGCGCCGCGACAGGTTCACGAAGACGCTGCCGTAGCCGGTGCGCATCGCGGCCTGCTCGGTCGCCAGCCGCAGCGCCTGGTGGTGCACCTTGTCGAAGGCCCGCGCCACCTCGCCGATCTCGTCGTCGGTGTGCACCGGGACCGGCCGGACGTCGGTGCCCTGCGCGCGGCCCTCCTGGATGTTGCGGACCGCCTCCGGCAGCGCGGTCTCGGCGACGTCGAGCGCGCTGCGGCGCAGCACCTTCAGCGAGCGCAGCAGCTGGCGGGTGATGAGGAAGACGACCGCGACGGCCAGCACCATCGCGGCGAACAGCAGCACCGCGAGCAGGCCGGCGCCGCTGCTGGACTCGTCGACCAGCTCCGCCGCCGTCGCCGACGCCGACGTGCCCAGCCGGTCGGCGACCTGGCCGATCTGCGTGCGCATCGCCGCCGAGGCGGCGGTCCACTCCTGGGCCGGGAGCGCGCGGAAGGCGTCGTCCACGCCGCCGGGCGAGGCGTTCAGCACCGTCTCGACCATGCGGGCCCGGCTCTGCGCCTGCGTGCCCTCCGCGATCGCCGCGAAGTCGCGCTGCAGCGTGTCGCCCGCCGCGGAGCGGAAGTCGACCAGCCGGTCGGCGAGCCGCAGCTCGGCGGCGCGCAGGGTGGCCAGCTCGCTCGGCGACAGCGAGGCGCGGCCGATGCCGTAGGAGACGAGGGCCTGGCTGAGCGACACCTGTTCGCCGGCGACCAGCAGTTCGTGCAGGCCGGCGGGGGTGCCGCCGAGGGTGCCGTCGCCGGCGCCCGCGGTGACCGCGGTGTCCAGGCTGATGAGCGAGCCGGTGAGGGCGGCGTACGCCGAGATGGCCTGGGCCGGGTCGAGCTGGCCGCCGTCGACCTGGCGGCGGAGGAAGGCGAGGTTGCCGACCTGCGCCGTGGCCGCGCCCGCGGCGCCGGCCACGCCGGGCTCGGCTTCGGCGGCGCGGGCCTGCTCCGCGGTGAACGGGCCGATCGCGGCGTCCGTCGCCTTGCGCGCCGACGCCAGCTCGGGGGTGCCGCCGACGGTGCCCGCGGTCAGCATGGCCGAGGTGACCGTGCGCTCCTGCTGCAGCGCGCCGGTGAGCGTGCGCACGCCACCGCCGAGCGCGACGAGCCGGTCGAGCCGCTGGTACTCGCCCGAGCGGCCGACCTGTGCGGCGATCGTCGTGCTGCCCAGCACCAGTGCGAGGACGATGGGCACGACCGTGACGGCCGAAAGCTTGACGGGCAGGCTCCAGTCGCGCCACTGCACGAGCGCGCGCCACACGGCCTTCCCCTTCGACCGCCGGGGTGCTCGGCCGAGCAGTTCCCCGACGGGCACCTGGCCTTCTCCTGCAACGGTCACGTGAGTGACTCCCTGTCCGGCGTCATGGATCCGCGTCGGCGGCGCGGCGTCCCGGCTCGCGGCGGGCCGCCGGACGGCCGTGCCGCCCCTGCCCTGCCGCTTCCCCGGCGCCCTCGCTCGTCCCCGGCAGCCCCGCCGTCCGCGCGCCCGTCGCCGGGCAGGCACCGTCCCGCCGTCCCGTGCCCGGGACTCTGCACGTGCACGTCGCAACTTGCGTTGTGCACGGTGATCGAGATCAACTTTATCGGTGCCAATCGATCGCTGCGGTCAGCTGGGCCAAAGAATCGTACCCCCGATGCCCCGCCGGTCAATTTTCTTCTCCACTCGGGCGCTGACCTGCGAAAAGTGCTTTCCCGGCCGGACTCGGGCCACGCCATTCCACCTCACCGCCCCCGAAGAGGGAATTCCGGTTACCGGACGCGGAGGCCAGGAGCATCCGGTCGTCACCCGATTAGCCCATCCAGGGTAGCAGTGTCCCTCGGACGATCTACACTCTGTACCACCAACGGGTGGGTCAAGTCTCAAGGTGTGCCCGATGTTGTGGCGTTCCGCGTCGACGTGCCACGACCTGGTGATTTCTGACAGAACACCGCGCTGACCAGTGGATCTTCACCACCGCGCCCGCGTCCGGGAACACCTTCAGGCGTGACCCGGCCGCGGAATTCGCTACATTCCGTAACCAACTTGCCGAAGCGTTTGCGCCGGTTAACCCATTCGTCGCAGCGATTGGCCGGTGCAACAACGTGGCGTCACAATTCTTTTCCGGATTGCCGAGGTTGCCCCGGCACCCTTGTCCCCGATCGCGCATTCGACGTGTTCGACAGGAAAACGAATACCCTTCCGGGCCGACCGACCGGCCGGTCCGGGCGCCTTCGGCTGGGCCGGACGGCGTAGTTACGATGTGCCCTCGCAGTCCGCAAGGGCGGTCCGGGGCCCGCACGCAGGCACTCCGGGTCCGCCGCCACGGAGGCACTCTGCCGGAGGCACCATGTACGACGTAGCGCGGCCCGCGCCGGGCAACGCCCTCGAGGAGACGAGCCGGATCCCGGTCCTGCCCGCCGGGGGCGACCCGGCCGCCGGCCGGTCCCCCGGCCCGGCCACACCCCCGGACCCCGACTACCGCGCGATCCAGGCCAGCCCCGAGTTCGTCTCGCTGCGCCGCCGGTTCCGCGGCTTCGTCTTCCCGCTGACCTTCGCCTTCTTCGCCTGGTACATGACCTACGTGCTGCTGGCCGCCTACGCGCACGACTTCATGAGCCGCAAGGTGTTCGGCCAGGTCAACGTGGCCATCCTGTTCGGCCTCGGCCAGTTCGCCAGCACCGCGCTGATCACCTGGCTCTACCTGCGCTACGCGCGCCGCCGGCTCGACCCGCGGGTCGAGCAGCTGCGGGCGCGCGCGGGCCTGGTGGAAGAGAAGCGCCGATGAGCGCCCTCGCCGCGGGCGGGCCGCCCGCCAGCGACCCCGTCGTCAACACCGTCGTGTTCGCCCTGTTCGTGGCGATCACGCTGTACGTCGTCTACCGCGCCGGCAGCCGGAACTCCTCGACGTCGGACTACTACGCCGCGGGCAGCGCCTTCACCGGCCGCCAGAACGGCATCGCCCTCTCCGGCGACTTCCTGTCGGCGGCGTCGTTCCTCGGCATCGCGGGCGCGATCGCCGTCCACGGCTACGACGGCTTCCTCTACTCCATCGGCTTCCTGGTCGCCTGGCTGGTCGACCTGCTGCTGATCGCCGAGCTGCTGCGCAACACCGGCCGGTTCACGATGGGCGACGTCATCAGCTTCCGGATGAAGCAGCGCCCGGTCCGGGCCGCGGCGGCGACGTCGACCCTGGTGATCTCGCTCTTCTACATGCTGGCGCAGATGGCGGGCGCCGGCGGCCTGGTCGCCCTGCTGCTCGACATCCACACCCGGCTCGGGCAGGCGCTGGTGATCGGCGTGGTCGGCCTGATCATGGTGGTGTACGTGCTGGTCGGCGGGATGAAGGGCACCACGTGGGTGCAGATCATCAAGGCCGGCGTGCTGATGCTGGCCGTGGTGCTGATGGCGGTGTTCCTGTTCGGCAAGTACGGCTTCAGCTTCTCGAACCTGCTCTCGGCGGCGACCGAGAAGAGCCCGCTGGGCGAGCACCTGCTGGAGCCGGGCGGCTCCTACGGCATGGACAACACGACCAAGCTCGACTTCGTGTCGCTCGCGCTGGCCCTGGTGCTCGGCCTGTCGTCGCTGCCCCACCTGCTGATGCGCTTCTACACGGTGCCGAATTCCCTGGAGGCGCGCCGCTCGGTCGTCTGGGCCACCGTGTGCATGCTCATCTTCTACGTGTGCACGCTGGTCATCGGCTTCGGTGCGGCCGCGCTGGTCGGCGCGGACGAGATCAAGACCGCCCCGGGCGGGGAGAACTCCGCGGCGCCGCTGCTGGCCCTGCACATCGGCGGGACGCTGCTGCTGGGCGTGATCGCCGCGGTGGCGTTCGCGACGATCCTCGCGGTGGTGGCCGGCTTGACGATCACCGCGTCGGCCTCGTTCGCCCACGACGTCTACGCGAACATCTTCAAGCGCGGCAAGGCCGAACCGGCGGACGAGGTCCGGGTGGCGCGGCTGACCGCGATCGTGGTGGGTGTGCTGGCGATCGTCGGCGGCGTGCTGGCGAACGGGCAGAACGTCGCGTTCCTGGTCGCGCTGGCGTTCGCGGTGGCGGCGTCGGCCAACCTCTCGACGCTGCTGTACTCGTTGTTCTGGAAGCGGTTCAACACCACCGGCACGCTCTGGGGCATGTACGGCGGCCTGATCGCGTGCCTGCTGCTGGTGCTCTTCTCGCCGGTCGTCTCGGGGGCCCCGGACTCGATCTTGAAGAGCGTCGACTTCGCCTGGTTCCCGCTGAAGAACCCGGGCCTGGTGTCGATCCCGTTCTCGTTCCTCTGCGGATTCGTCGGGACGCTGGTGGGCCGGCCGAAGGCGGACGCGGAGAAGCAGGCGGAGATGGAAGTCCGGTCGATGACCGGCATCGGCAGCTGATCCGCACCGCCGGCCTGCGTCAGGCGCGCAGGCCGTCCAGGATCACGTTCAACACGCGCTTGCCGTCTTCCGGGCTGCAGTTGCGCACGGCCATGCCGGCGCCGTGGCCGAGCCGGAGGACGTCCGCGCCGACGACGTCCGGGCGGACCAGCCCGGCTTCCTGCGCCGCTTCGACGAGCACGCCCGTCGCTTCGCGAAGCCGTTTCTGGCAGTACTGGAAGGTCTCCGAGCCGGAGTCGATGGACTCCTTGAGGATCGTCGCCAGCTTGTGCCGCTCGACGACCCAGGTGACCTGGGCGAGCAGCCACGCTTCCAGGGCCTCCCACGGCGGCAGCTCGTCGTGCAGGACGAACGCGCGGTCGGCGAGCACCGTGATCTCGTCGCGGTAGACCGCTTCGAACAGCTTCTCCCGCGTCGGGAAGTGCCGGTACAGGGTGCCCGCGCCGACGCCGGCCTTCTTGGCGACGTCGTCCAGCGGCACGTCGGCGCCGTGCGCCGTGAAGAGATCCTTCGCCGTCGCGACGATGCGCTCGTAGTTGCGCCGCGCGTCCGCCCGCATCGGACGCTCACCCGCCTCGGGCATCCCGGCCTCCTCGCCACTTAACCGGAGAGATTCTCCGAATTCACTTGCGCATCCGGAGACGCTCTCCATATTATCGGATCCGCACCAAGCGGAGAAGCTCTCCGCTTCCTCTCTTACTCCTCGGGGGAGTATCCCTTGTCGCAACAGACGCTCGACCGCGCGCCCGTACCGGCGCGCCCCCACCGCAGCGGGCTGGTCCTCGCGATCATCCTGACCTGCCAGCTCATGCTCGTCCTCGACGCGACGGTGATGAACGTCGCGCTCCCGCGCATCCAGTCCGACCTGGGCTTTTCCGCCACCGGCCTGTCCTGGGTGATGACCGCCTACAGCCTCGTCTTCGGCGGCTTGCTGCTGCTCGGCGGCCGGGCGGGCGACCTGTTCGGCCGGCGCCGCATGTTCGTCGCCGGCATCACGGTGTTCACCCTCGCTTCGCTGGCCGGCGGCCTCGCCGGCTCCGCCGCGCTGCTGATCACCGCCCGCGTGCTGCAGGGGGTCGGCGCCGCGATGGCGGGCCCGAGCACCCTGGCGCTGGTCACGACGACGTTCACCGAAGCCAAGGCCCGCGTCCGCGCCCTGGCGCTGTTCTCGGCGATGTCCAGCGGCGGCTTCGCGATCGGCCTGATCGTCGGCGGCCTGCTCACCGAGTGGATCTCGTGGCGCGCCGCGCTGTTCATCAACGTGCCGTTCGGGCTGGCGATCGCGGTGCTCGCGCCGCGGTTCGTGGCCGAACCCGAACGCCGCCGGGCGCACCTGGACCTGCCCGGCGCGGTCACCGGCACCCTGGGCGTCGGCGCGCTCGTGTTCGCCTTCACCCACGCGGCGTCCGACGGCTGGGGCAACCCGGTCACGCTCGGCTCGCTCGCCGGCGGGCTGGCGCTGCTCGCCGGGTTCGTCGCCCTCGAAGCCCGCACCGCGCTGCCCCTGGTCCCCCTGCGGCTGTTCGCCGAACGCAACCGCAGCGCGGCCTACGCCAACTTCTTCCTCGCGCCGATGGCGATGATGTCGATGTTCTTCTTCTTGACCCAGTTCATGCAGGACATCCGGCACTTCGCCGCGCTGGCCACCGGCTTCGCCTTCCTCCCGATGGCGGCACTGATCTTCACCATGAGCCGGCTGGTGCCGCGGCTGCTCCCCCGCTACGGGCCGAAGCCGCTGGCCCTCACCGGTTCGGTGCTGATGGTGGCCGGCGTCGGCTGGCTCGCGCTGCTCACCACCGACAGCACGTACTTCCCGGCGTTGCTCGGTCCGCTGCTGCTGATGGGCCTGGGCGGCGGGCTGGCGTTCGCGCCGCTGAACGTGATCATCATGGCCACCGTGCCCGCCGAGGACGCGGGCGCCGCGGGCGGCGTGCTGCAGACGATGCAGCAGGTCGGCAGCACGCTGGGGCTGGCGATCCTGGTGACGGTGTTCGGCTCGGCGACCCGCTCGTCGGCCGCGGCCGGCACCACCGGACCCCAGCTGGTGGTCGACGGCATGACGTCGGCGTTCACGACGGCCGCGGTGATCGCGGCCTGCACAGTCCTGGTGGCGCTGACGTTCCGCCGGGCTACAGCTTCTGCCCGGCCTTGACCTTGTGCGTCACCCGGCGCTCGACGAGGAACGAGACGAACGGGACGCACCCGGCCAGCAGCACGAGCACGGTGCCCTTGATCGACCAGCGGGCCTTGATCGCCAGGTCGATGGTCAGCACCAGGTAGATCATGTAGAGGACGCCGTGGATCGGCGAGTAGACGGCCGACGGCGTCGGGTTGCCGAAGCCGTACCGCAGCACCATCACGAAACACAGGCCGAGCAGGCCGACACCGGTGACGTAGGCGGCGGTGCGGAACCGGACCAGGGGGCCGGCGAGCGGCGCGGCGGTCCGGGCGCCCTCGGTGCTGCCTTCGGTGCTGGTGGTCATCGGATCGTCGTCCTCACTCTGCGGCCTGCTGATCACGGGCGTTGAGCTCGCGCAGGTAACGGTTGTACGCGGCCAGCTCGGCGTCCTCGTCCGTGACCTTGACGTCCGGACGGGGACGCGGAGCGGGCACCTCGGCAACGGGCGCCGGCTTCGGCGGCTCACCCGCGGTGCCGTCGGCTTCGGCCTTCAGCCGGAGCTGGCGGATCCGCCAGAACATGAAAGCCGGGAAGAGGCCGAACAGGGGCCACTGCAGGACGTAGCCGAGGTTCTGGAAGGTGCCGTTCGCCGAGGTGAAGCGGTCCCACTGCCACCAGGCGAGCCCGCAGCAGACGAGCAGACTCACCAAGCAGGTCGCGACGATCGCGATCCGCCGTCCCCACGGGGAGGCGGCCGGCGGCGGGGAAGCTGGCACACTTCGACGCTAGCACTGGCCGGCTGAGAGCCGATGCGCGGTCGCGGCCGAGGTGGCCGGGCTCTCAGCCCTGCTTGCGCACCGACTGCGCCGCCTTCGCGTACCCGTCGGCCAGGCCGAACACCTTCTGGGCGTACTCCGTCGAGTTGTTGTACGACAGGATTCCCGCCCACCACCCGCTCGGGCTGGCCATGTCGCGGCCGCCCGCGCACAGGTACCTCGCTGCCGCCAGGGCCGCGTCGTCGATCTGCTGGGGGTCGCCGAGGCCGTCGCCGTTGCCGTCGGAGGCCCACCTGCGCCACGTTCCCGGGATGAACTGCATCGGGCCCACCGCGCGGTCCACGCCCACGTCGCCGTCGTAGCGGCCGCCGTCCGTGTCGCCGATCGCCTGGACGCCCGCCGATCCGTCGAGCGGAACTCCGATGATCGGCTTGGACGGGCGGCCGTCCGCGCCCAGGACCGCGCCCGCGTACTGGCCGTGGTTGGACTCGATGCGGCCGATGCCCGCCAGCGTCGCCCACGAGATCTTGCAGGACGGCTGGTCCGCGCGCATCGCCAGCTCGGCGTTGCCGTACGCCTGCAGCGCCCGGGCCGGGACGCCCGTGACCGCGGCGACCTGGCTCGCCCACTGCGTGAGCGTCGCCGGGCCGGTGCTGCTCGGGCGGGCCTGCTGGGGGCTCGTCTGCTGCTCGGCCCCGCCCGCCACCGCGCCGCCGGCCGGGGCGACCGAGCCCGGGCGGACGTCGGCCGCCTTGACCTGCAACGCGGGGATTTCGGTGGTCGTCGGGCTCGCTTCCGGCGTCGCCGCGCGGGTGATGAGCCAGATCCCGCCGCCGGCCACGGCCAGCACGGCGAGAACCACGATCAGCCGGGTGAGCACGGCCACGCCCGCGGAGCGCGGCGCCGGTGCCGGTACGGCGGGGGCGGCTTCCTCGGCGTCGGCGCCGATGGGGTCGTCCTCGGTCTTTCCGGTCCTGGTGCGCACGAAACTCCGGTCCTCCAGCGTGGTGTCGACGAAGTGTCAACGAGCCCGCGCACGTTGGCGTTACGCGGGCCGTCCCGATCGTCTCACCTCACCGGGTCACCCGGCCGAGTGGAAACCGTCTCGTCAGGCTGATTTCTGCTGCCGCGCGAGCCGCGCCACGCACCAGGCCGGGGCGCTGCCGCGGCGCAGGTGCTGCAGAACGGTCATCGGCCCGAGCCGGCGGCTCAGGTCGGACGGCGCCAGCCCGGCCGCCCGGTAGTCCAGCGCCCGCTGGTCGAGCGGGCTGAGGCCGGCGTCCCACCACTCCTCGGCCTCGGCGACGCCGCCGACCATCTGCCACCAGCCCGCGGCGGCGGTGAGGAGTTCTTCGGGCACCTCCGGCAGCCGGCGGCGCATCGCTTCGAGGTAGCCGGGGTCGGCCGACTCGACGGGGACGAACCGGGACTGCCCGGTCCGGGCGCGCTGGCCGGGAATGCCCGGAGCCTGCGCGGGTGCGTCGGCCAGCCACGCGGACGCGATCCGGTCGACCTCCTGCTCCTCCGGGGTCTGCTCGCGCTCGGCGGCCCACTGCCGGATCAACGCGTCCACTCCGGGATCTCCGGTCATCCCTGCCTCCTTGGTAGGTCCCCGACGGACAGGCCCTGACGCCTGTCCCACGCGGTGGTGCCGCACGCACCAACCTGCACCTTGCTGAGTGGAAACTGCCTGCGTACCGGGGTTCTCCGAGGGGGTGGCGAACCACCCGATCACGCAATGTGAGCACCGTAGGGCCGGGGTGGTCCCCTTCGCCAGACCCCCGATGCCATGAATTCGGCGACCTGCGCGTTTTCGACCGCAATCCACCCGGATGGTCGAGCGTTGGAGTCCGAAATCCGAGATCGGTGACGCTGGGTGATTTACCGTCCGCTAACACGCAGGGTAGCCACCGGCACCGCCCGTGGCGGTACCGGTACGGAGAAGCACCAGGTCAGGAGAACAGCGTCCGGAAGAACGTGACGATCGCTTCGGCGCCGTCCTTCAGCCAGCCGAGCACGCGGTGCACGAAGTCGGCGGACTGCGTGGGCTGGGTGATGAGGAAGAAGAGGACGAGCGCGACCACGCCCACGATGAGAATCTTCTTCACGCCGCCCGACATGTGTTTCCTCCCCGGCTCGCCGTCCCCGTCCTGGGAGTGGCCACACCGATACTGTAGGGAAGGCGGCCCCGGAAGACACCTCGATCAGCTCTCCGAGCGCCGTGATGCCCGCCGGATCACGCGTGAAGCCCGCCGGAGCACGCGTCATGCCCGTTCCGTCACCGGCCATGCCTCGAGTGAGCTGTCCGCCGCGTCGCCGGGCCGGTTCCGGTCAAGCGGCCGATAAGGTCACCCGATGGACGACGAAGCTTCCGGAGTGGAGCTCCGGCCGGTGGCCGAGGCCGATCTCGAGCTCCTCGAACGGCTGACCAACGATCCGGCCGCCACCGGCGAGCACCAGTGGTTCGGCTGGCACGATCCCGGTTACCTGCGCCGCCGGTGGCACGAGACCGGGATGCTCACCGCCGAGACCGGCATGCTCGTGCCGACGCTCGGCGGCCGCGTGCTCGGCCTCGTCTCCTGGCACCGGACCCGCACCGGGCCGGCGGCCTACTGCTGGAACATGGGCCTGGTGCTGGCCCCGGAAGCCCGCGGCCACGGCTACGGCACCGAGGCCCAGCGCCTGCTCGTCGCCTACCTCTTCGCGCACACGCAGCTGAACCGCGTCGAAGCGACGACCGAGCTCGGCAACCGCGCCGAACAACGCTCGCTCGAGAAAGCCGGCTTCACCCGCGAAGGCGTCCTTCGCGGCTACGACTTCCGTGACGGCGAGTGGCGCGACCACGTCATCTACTCGGTCGTGCGCTCCGACTTCGCGAAGAACTAGGCGATCACCCCGGCCGAACGCAGCGTGCCCAGGTCCGTGACGCCGAGCTCGGCGAGCACGGCTTCGGTGTCGGATCCCTTGGGGCGCGGGGCTTCCGGCGTCGCGGGCGGCGTCCGGTCGAACCGCGGCGCCGGGGCCGGCTGCACCATGCCGCCGATCTCGACGAACGTGCCGCGCGCCGCGTTGTGCGGGTGCGACGCCGCTTCGGTGGGCGACAGCACCGGCGTCAGGCACGCGTCGGTGCCTTCGGCGCGTGCGACGAGTTCGTCGCGGGTGTGCTTGGCGATCGCCCCCGCCACGATCTCGCGCAGCTTCGGCCACTGCGTCTTGTCGATGTGCAGCGGCAGCTCCGCCGGGTCCAGCTCCAGGACCTTGACCAGGTCGCCCCAGAACCGCATCTCGATCGCGCCGACGGCGACGTACTTGCCGTCCGCCGTTTCGTAGGTGTCGTAGAACGGCGCGCCGCCGTCGAGCATGTTTTCGCCGCGTTCGTCCGACCAGAGCCCGGCCGCCTTGATGCCGTGGAGGCTCGTGGTGAGCAGGGCCGCGCCGTCGACCATCGACGCGTCGACGACCTGGCCGCGCCCGGAGGTGTTCCGTTCGTACAGCGCGGCCAGGATGCCCATCGCCAGCAGCAGCCCGCCGCCGCCGAAGTCGCCGACGAGGTTCAGCGGCGGCACCGGCCGCTCGCCGGCGCGCCCGATCGGTTCGAGCGCGCCGGCGAGGCCGATGTAGTTGATGTCGTGCCCGGCCGCCTTCGCCAGCGGGCCGTCTTGGCCCCAGCCCGTCATCCGGCCGTAGACCAGCCGCGGGTTGCGGGCGTGCACGACGTCCGGGCCGAGCCCGATCCGCTCGGCGACCCCGGGCCGGAAGCCCTCGATGAGGACGTCGGCGGTGTCGCACAGCTTCAGCACCAGCTCGACGCCTTCGGGCGTCTTCGTGTTGATGCCGACGGACCGGCGGCCGCGGGCGAGCGGGTCGGTGCCGATGCCGAGCACGTCCTCCCCCGGCTGCGCGCGGTCGACGCGGACGACGTCGGCGCCGAGGTCGGCGAGGATCATCGTGGCGAACGGCCCGGGCGCGAGCCCGGCGAGTTCCACCACCTTCAGGCCGCTGAGCGGACCTGCCTTCATGACCGTGGTCCTTTCAGAGCGAGCGGGAGATGATTTCCTTCATGATCTCGCTGGTGCCGCCGAAGATCCGGGAGATACGGACGTCGGCCCACGCGCGCGCGATCGGGTATTCGGTCATGTAGCCGTAGCCGCCGAAGAGCTGCACGCAGTCGTCGATGACCTTGTTGACGCGCTCGGTGGTCCACAGCTTCGCCATCGCCGCGCCCTGGACGTCGAGCTCGCCCTTGAGGTGCCGTTCGATGCACTGGTCGAGGAACGCCCGCGCCACCGCGGCTTCGGTCGCCGCCTCCGCGAGCTTGAACTTGGTGTTCTGGAAGGAGAAGATCGGCCGGCCGAACGCCGTGCGCTCCTTGGTGTACTCCAGCGTGAGGTCGACCGCCGCCTCCAGGCCGGCCACCGCGGTGACGGCGATGATCAGCCGTTCCTGGGGCAGCTGCAGCATGAGCTGGATGAAGCCCTGGCCCTCGGCGTCGCCGAGCAGGTTGCCGACCGGCACGCGGACGTCGTCGAAGAAGAGCTCGGCGGTGTCCTGGCCCTTGAGCCCGACCTTGTCGAGCACGCGGCCGCGGCGGAAGCCCGGGGTGTCGGTCTCGACCACGATCAGCGAGACGCCCTGCGCGCCCGCGTCCGGGTCCGTCTTGCACGCGACGACCACGAGGCCGGCGTGCAGGCCGTTGGTGATGAAGGTCTTCGCGCCGTTGAGGACGTAGTGGTCGCCGTCGCGGACCGCGCGCGTCTTGATGCCCTGCAGGTCGGAGCCGGTGCCGGGCTCGGTCATCGCGATCGCGCCGACCAGCTCGCCGCTGGCCAGCTTCGGCAGCCACTCGCGCTTCTTCTCTTCGGAGGCGTAGGCGAGCAGGTAGTGCGCCACGATTCCATTGTGGACGGTGACGCCCCACGCGCTGTCGCCCGCGCGCGCCTGCTCTTCGTAGAGGACGGCTTCGTGGGCGAAGGTGCCGCCGCCCCCGCCGTACTCCTCGGGGATGGACAGGCAGAGCAGGCCGACGTCGCCCGCCTTCGTCCACAGGTCGCGGTCGACCTTCTTCTCGGCCGCCCAGCGCTCCTGGTGCGGGACGGCTTCCTTCTGCAGGAAGGACCGCGCGAGTTCGCGGAGGTCGTCGAGCTCGGTGGTGCTCCACGAACTCTTCGGCAGTTGCAGTGGCACGGGACCCTCCTGCTGGAAAACATGACGAGCAGCATGTAAGTTCTGATCGGAATGTACATCCATTCCGTCCGGTAGGTAAAGCAGGGAGGCCGCGGTGACCGAGACGGCGCACCGGACCCAGGCGCAGCGGCGCGAGCAGACCCGCACGGCGCTGCTCGACGCCACCATCGACTGCCTGGTCGAGGTCGGCTACGCGCGCACGTCGGTCCAGGAGATCTGCGCCCGCGCGCGCGTGTCAAAGGGCGCGGTGCAGCACCACTTCACCGCGAAGGCCGAGCTGATGGCGGCCGCGGTCGAGCACCTGACGACGAAGCTGCGCCGGCAGCTCGCGGCCTCGCTCGCCGAGCTGCCCAGCGGCGGCAGCGGCGTCGCCGCGGCGATCGACCTGCTGTGGGCCGGCTACTCCGGCACGCTCTCGACCGCCGTCACCGAGCTGTGGGTCGCCGCCCGCACCGACCCCGAACTGCGCGCGGCCATCCGCCCGGTCGACCGCGCGCTCGGCCGCGCCACGCTGGAGCAGGTCACGCAGGTCGCCGGCGAACTCCCGCCGGAACGCGCGGAGATGCTGTTCTGGCTCACCGTCAACCTCACCCGCGGGCTGGCGCTCGACGCCGAACTCGGCGGCGACCCGGCCCGGCGCCGCCAGCTGCTGGAGGAGTGGAAGCGCATCGCCGTCCTGCTCTACCAGGACGCCACCACTGCGCCGAGCTGACCACAACCGTGCTTTGCCCCTTATCCCGCAGGCGGATTTCGTGGTCCAATCCTGGCGAACGAGGGGAGTTCCGATGACCGCCGCCCCGTACCCGTACTCCTACGGGCCGCCGCCCACCCCGCCGCCGGCACAGCCGTCTGCCGACCCGGGCGCCTTCCTCCGGCTGTTCGCCGGAATCCTCGGCGTCCTCGCCGCGGTGCTGGTGATCGCCGGGTCGTTCCTGCCGCAGACGTCGTTCGAGCAGGTCGTCGACGGGAAGACGGAGAGCAGCCAGACGATCAGCGCCTGGTCGCGCTCGTTCACCGTCGAGCCGGAGGCCGAGGCGAAGAAGTTCTACGAGCAGACCCACGTGGCGCGGTACGGGATCCCGCTGTCGGCCGGCGCGGTGGTGCTGCTGGCCGGGGCCGGGCTGGCGTTCGCCGGCGCGCGCCGCTCGGCGGGCCCCGGACTGCGTTCGGGCGCGCGGACGGCGCTGGTGGCGGGGGCCGCCGGGGTGACCGCGGCGGTCTGGATGCTCGGCATGGACGTCTCGGCGACCTTGAGCTACGAGACCGACGAAGGGACCGTCAAGTCCCACTACGCGACCGGGACGGGGTTCTGGCTGCTGCTCGGCGGCGGGGTCGTCGCCCTGGTGACGCTGGTGTTCGCGGTGCTGGCCGGGCGCCGGGCGCCCGCCACGGCCGTCGCGGGCGGGCCGCCGCCGGGGCCGTACGGGGCGCAGCCGTACCCGCAGTACCCGCCGGGCGGGCCTTACGGCGGGCCGCAGCGCCAGGCGTTCCCGACGCCGCCGTCGGGCAACCCGCAGCCATTCGGCACGCGACCGCCGAGCGGGCCACCTTCGCAGCCGTTCCCGGCACAACCGGCCGGCGGGCCGCCTTCCCAGCCGTTCGCCGCGCAGCCGCCGGCGCAGCCGTTCGGGAACCCGTTCCCCGCGCAGTCCGGCGAGGTGCCGGAAGCCGGCGGGGTGTCATCACGGCTCGACGACCCTTACGGCGGCGTGACGCAGGCTCAGTCCCATCCGTCGCAGCAGGAACCCGCGTCGCCGACCGAGCCGAACTACCAGCTGCCGCCGTTGAACCCACCCAATACGTGAAAGATATTCACATCAGGCTGGACATCTGACGTACCGACGGTATGGTGTACTCGTCGGTAACCCCTGCGCGGCGTCGCGCGGGACTCCGGACGCCGTGGAACGGAGACGTCATGACCAGCACGACCCCCGCGAAGGCCGTCGAAGACACCCCGCTGCCGCCCACCGTCGGCGGCGTCGCCGGGGCGCCGGGCTCGGCGCGAGCGGCCCAGCTCGTCGCCCGGGTGGCGGGCGGCGCGGACTCGGCGCCGATCCGGATGACCGCGCCCTTCACCGGGCAGCCGATCGCGACCCTGCCGCAGGCCACCGACGCCGACGTCCGCGCGGTGTTCGGCAGCGCGCGGGTCGCCCAGCGCGCGTGGGCGGACCGCTCCCCCGCCGAACGCGCCCGCGTCCTCACCCGCCTGCACGACCTCGTGCTCGCCCGCCAAGACGAGGTGCTCGACCTGGTCCAGGTCGAAGCGGGCAAGGCGCGGCTCGACGCGTTCGACGAAGTCAGCGCGACCGCGCTGGTGGCGGCCTACTACGGCAAGCACGCCCCGAAGCTCCTCGCGCCCCGCCGCATGGCCGGCGTCATCCCCGGCCTGACCCGCGCGGGCGAGATCCGGCACCCCAAGGGCGTCGTCGGGATCATCTCGCCGTGGAACTACCCCCTGGCGCTGACGGCGATGGACGTCCTGCCCGCACTGGCCGCGGGGAACGCCGTGGTGCAGAAGCCGGACAACCAGACGGCGCTGTCGGCGCTCTGGCTGCACGAGCTCGCCGAGGAGGCCGGGCTGCCCGCCGGGACGTGGCAGATCGTGCTCGGCCGCGGCTCGAAGATCGGCACCGCGCTCGTCGAGGAGTCGGACTACCTGTGCTTCACCGGCTCCACGCCGACCGGTAAGGAGCTGGCCGGCCAGGTGGCGAAGCGGCTGACGTCGTACTCGCTCGAACTCGGCGGCAAGAACCCGATGGTCGTGCTGCCCGACGCCGACGTCGCGAAGGCCGCGACGGGCGCGGTGACGGCGTGCTTCTCTTCGGCCGGGCAGCTGTGCGTGTCGGTCGAGCGGATCTACGTCCACGAGGACATCCGCGACGAATTCACCCGGGCCTTCGTGGCGCGGACCGCGGCGCTGAGGCTCGGCGGCGCGCTCGACTACCACGCCCAGATGGGCTCGCTGACGTCGGAAGAGCAGCTCGCGGCGGTGTCGGCGCACGTCGAGGACGCCCGCGCGAAGGGCGCGTCGGTGCTCACCGGCGGCCGCGCGCGGCCCGACCTCGGCCCGCTGTTCTACGAGCCCACGGTGCTTTCCGGCGTCACCCCCGGCATGCTGCCGTTCGCGGAGGAGACGTTCGGGCCGGTCGTGTCGATCTACGGCTACACCGACGTCACCGACGCGATCGAGCGCGCCAACGACACGCCGTTCGGGCTCAACGCCAGCGTCTGGTCCCGCAACGGCCGCGCGGGCTGGGAGGTCGCGGCCCGGCTCAAGGCCGGGACGGTCAACGTCAACGAGGGCTACGCGGCGACGTTCGGCAGCGTCGGCGTCCCGATGGGCGGGATGAAGGACTCCGGCGTCGGCCGCCGCAACGGCGCCGAGGGCCTGCTGAAGTACACGGAGTCCCAGTCGATCGCCCTCCAGCGCGGCCTCGCCCTTCGCCCGCCGCGCGCGATCCCGGGTTCGCTGTGGTCCCGCGGCATGACGTTCGGCCTCAAAGCCCTCCGCCGCCTCCCCCGCTGACGTGATCGAAGGGTCAACTCACGTGATTGAAGGGTCAGCACTCGTGATTTGAGGGTCGACACGGCGAACCCCGCAGGCTCAGCCGTGTCGACCCTTCAATCACGCGTGTCGACTTCCCAATCACGTGAGTTGACCTTCTGATCACGCGGTGGGGGCGGTCAACAGGCCGCGGTCGTAGGCGATCGCGACCGCTTCCGCACGGCGGCTGGCGCCCAGCTTCGCCATCACGCGGGACAGGTGGACGCTCACCGTTTTTTCGCTGATGTAGAGCTCTTCGCCGACCTGGCGGTTCGTGCGGCCCAGGGCCACGCGCTCGAGGACGTCGCGTTCGCGGTCGGTCAGCGGGTCGGTGACCGTGCGGGCCGGCGCCGCCGGCTCGACGCCCGCCAGCTCGACGCGGGCGCGGTGCGCCAGGTCGCGGACGGCGTCGCGCAGCGGGATCGCGCCGAGGCGGACCGCCACCGCGTGGGCCGACTCCAGCGCCGCGCCCGCGTCGGCGTCCGCGGCCAGCAACGCCTCGGCCTCGTGCCAGCGGCAGATCGCCTGCTCGTACACCGCTCCGTAGCCGAACGCCTCCGCCGTGGCCGCCCACTTCCCCGCGTCGCCGCGGCCGGACAGGCAGGACGCCGCCGCCTCCAGCCGGGCCAGCCACGCCCGCCCTTCCGGCCCGAGCGTTCCCGACCGCGGCTGCCCGACGACCGCGCACATCCGGCCGTGGGTCAGCATCCGCTCGCCGGCCGCGATCGCCGCGTCGGCCGCGGCCTGGTCGCCGTGGACCCGGGCGCCGGCGGCCAGGGTGGCCGCGGCGGTCACGCCCAGCGCGGCCACGCGGATGCCGGCCAGCAGGCCGGACTCGATGCGTTCCAGCCAGCCGATGAGGTCCTCGGCCCGGCGCACCGCCTCGGCGTGGTCACCCCGCCAGTACGCCAGCTCGATCCCGGCGCCCCCGGCCGCCAGCGGGATCTGCATGTCCGCCGTCCAGTGCTGCCGCAGGCCGCCGAGCAGTTTCGCGCCCTCGTCGAACCGGCCGCGGGCGACGACGAACAGCGACCAGATCGCCTGGATCCGCGCGGCGACCGCGCTGGACACCCCGCGCCCGGCCCGGCCGGCGCTCTCGTCCGGCCAGTCGCCCATCAGGTAGCGCAGCATCAGCTGCCGCGCCCGCAGCTCGAGCCCGAACGAACTCCAGCTCAGCCCGGACTCCTCGGCCCGGGCGACGCCGCGGGCGGTGTGCTCCAGCGCTTCGGTGAACGCGCCCTCGTCGTCGTAGCTGAGCGCGAGGAAGTAGATGGCCCGGATCTCCGTGTTGAGCGCGCCGGAATCACGCGCCTTCCGCTCGGCTTTGTGCAGCCACTCGCGCGCCTCGGCCGCTTCGCCCCGCGAGTCGGCCAGCGTGCCCAGGGTGACCAGCGCCGACGCCTCCGCCCCCGCCGCGCCGACGGCCTGCGCGTCCGACACCGCCATCCGCGCGCTCTCCAGCGCCGCCTCGGGCTCTTCGAGGATCCGCAGGAACCCGGCCCGGCTGGCCAGCACCCAGGCCCGCGCCGAGCTGGGCTCGGTGTCCTTGACCAGGTCCCAGGCCCGGTCGATGGCCGCGACGGCCTCCTCGAGGGTGCCCTCCAGCGCCAGCAGCGCGTCCGCCAGCCGCCGCCACACCTTCGCGGCGCGGTCGATCGGGATGTCGGGGGTCAGCGACTGGGTGGCCGAGCGGGCGAACGCGACGGCCCGCTCGGGCTCGCCCGAGGTGCCCGCGAAGTAGGACGCTTCGTACAGCAGCCGCAGCTCGTCGAAGTCGGCGGGCCGGTCCGCCGGGGTGACGGCGTCCCAAATGGACAGTGCCTGCTCGACGTGCTGCAGCGCCGACCCGGGTGCGCCGAGCTTCTCGGCTTCGTCCATCGCGCGCAGCAACGCCGGCAGCGCGGTGACCAGGTCGCTGCTCTGCATCGAGTGGTAGGCCAGTTTCGCGTCGTGCCCGCGGCCTTGGGGCCGCGCCTTGATCCGCGCCGCGTACGCCGCGTGCGTGCGCGACCGCTCCCCCGGCAGCAGATCGCCGTACACCGCTTCCTGCAGCAACGCGTGCCGGAACGTGTAGGAGCCGTCGGAGAGCACCACCAGCACGTGGTGCTGGACGGCTTCGCGCAGCGCGTCGTCGAGCTCGAGCTCCCCCAGCCCGGAGACCTCGGCGAGCGCGGCGTGCATGACGGGCTCGTTGGCGACCGAGATCACGCGCGCGACGCGGCGGGCGTCCGGCGAGAGGCGTTCGAGCCGGGACAGCAGCACCTCGGCCAGCCCGGCGGGCAGGTCGTTGCACTCGGTCTTGGTGGCGAGCAGCTCCTCGGCGAAGAACGGGTTGCCCTCCGAGCGGCTGACGATGTCGGCCACGACGTCCGACGCCAGCGGCTCGTCGGCCAGTGCCTCGACGAACTTGCGCGCGTCGACCGCGCCGAACGGGTGCAGGTCGACGCGCTCGACCGTGGCCAGCCGGACCAGCTCCGAGAGCAGGCCGCGCAGCGGGTGACGGCGGTGCACGTCCTCTTCGCGGTAGCTGCCCACGACCAGCAGCCGCTGCGCCCGCAGCCGGCTGAGCAGGAAGGACAGCAGGTTGCGGGTCGAGGCGTCGGCCCAGTGGAGGTCCTCCAGGAGGACCACCACCGGGCGCGACTCCGCGACCTCGGTCAGCACCCCCAGTACCGCGTCGAACAACTGCAGCTGACCGAGGTCCTGCTCCGGCCGGGGACGCACCATGGTTTCCCGGTCGTTGGAGGTCATCGGCGGGTGTTCGGCCGTCCGGGGCTCCTCGAAGCCCGGGCCCTGCGGCAGCAGCCGCCCGAGCGCGGGCCGGGCCCGCACCGCGGCGGCGACCGCCGGGTCCGTCGCGCTGCCCAGCGGGGCGAGCGCCTCGGCGAACGGAAGATAAGGAAGACCACCCTCGCGGACGTCGATGCAGCGGCCGGTGAGCACCAGCCCACCGCACGCCTCGACGTGCTCGCCGAGCGCGGTCAGCAGCCGGGTCTTGCCGACCCCGGCGTCCCCCGAGAGCAGCACCGCGCCGGCTTCGCCGCGTTCAGCCCGGGCGAAGGCGGCGCGGAGCCGCCGCATCTCGTGGGTACGGGCGACGAGCGGGATTCCGGAGCCGAGTCTGGGCACGAGGAGCATTGTTGCTCACCCCACCGACAGTTTCCGACCGCTTATCGCCTTTGACACCTTCACCGGCCCTTACCGGGCAGTCTCGCCGACACCCGCGGTCTCCCGCGTGGCCTCCCGGCGCTCCTGCTTCGGTACGTCGACCTCGCTGTGCGCGGCCCGCAGGTGGCGGACGGCGCGGCGGGCGCGGGCGGCCCAGGCGCTGCGCCCGGCCTTCCGCAGTTCCTCGGCCCGGTAGGCCGCTTCGGCCCGGACTGCGTCGAGCAGCAGATCGCTGTGCATCGTGTTCCCCTGTCTCCGTCGTTGGTGACACTCAGGTTCGTCCTGAGGGAGCACCCCGAGCATCGGGTGATCACGTATGCCTGGACGCGAAAAGACCCCTTACTCCCGGCCGAGCCCAGCTCGGCGGGGGTAAGGGGTCTTCCCGAGCGCCTCAGTCGAGGGCCGGGCCGCCGGTCCGCACCGCGGCCAGCAGCCCCTGCCAGCCCGACGCGGGCAGGCGGAACGCACCCCCTTCGGGGTCCTTCGAGTCGCGCACCGCGGCGCCGCCGCCGACGAACGCCACCTCGACGCAGTCGTTGCCGCCGCCGCTGTGGCTGCTCTTGCGCCACCGCGCCCCGGAGAGTTCTGCTTCCATGGTCCCCAACTCCTTACTGTGTCCTCGGTTCCAGATGGTGCACCGGAGCCGGTACGGCCGCCTGTTCGGCGAACCGTCCGGCCGCCTCGGCGATCAGCTCCACCGAGTCGTCCGGCTTCAGTGCGGCCGCGCGCAGATGGTCGAACATCAGCCCGTAGCGCCGGACGTCTGTGGGTTCCTCCAGGTAGAGGCCGCTGGACGTGCTGTCGTCGACGTAGACGACGTCCGGGTCGGCCTGCTCGGGGAACCCCATGATCAGGAAGGGGCCTTCCATGCCGGGGTGCGCTCCGGCGCCGAAGGGCACCACCTGGATGGTCACGTTCGGCTTCTCGGCGACGGTGACCATGCGGTACAGCTGCTCGGCCATCACCTCGGGGCCGTCGACCACGCGGCGCAGCACGGCCTCGTCCATCACGGCCCAGTACTCCGGCGGCGGAGTCTCGGACAGCAGTTCCTGGCGCGCCATCCGGGCCGCGACGCGCCGGCGGATCTCGGCGTCCTCGGCGTCCGGGCGCAGCGCGCGGATCACCGCGCGGGCGTACCGCTCGGTCTGCAGCAGCCCCGGCACCAGCAGCGCCTGGAACGCCCGCAGTGAGCTGGCGTCGGCCTCGAGCCCGACGAAGGTGCCGGTGAAGACTTCGTTGTACGCGTGCCACCAGCCGCGCTTGCGGGCCTCCCTGGCCAGCTGGACGAGCGCCTCCTGCTCGTCGCCGGTGATGCCGTAGAGGGCCAGCATGTCGCGGGCGTCACGCGGGGTGACCCCGACGTGGCCGGTTTCGATGCGGCTGATCTTCGAGGCGGAGCACTCGAGCTTCTCCCCCACCTCGTCGATGGTGAGGTCCGCGGCTTCGCGGAGCCGGCGCAGCTCCCCCGCGAGCCTCCGGCGGCGAACCGTGGGGCTCTGTCCCCTTGCCATCGCGGCACCTCCGGATCTCGACGTGCTTCCTGTATCTAACCAGCCGGTCGCAGAGTCGGTGGAGCATTAACACGAGGCGATTGCCGGCACCGGATCTGCAATTTGCAAAATGCTCTTGTATCCTCGCACCCTGCACTGCAACGGGCGCTCGACGGTCGGCCCGCCGTGGCTTCGACGGGCCTCTGAGCAGGGTAGACGATGATCGCGCGAAGTGCTGCCCGGTCGTCGGGCGAAGGGGTCCGGGGCCGTCCCCCGATCGGTCCCGGCCCCCTCACGTCGGCCGAGTGCCCTTTATTCGGGACGAATATTCGAGCTATTCGTCGCCCGGAAGGGTGATTTCCCGGCGAACTTCACAAGACGCGCAAGAGTCCTTCTTGGACGACCGTCGCGATGAGGGTGCCGTCCTCGGCGAAGAACCGGCCGGTGGCCAGACCGCGGGCACCGGACGCCGTCGGCGAGGCGCTGTCGTAGAGGAACCACTCGTCCGCGCGGAACGGCCGGTGGAACCACAGCGCGTGGTCGAGGCTGGCGCCGAGCACCTTGTCGGTGTCCCAGTAGACGCCGTGGCGCGCGAGCACCGAGTCGAGCAGTGTCATGTCCGAGGCGTAGGTCAGCACGCAGACGTGCAGCAGCTGCTGGTCGGGCAGTTTCCCGTCGGCGCGCATCCACACCTGGTTGCGCGCGGGCCGCTCGCCGGTCTCCCGGGTGACCCACGGCGGCTCGTTGACGTACCGCAGGTCGATCGGCCGCGGCCGGGCGTGCGCGCCGATGGCGTACCCCTCGGCGCGTTCCATCAGCGTCGGCAGCGTCTCCGGCGCCGGGATGCCCTCGGGCATGGCCTCGGAGTGCTCGATGCCCGGTTCGTCCGTCTGGAACGACGCCGAGAGCGAGAAGATCGCCTTGCCGTGCTGGATCGCGACGACCCGGCGGGTGGTGAACGACCGGCCGTCGCGGATCCGGTCGACCTCGTACACGATCGGCACACTGGGGTCGCCGCCGCGGATGAAGTACGCGTGCAGCGAGTGCACCCGGCGTTCCTCGGGGACGGTGCGCCCGGCCGCGACCAGCGCCTGGCCGGCGACCTGCCCGCCGAACACCCGCACCGGCGAGTGGGCGGGCGAGACGCCGCGGAAGATGTTCTCTTCGATCTTTTCCAGGTCGAGCAGCGCGATCAGGCGGTCGAGCACCGGCTGGCCGCCACCGGGGATCTCCAGTTCGGTGGCGGCCGTCCTGGCCATTTCAGTCATGGCCAGACCTTATGCGCTGGACGGGTGACGCGTCCCTTATGCGTGGTCGTCTTCACCGAGGCGGTGCACGCGGATCAGGTTGGTCGACCCGACGGTGCCCGGCGGGGAGCCGGCCACGATGACGACCAGGTCGCCCTTCTGGTACTTGCCCATCTCCAGCATCGCGTGGTCGACCTGCTGGATCATCTGGTCGGTCGAGTTGACCTGCGGGACGATGTGGGTGTTGGTGCCCCAGGTCATCGACAGCTGGCTGCGCACGCACTCCTCGGGCGTGAACGCCAGCAGCGGCAGCCGCGTGTGCAGCCGCGCGAGGCGGCGCACGGTGTCACCGGACTGCGTGAACGCGACCAGGGCCTTCGCGTTGAGCCGCTCGCCGATGTCGCGGGCGGCGTAGGAGATCACGCCGCGTTTGGTGCGCGGGACGTGCGAGAGCGGCGGCACGATCGGCGAGTCGGTCTCGACCGCCTCGATGATCCGGCCCATCGTCTCCACGACCTCGATCGCGTACCGGCCGACCGAGGTCTCGCCGGACAGCATCAGCGCGTCGGCGCCGTCGAGCACCGCGTTGGCGACGTCGGAGGCCTCGGCGCGGGTCGGGCGGGAGTTGTTGATCATCGACTCGAGCATCTGCGTCGCGACGATGACCGGCTTCGCGTTCTCGCGGCAGATCTGGATGGCGCGCTTCTGCACCAGCGGGACCTGCTCCAGCGGCAGCTCGACGCCGAGGTCGCCACGGGCGACCATCACCGCGTCGAAGGCCAGCACGATGGCCTCGAGGTTGTAGACGGCTTCGGGCTTTTCGATCTTGGCGACGACCGGCAGCCTGCCCTTGCCGACCCGGTCCATCACCTGGTGGACCAGGTCGATGTCGGCCGGCGAGCGGACGAAGGACAGGGCGATGAAGTCGACGCCCAGCTCGAGCGCGAACTCGAGGTCCTCGATGTCCTTCTCGGACAGCGCCGGCACGGAGACGTCCATGCCGGGCAGCGAGACGCCCTTGTTGTTGCTGACCGGGCCGCCCTCGGTGACCTCGCACACCACGTCCGGGCCCTCGACCTTGCGGACCACCAGGCCGACCTTGCCGTCGTCGACGAGCAGGCGGTCACCAGGCTTGGCGTCCCTCGCCAGGCCCTTGTAGGTGGTCGAGACCCGGTCGTGGGTGCCGGCGACGTCCTCGACGGTGATCCGGACGATGTCGCCGTTGTGCCACTCGACCGGCCCGCCGGCGAACGTGCCCAGGCGGATCTTGGGGCCCTGCAGGTCGGCGAGGATGCCGACCGCGCGGCCGCTGTCGGCGGCGGCGCCCCGGATCAGGTCGTAGACCTGCTTGTGGTCGCTGTGGCTGCCGTGGCTGAAGTTCATTCTGGCCACGTCCATGCCGGCATCCACCAGTGCCCGCATCTTCTCCGGGGTCGCGGTGGCGGGGCCCAGGGTACAAACGATCTTCGCGCGTCGGCTCACGTCCACATAGCGTAGACCCTGTTCGCTCGTACGTCTGTACCGATCCCGAATGTTCAAGAAAGTGTTCAGAAGCCTGCCTGGTCAGGCGCGGTCAGCGACGGGGTTGTTCACTCGGGCCGACCCGGTCGCGGGCCCACTCGTTGAACTCGCGCACCTGCCGCCAGGCCTTCTTCACCCGATCGAGCGCCCCCCGTTCGTGCAGGACGTCGTCCGGCTCCCACACCCGGACCGCGTAGACCGAGCGGTAGCGCAGCAGGTCCAGCCGGGGGTGGCCGGCGTCGAACCCGCGCGGCTTCGACTTCAGCCGGTCGCCCCGGACCTCCCAGCCCGCCCGCTCGAGCTTGGCGAGGATCTTCCGCAGCGCCTCTCCGTGCAGTTCCGTGTCGACGGCCTGGCGGAACCGCGCGATCTGGTCGGACGCCAGGTGGAAGCACCCGCCGCCGACGCGCAAGCCTTCCGGGCCCACCTCGACGTAGTAGGCGCCGCCGCCGCGGCCCTGCTCGATGACCGCCCCGCAGTGGGTCTTGTACGGCGTCTTGTCCTTGGCGAACCGGACGTCCCGGTAGGGGCGGAACACCTTGGGCTCGCCGAAGCCGTCGGAGAACTCGGGCGCCAGCTCGGCCAGCAGCGCCTCCATCGGGGCGCGGACGTCGGACTTGTAGGTCTCGACGTGGTCGTCCCAGTAGGGCTTGGAGTTGTCTTCCACGAGGCCGTCGTAGAAGTCGACGGCGTACTCGCCGAATCCGCTGAACGTCACGCCCGCGACGATAAACGGGGGCACCGACAAGTTTCGCCGGTGCCCCCGCGTGCGCTACTTCGCGACGGCGGTGATCAGCTCGCCGTTCGTGGTGTCACCGGAGAGCTCCCAGAACATCGCGCCGCCCAGGCCCTGGGTCCGGGCGTAGGAGATCTTGCCCGCGATGGTCGACGGGGTGTCGTAGCTCCACCAGTTGCTGCCGCACTTGGCGTACGCGGTGCCGGCGACGGTGCCGGTCGCCGGGCAGGACGTCTTCAGCACCTTGTAGTCCTCGATGCCCTGCTCGTACTTGCCGGGCGCCGGGCCGGTCGCGGTGCCGCCCGGGGCGCTCTGCGTGACGCCGGTCCAGCCGCGGCCGTAGAACCCGATGCCCAGCAGCAGCTTGCTCGCCGGGACGCCCTTGCTCTTGAGCTTCTGGATCGCCGCGTCGGAGTAGAAGCCCGCGGTCGGGATGCCGGCGTAGGACGTCAGCGGCGAGTGCGGCGCGGTCGGGCCCTGCGCAGCCCAGGCACCGAAGTAGTCGTACGTCATCACGTTGTACCAGTCGACGTACTGCGCGGCGCCGCCGTAGTCGGCCGCGTCGATCTTGCCGCCACTGGTGCCGTCGGCGGTGATCGCCGCGGTGACCAGCTTCGAGCCGAACTTCGCCCGCAACGCCTGGAGGAGGTTCTTGAACGCCGCCGCACCGCTGGTGTCGCACGACAGGCCGCAGGCGTTGGGGTATTCCCAGTCGATGTCGATGCCGTCGAAGACACCGGCCCAGCGCGGGTCGTTGACCAGGTTGTAGCAGGAGTTCGCGAACGCCGCCGGGTTCTGCGCGGCCTGCCCGAACCCGCCCGACCAGGTCCAGCCGCCGAAGGACCAGATGACCTTCAGGCCGGGGTGCTTGGCCTTGAGCTTCTTGAGCTGGTTGAAGCTGCCGGCGAGGGGCTGGTCCCAGGTGTCGGCGACGCCGTCGACGCTGCCCGCGGCGTCGTAGGTCTTCTGGTAGTCGGCGTAGGCGTCGCCGAGCGCGCAGCCGCCGTTCGTCACGTTGCCGAACGCGTAGTTGATGTGGGTCAGCTTGCTCGCCGAGCCCGACGTCTCGATGTTCTTGACGTGGTAGTTGCGGTCGTAGACACCCCATTCGGTGAAGTAGCCGACCACCTTGCCGACGGACGCCTCGGTCGCGGCGGTGGCGGCCGGGGCGGTGACCCCGCCCGCGACGAGACCCGCGGCGGCCGCCACGGTCAGCAGGGCCGAGAAGCTTTTCCTGCGGAAACGGGACATGCGTTCTCCCTCCGGGGAATTACCCACGGCATCGGTGCCGGAGTGGTGGGGACCACACCCACCGTAAGTGGACTAGACCACTAGGTCAATGGTTCAGACCATGTGAGGTCCACATTCCTTGACAGGAATATGCCCGGCGGAGCACATTTCAGGGGTGATGCAGACTTTCGACGTCCTCGCCGAGCCCCGGCGCCGGAGCATCCTCGACCTGCTGCGTGACGGCGAGCGCTCGGTCGGCGAGCTCGTCGACGAGCTGGCGCTGAGCCAGCCCGCGGTGTCCAAGCACCTGCGGGTGCTGCGGGAGGCGGGGCTGGTGACGGTGCGCGTCGCGGCGCAGCGGCGGTGCTACGCGCTGCGCCCGGAACCCCTGGCCGAGGTGGACGCCTGGCTGGCGCCCTACCGCCGCTTCTGGTCGGACCGGCTGGACGCCCTGGAACGCCGCCTGGACGAAACCGGCCCGGCCTGAGCCGACCGCCCGGTCAGCCCGGTCCGAACGTGATCCCCCGCTCGGCCGCGCGGCGCTCGCCCCATTCGTACAGCGCCGTCAGAGCCGGGCGGAGCTCGTCCCCCACCGCCGTCAGGTGGTACTCGACGTGCGGGACCCGGCCGTCGAACTCCTCGCGGCGGACGATGCCGTCCGCCGCCAGCTCGCGCAGCTGCTGGGTCAGCATCTTCTCGCTCACCCCCGGCATCCGGCGCCGCAGCTCGCCGTAGCGGTGGGCGCCCTCCTTCAGGTGCGCCAGGATCACCGGCTTCCACTTGCCCCCGATGAGGTCGACCGCCAGTTCCGTCGCGCAGTGGTACCGCTTCATCCGTCTCCCCCCTACGCACCGGAAAGTACGTGGTTGCCCGGCCGGGCCGGCCCTGGTTGCCTGATCCGGTGATCGTGCCAGAAACGCCGCCGCCCCCGACCCTCTACGAATGGGCAGGCGGCCACGAAGCCCTCGAGAAGCTGCTGACGATCTTCTACGGCCACGTCCTCGAAGATCCGCTGCTCGAACCCGTCTTCCGCGGCATGGACCCTGACCACCCGAAGCACGTCGCGGTCTGGCTCGGCGAGGTCTTCGGCGGTCCGGCCGGCTACTCCGACAGCCGCGGCGGCCACGCCCACATGGTCGGCCGCCACCTCGGTCGAGGCATCACCGAAGAGCAGCGCCGCCGGTGGGTGAACCTGCTGCTCGACGCCGCCGACGAGGCCGGTCTGCCCGCAGATCCCGAGTTCCGCGCCGCGTTCGCCGGCTACCTCGAGTGGGGCAGCCGCCTGGCCGTCATCTTCTCCGCACCCGGCGCCGAGCCGAACCCGCACGAGCCGGTCCCGCGCTGGGACTGGACGATGCCCCCCTGGCAGCCGCCGTCGCCCTAGCCGCATAGTGAGGGCAGCCGGAAGGAGGGCTGCCGTTGATCCGGGTGGACGGCCGGACCCTGCGCTGCGCGGACGTCGTGACCGCGGCGCGCACCGAGGGCCCGCTGGGCATCGACGTCTCGATCGCCGCACTGCGCGCGGCCGAGCACGCGTGGAAGCTCGCCGAAGAACTGAGCACCCGCCGGGTGGTCTACGGGCGGACCACCGGTGTCGGGGCCAACAAGGACGACTCGGTCGAGAGCTCGACCGAGCACGGCCTGCGGCTGCTGCGCAGCCACGCCGGCGGCAGCGGCGACGAGATGCCACCGGGGCACGTGCGGGCGATGCTGCTGATCCGGCTCAACCAGCTGCTGGCCGGCCGGTCCGGGATCAGCCCCGAGCTGATCGGCGCGCTGGCCGACGCGGTCCGCACCGGCGCGCGGCCGCTGGTGCACCGGCTCGGCGCGATCGGCACCGGCGACCTGGCCCCGCTGGCCGAGGCGGCGCTGGCGCTCACCGGCGAGCGGCCGTGGGTCACCGGTGACGCGCCGCCGGTGCCGGTGCGCGCGGGCGACGCGCTGGCGTTCATGAGCAGCAACGCCGCGACGCTCGCCGAGGCGACCCTGGCGGCGATGCGGCTGGACACGCTGACCCGCGCGAGCCACGCCGTCGCGGCGCTGACGTACGTCGCGCTCGACGGCAACCCCGAGGCGTACGCGACCCCGGTGCACGAAGCGCGTCCGCACGCGGGGCAGGTCGCCTGCGCGGCCGAAATGCGGCGGCTGCTGGGCATGCACCAGACGCCGAAGCCGGGGCGCCGGATCCAGGACCCGTTCGGGCTGCGGGCGTTCCCGCAGGTGCAGGGCCCGGCGCTGGACGCGATCCACTACCTCCGGGACGTCCTCGCCGTCGAGATCAACGCGAGCACCGAGAACCCGATGATCTCGACGGTGCACGGCGACGCGTACCACCACGCGCACTTCCACACGGCGTACGTGTCGACGGCGCTGGACCAGGCCCGGGCGACCGTGCACCAGGTGGCGGAGCTGTCGGTGGCCCGCTTGGGCGACCTGCTGGAACCCGAGTTCACCGGCCTGCGGCCGTTCCTGGCGGCGGGGCCGCCGGGCAGCTCGGGCGTGATGATCCTGGAGTACGTGGCCCACGACGCGCTGACGGAGCTGCGCCAGGCGGCGCTCCCGGCCACGCTCGGCACGGCGGTCGTCTCCCGCGGCATCGAGGACCACGCGAGCTTCTCGACCCAGGCGGCCCGCGCGGCGACCGCGGCGTGCTCGGCCTACCAGCAGGTCCTGGCGTGCGAGCTGGTGGCGGCGGTCCGCGCGCTGCGGATGCGCGAGGCCGATCTGGTGGAGCTGCCGGTGCGCGACGCCTTCGAGGCGGCAGCCGCGGTGCTGGACGAGAGCGTCGACGACCGGCCGCTCACCGAAGACATCGCCGCCGCCGTCGGCGTCCTGGACGTGCTGGCCCGCATCTAGCGTGAACTCGATCCGCCCGTCCTGCCAACAACGGGGGAGATGACCTCACGACAGGCAGGCGGTTCATGAGTCCACCAGGTGAAGCCGGGGACGACGCGGAGGTCATCACCGCGTCGATCCGGCACCCCGAGCGGTTCGCGGTGGTCTTCGACCGCCACGCCCCGCACATCCATCGCTACCTCGCCCGGCGGCTCGGCGGCCAGGCCGCCGACGACCTGATGGGCGAGACGTTCCTGATCGCGTTCGGCGGGCGTGCCCGCTACGACCCGGCGTTCGCGAGCGCGCGGCCGTGGCTCTACGGCATCGCGACCAACCTCGTCGGGCAGCGCCGTCGCGAAGAGGCCCGCGAGTACCGGCTGCGCGCCGCCCTGGGGCCGCCCGCCGACCAGGACGGCCACGCGGACCGGGTCGCCGAGCGGGTGACCGCCCAGGCGATGAACGACCGGCTGGCCGGGGCCCTGGCCGGGCTGGCCCGGCGGGACCGGGACGTGCTGCTGCTGATTGCCTGGGAAGGGCTGAGCTACGACGAGGTCGCCGTCGCGCTGGCGATCCCCCTGGGCACCGTCCGGTCGCGCCTGCACCGGGCCCGCCGGAAAGTCCGCACCGTGCCGGCACCCGAGGAGGTCTCGAACCATGGATGAGATGCAACTGCTCCGGGACTTCGCCGGACCGGCCGGGCTGCCGGCGCGCGACGACCTGGCCCGGAAACGGGCCGAGCTGCTCGCCGCCACGGCGCGCCGGCCGGCTCGGCGCCGGGTATGGGCCTCGGTCACGGTGGCCGGGCTCGCCGCGGCCGCCGCCGCCGTCGTCGTGCTCACGCCGGCGGAAGACGCCGGCCCGGTGCCCGAGCCCGAACCGGTGCGCATCCTGCACGCCGCGGCCGCGAAGGCGCGCGCCCTGCCGGACGTCATCCCGCGGCCGGACCAGTTCGTCTACACGAAGACGCGGCTCGCGGACGGCCGGGAGAACGAAACGTGGGCTTCGGCAGACGGCACGCACGACGGACTGGCGTTCGTCTTCGGCCACGAAACCGCGGTGGCGGGCTGCCGCGACGGGAAGCGCGCGACGAGCCGGTGCGTGCCGCACCCCGCCGCTCCCCCGGACCTGCCGACGGACGCCGACGCCATGCTCGCCTACCTGCACCAGAGCACCTACGGCGAAGGCGACACCCTGCACGACCTCGGCCGCGAGGTGGTCGAACTGGCCGGCGGCTACCTGCGCCCGGCGGCGCGGGCTGCGCTCTACGAGGCCGTGGCGAAGGTGCCCGGGCTGGTCGCCCGCACCGGCGCGAAGGACGCCACCGGCCGGACGGTCCTCGGCGTCACCTGGGACAGCACCACCGAGCACGGGATCGGCAACCAGGACGAGTTCCTGTTCGACCCGGTCACCTTCGCCTACCTCGGCTCCGGAATGGACGGTGCGGTGGTGAGCCAGGGCATCGTCGACGCGGTGCGGCAGCGCCCCTGAACGCGCGAAGGGCCGCCCCGGACTCCCGGGGCGGCCCTTCGGCGGGCAACTCAGCCGAAGAAGACTTCGGCTTCCTGGTAACGCTCGACCGGGACCGTCTTCAGCTCCGCCGTCGCCTCGGACAGCTTCACGCGGACGATGTCCGTGCCCTTCAGGGCGACCATCACGCCGAAGTCGCCGTCCGCGACCGCGTCGACCGCGTTGAGGCCGAAGCGGGTGGCCAGGACGCGGTCGTAGGCCGTCGGGGTGCCGCCGCGCTGGACGTGGCCCAGGACCACCGCGCGGGACTCCTTGCCGGTGCGGTGGGCGATCTCGTCGGCCAGCCAGGTGCCGATGCCGCCGAGGCGGACGTGCCCGAAGGCGTCCTTCTCGCCGGTGAGCAGCTTCTCCTCGCCGCCCTCGGGCAGCGCGCCCTCGGCGACGACGATGATCGGCGCGTACTCCTTCTCGAAGCGGCGCTCGACCCAGGAGACGACCTGGTCGACGTTGAAGTGCCGCTCCGGCACCAGGATGACGCTCGCGCCGCCGGCGAGGCCGGAGTGCAGCGCGATCCAGCCGGCGTGCCGGCCCATGACCTCGACGACGAGCGCGCGGTGGTGCGACTCGGCCGTGGTGTGCAGCCGGTCGATCGCCTCGGTCGCGATGGAGACCGCGGTGTCGAAGCCGAACGTGTAGTCGGTGGCGCCGAGGTCGTTGTCGATCGTCTTCGGTACACCCACGACGCCGACGCCGTCGTCGGTCAGCCGCTTCGCGACGCCGAGGGTGTCCTCGCCGCCGATCGCGATCAGCGCGTCGACGCCCTGGTCGGCCAGGACCTGCTTGATCTTGTCGACGCCGCCCTCGACCTTGTACGGGTTCGTGCGCGAGGACCGCAGGATGGTGCCGCCGCGGGTGAGGATGTCCTCGACGTCGTTCAGGCCCAGCGGGCGGCTGTCGCCGGTGAGCGGGCCGTTCCAGCCGTTGCGGAAGCCCACGAAGTCCCAGCCGTGCACCTCGATGCCCTTGCGCACCACCGCGCGGATCACCGCGTTGAGCCCCGGGCAGTCGCCGCCGCCGGTCAGCACACCGACACGCATGAGAAGCCTCCGTCTGTTCTCGGGAGATGACAGTCACATTTCGTCAGACGCCAGCGTAGCGGCTCTCGTCTTGATCGGTGCAGCCCGTACCACCTGCCGGATCGGTCCGCGGGCGCGCTGTGCTACGTTGAGCCCGTGCAGCGCTATTTCTGGTTTACGAAGCCGGCCCCGGGTGGGCACGGCGGCGTGAACCTGCGCTGACCTCCCACCCCGAGCCGGATTTCGAAACCGGCTCGGCGTGTCCCCCGCGGGTCGGTGTCCACCAGGAAGGAACACCCCCGCCATGACGCTCTCCGCCGGACCGGCCACCATCGGTGACCTCGACGCCGCGCGCACCACGTCGATCAGTCCGCTCATTTCGCCCGCGCTGCTGCGCGAAGACCATCCGGTCGACGCCGCCGTCGCGAAGGTGGTGCGCCACGGCCGCGCCGAAACGGTCGACATCCTCGAAGGCCGCGACGACCGGCTGCTCGTCGTGGTCGGCCCGTGTTCGGTCCACGACCCCGAAGCGGCCCTGGACTACGCCCAGCGGCTGTCGGCGAAGGCCGAGCAGCTGCGCGGCGAACTGCACATCGTGATGCGCGTGTACTTCGAGAAGCCGCGCACGACGCTGGGCTGGAAGGGCCTGATCAACGACCCGGACCTCGACGGCACGTTCGCCGTCAACAAGGGCCTGCGGATGGCCCGCAAGCTGCTGCTCGACGTGTCGGCGCTCGGCCTGCCGGTGGGGTGTGAATTCCTCGATCCCATCACGCCGCAGTTCATCTCCGACATCGTCACGTGGGGCTCGATCGGCGCCCGGACCGCGGCCAGCCAGGTGCACCGCCAGCTGTGCAGCGCGCTGTCGATGCCGGTGGGCATCAAGAACTCGACGGAGGGCGACGTCCAGGTGGCGATCGACGCCACCCGCGCGGCGGCGGCGAGCCACGTGTTCCCGGGCATCAACACCGACGGCCTCGCGGCCCTGCTGACGACGTCGGGCAACCCGGACTGCCACGTGATCCTGCGCGGCCACAACGCGGGCCCGAACTACGACGCCGGAACTGTCGCCGACACCCTGGCGCGGCTGGCGAAGGCGGGGCTGCCCGAGCGGGTGATCATCGACGCTTCGCACGGCAACAGCGGCAAGGACCACGTGCGCCAGGGCGCGGTGGTGCGGGAGCTCGCCGAGCGGATCGCCGGCGGGGAGCGCGGGATTTCCGGGCTGATGATGGAGAGCTTCCTGGCCGGCGGGCGGCAGGAGCTTTCGCTGGGGCACGCCGGCGAGCTGACCTACGGGCAGTCGATCACGGACGCCTGCCTGGCTTGGGACGACACCGCGCCGCTGCTGGACGAGCTGGCCTCGGCGGTGCGGGCGCGCCGCTGAGGGGTCCCCGCCCGGGGGATCCCCGGTTTTCACGTTACCGGTGGGCACCGACAGTTTCGGTTCGTGCGGCCGGCCCGCGCGGCCGCACGAACCGAAACTGCCGGGAGTCGGCCTGGCCGGCCGAACTCGGACTGCCGGGAGTCAGCCAGGCTGGAAGAACTCCAGCAGCCGCTGGGCCGCGTCCGGGGACATCAGCAGTTCCTGCATCCCCGCCGACATCCGGGCCGCCGCGCCCGTCCGCTCGAACATCTCGCGCTCGTACTCCCGCACCGCCGACGCCTGGTCCTCCGGGTGCGCCGCCAACGCCAGCGCCAGCTCCGCTCCGTCGAGCAGCGCCATGTTCGCCCCCTCCCCCACCGGCGGCATCAGGTGCGCCGCGTCGCCGAGGAGCGTCACGTCCGGGCGGGATTCCCACGTCAGGCCCACCGGCAGGGTGGTGAGCGTGCGCGGCACCACCCGGTCGTCACTGGCCTCGATCAACGCCGTGAACCGCTTGTCCCAGCCGGGGAGCAGCTCGATCAGGCGGGCCCGGGCCGCCGCCGGGTCGTCGAACGGGATCCCGCTCGTCGCGAACCAGTCCTCCGGCGTGTTGTAGAAGCTGATGCCGATGCGGACGCGGCCGTCGCCGTTGCGCTGGGCCGCCAGGGAAATCCCGTCGCCGAAGACCCAGCAGTTGCCGCGGCCCACCATGGCCGCCAGGTCCGGGTGCGTGCGGTCGACGTCCGGGATGCCGAGCTCGACCGCGTTCTGGCCCAGGTGCTCCGGGCGGGCGTCGGTGAGCAGGGGGCGGACCCGGGAGTTCGCGCCGTCCGCGCCGACCAGCAGGTCGTACCGCGCGCTGCGGCCGTCCGCGAAGCGCAGCACGCCGGCGTCCGCGGACTCGAACGCGTGCCCCCAGCGCACCGTCCCTTCGGGCAGGGAATCCAGGAGCAGGTTGCGCAGGTCCGCCCGGTCCACCTCCGGGCGCAGGAGCGGTGCGTCGTCGGGGGTGTCCTCCTGCAGCAGCAGCGTTCCGTCCGGTTGGAGCAGCCGCATGTCCTGACCCTCGCCGCGGGCGATCTCGAAGAACTGGTCGAGCAGACCGGCTTCGCGCAGTGCGCGCTGGCCGGAGTGGATGTCCAGCATGCTGCCCTGGTCCCGGGCGTCCCGGGCCGGCTCGCGCTCGTACACGACCGCGTCGATGCCGTGCACGTGCAGCACCCGGGCCAGAGCCAGGCCGCCCATGCCCGCTCCGATGATGGCGATGGTCATCGTGGTCCCCTCTATACGCTGTATGTCTCGATACAGTGTATCGCGACAGCCGATGTATCGTCCGCGGCATGTTGGTGTGGGAACGACCCGAGCCGCCGGATCGGGCGGCACCGGCGCCGCTGAGCCGGGACGCGATCGTGCGCGCGGCGATCCGGCTGGCCGACGCCGACGGCCTGGACGCGGTGTCGCTGCGCAAGGTCGCCGGCGCGCTGGACGTCGGGCCGATGCGGCTGTACGGCTACATCGACACCAAGGAGGAGCTGCTCGACCTGATGGTCGACGCGGTCTACGCCGGGATCCGGCCGGCCGGCGACGGGTGGCGCGAGGTGCTGCGCTCCCACGCCGAAACCGTCCGCCGGGCCGTCCACCGGCACGAATGGCTCGCCGACCTGCTCGGCGGGCGGCCGCAGCTCGGGCCGAACACGCTGGCCAGCGGGAACGCCGTGCTGGCCGGGCTGGCCGGCATCGACCTGGACACCGTCGTGCCGGCCGTCGCCGCGGTCAACGCGTACGTGGTCGGCGCGGTGCGCCGGGAGATCGGCGAACGGCGGGCGGAACGGGCCAGCGGGATGGACAAGCGGCAGTGGCAGGCCGCCTACGGCCCCTACCTGGAGCGCGCCTTCGCCGCCGGCCGGTTCCCCGCCGTCGAGTCGATGGTTCGCGACGGCCCGCACCTGGACGCCGGCGAGACCTTCCGGGCCGGCCTCGAGTTCCTCCTCGACGGCATCGCCGTCCGCCTCAGCGGCGGTGGAAGTACTCCTCGATGACTTCCCAGCGGGCCAGGTTGTGCTTCGCGTCCGCGAGGGCGTCGTGCTGGTCGGTGGGGGCGGCCGGGAGCTTCGGCTTCCCGGCGTCCTCCCAGCGCTGACGCAGGTCGCGGGTGAACCGCGGCAGCTGGCGCGGCAAGGCGGGCATCGGGCCCCACAGCTGGGCCAGCGCCACGTGGTCGTAGGCCGCGAACCAGGCCCACAGTTCGATGCCGCCCGGCGGCTTGCCGAAGAACTCCAGCAGGTCGGTGCGGATCTTCTCGCGGCTGCGCCAAGCGCGGTCGGCGGGCGAGGGCAGCTTGTCCAGGACGTTGTCGCGGACCCACTGCCCGGCTTTCGCGGGATCGAACTCCGTCGAGACCGCGTAGAACTCGCGGCCGCGTTCGTCCACCACCCCGATCGACACCAGATCGATGGTCACGCCGTCTTCGATGAACTCGGTGTCGTAGAAAAACCGCACCGGTGAACAGTAGTGGGTCAGCCGACCTTCGAATCGGGCACCCGGGCTGCGTCACGTGCGGCGGGCTGGGTCGGCACGTTCGGCTTCACGCCGGCTGCCTCGGCCGCGAGCAGTTCCTTCGCCTTCGCCGCGTAGATGTCGACGTACTCCTGGCCGGACAGCTCCATCAGCGCGTACATGATTTCGTCGGTGATCGACCGCTCGATGAAGCGGTCACCCGAGAGACCCTCGTACCGGGAAAAGTCCAGGGGCTTGCCGAAGCGGACTTCGAGGCGGCGCGGCCACCACATCTTGGAGCCGATCGGGTTGACCTTGTCGGTGCCGACCATCGCCACCGGGATCACGACGCCGCCGGACTCCAGGGCGATCCGGGCGACGCCGGTCTTGCCCTTGTAGAGCCGTCCGTCCGGGGACCGGGTGCCCTCCGGGTAGATGCCGAGCAGGTGGCCGGCCTTGACCAGGCGGATGGCGGTGTCGAGGGCGGCCTGCGCGGCGTTGCCGCCGGAGCGGTCGATCGGGAACTGGCCGACGCCGGTGAAGAACCACTTCTTGAGCGTGCCCTTGAAGCCGGGCTCGGTGAAGTACTCGGACTTGGCCGGGAAGGTCACCTTGCGCTTGACCCGCAGCGGCATGAAGAACGAGTCGGCGACCGCCAGGTGGTTGCCGGCCAGGATCGCGCCGCCGGTCTCGGGGATGTTTTCCGCGCCGACGACCTTGGTCGGCCACAGCGTCTTGAGCAGCGGTCCGATGAATACCCACTTCATGAGCCAGTACAGCACCGGTGCCTCAGTCCTCCATCGCAGCGCAGCCCCTGTTCACCCGAGACGAACAGCGTACGAACACCGGTGGCCGCCGCACAACGCAGACCACCCGGTTACCGCTTCGGCAGCGATCGATCTCACAGCGAATTCGGGGCACGGGCGGAACCCCACAAGGTCCGCCGGGCGTGAGAGCATGGAGGGACTGCCCCGCTCACACGGAAGGCGATCGCATGGGCGTGCTCGCCGGCGCGGAACCGTTCGGCCACACCGGTTCGGCCGATACCGGGTTCCTGCTCTGCCACGGGTTCACCGGTACCCCGGCGAGCATGCGGGCCTGGGGTGACCACCTGGCCGGGGCCGGGTTCACGGTGCGCTGCCCGCTGCTGCCGGGCCACGGGACCCGCTGGCCGGACCTCAACCGCACGACGTGGGAAGACTGGTACGGCGCCGTCCGCGAAGCCCTGCTCGCGCTGCTCTCGACGTGCAGGACCGTCTTCGTCGGCGGCCTCTCCATGGGCGGCACGCTCACCCTGCGCCTCGCCGAGGAGTTCGGTGACCGGATCGCCGGGATCGTCCTGGTCAACCCGTCGGTGACGCGGCTGAAGTGGGACACGAGGCTGCTGCCGGTGCTGGGCCGGATCGTGCCGTCGGTGCCGGCGATCGCGAACGACATCAAGAAGCCGGGCGAGACGGAACTGGCCTACCCGCGCACGCCGGTGCGGGCGGCGGCGAGCCTGGCGAAGCTGTGGGCGGTCGTGCGCGCCGACCTGGCGAAGGTGACCCAGCCGGTGCTGCTGCTGCACTCGTCGGTCGACCATGTCGTCGAGCCGGTGAACTCGCAGCTGGTGCTGCAGGGCGTCTCGAGCACCGACGTCACCGAGGTGGTGCTGGAGAACAGCTACCACGTGGCGACGCAGGACAACGACGCCGAGGTGATTTTCACGCGTAGCGTCGAGTTCGCGAAGGCGCACGCTGTCCAGCCGGAGGAGACCGCATGAGCCGGGGGAAGGACGGGCCGGAGGACGTCGACGCGACGTTCGCCGAGATCGTCGCGGACCTGCGCGCTGGCGGGTTCGGGCTGCCCGAAGACGACATCGCCGACCGGGCGGACACCGCGGGTGCCACCGGGGCCGGCGCGGGGAACGAGCCGCGGAAGACGCCGGAGCGGTCGCCCGAGCCGCCGGCCGTGGACACCCCGCCGGAGCCCGGCTGGCGGTCCGGGGGCACGACGTGGGACACCACGATGTTCTCCGACGATCCGGCGGACGACGACGAGCACTACGTCCCGCCGGAGCCGCCGCCGCTGCCCCGGCCGAAGATGGGTGCGTTCCTCATCCTGCTGCTGTTCCTGGCCGGGTTGTTCCTGCTGATCCTGCCCGGGGCGATCGGCGTCGGCCCGACGGTGGCGACGCCGCTGGGCATCCTCGCGCTCGCGACGGCGATCGCGCTGCTGCTGCTCCGCGTCCGGCAGGGTCCGCCGCCCGGCGCCGACCCCAGCACCGGCGCCCAGGTCTGACTCCACGGCGATGCACATCGAGTTCAGCCCTTCGCGGCGATCGACCGTCGGCGTGGAATGGGAACTCGGCCTGGTGGACCGCCGCAGCGGCGAGCTGTCCTCGGTGGCCGAGCAGATCCTCGAAGCCGTCCGGCCCGACGGGGAGGCCGAGCACCCGAAGATCAAGCAGGAGCTGCTGCTCAACACGATCGAGATCATCACCGGCGTCTGCGACACGATCGGCGAGATCAAGGCCGACCTGAACGACTCGCTCGACGTCGTGCACGGCGTCGCCGACCCGCTCGGGGTCGAGATGTTCTCGGCCGGGACGCACCCGTTCTCGAACTGGTACCAGCAGAAGGTCACCGACAAGGAGCGCTACGCCAAGCTGATCGACCGGACCCAGTGGTGGGGACGGCAGATGCTGATCTACGGCGTCCACATCCACGTCGGGGTCGACCACCGCGAGAAGGTGCTGCCGATCCTCGACGCGCTGCTCAACTACGCGCCGCACCTGCAGGCGCTGTCGGCGTCCTCGCCGTACTGGGGCGCCGAGGACACCGGGTACGCGTCGAACCGGGCGCTGATGTTCCAGCAGCTTCCGACGGCCGGGCTGCCGTTCCAGTTCCGGAAGTGGGCGGAACTGGAGAGCTACGTCGAGGACATGTTCACCACCGGCGTGATCGACAGCTTTTCCGAGATCCGGTGGGACATCCGGCCGTCGCCGAAGCTCGGCACGATCGAGATGCGCGTCTGCGACGGCCTGCCGACGCTGGAGGAGGTCGGCGCGATCGCGGCGCTGACGCAGTGCCTGGTCGACGACTTCGCGGAGCGCCTGGAAGACGGCGAGATCCTGCCGACGCTGCCGCCGTGGCACGTCCAGGAGAACAAGTGGCGCGCGGCCCGCTACGGCACCGATGCGATCATCATCCTGGACGCGGCCGGGCGCGAACGGCTCGTCACCGACGACGTCGCGGACCTGCTGGACCGGCTGGAACCGGTGGCGCGGCGGCTCGACTGCGTGGCGGAGCTGCGGGACGTCGAGACGATCCTGCGGTACGGGCCGAGCTACCGGCGGCAGCGGGCGGTGGCGGAGCGGCACAAGGGCAGCCTGAAGGCCGTCGTCGCCTCGCTGGTCGCCGAGATGCGCGACGGGATCGCGAAGGACTAAAGCCGGTCCAGCTGCGTGCGGAGCGTGCCGGGGCCGAGGATCGACGCGCCGAGCGCTTCGACGCGTCCTTTGAGCTCCCGGTCGGCCGTCGCGACCAGGACCCGCGCTTTCTGCTGCGCGACGACCTCGACGATCTTCGAGTCACCGTCGGTATCCGCGGCGACGACCTCGACGCCCGGCACCGACGTGACGTGCTTGGCCTTGCCTTCGACGACCAGGATGATCCGCGGCCACCAGGTCACGGTCGTGTCGGCCGGGTCGGGCACGCCGGCTTCGGCGAGCTTGGCGAGCTGGGCGCGGAGGCGTTCGGCCGCGCCGTGCCGGTCGCGCCACCAGCCGTCCGGGCGCGAGCCGACGACGTTGGCGCCGTCGACGACGAGGACCAGCTCCTGCCCGACGCGGTCCCGCAGGTGCGGCCAGGCGGCGGCGAAGTCGCGGTGAAGGGGGTAACCGGGGACGTCGTCGGGATCCACCCAGCGCACCTCCGCACTTTCGGGGTTGGCGACGCGCGCCTCGGCGCCGTCGGCGAGGGCCAGCACGGTGGTGTAGCTCCAGTCGCCGTGGTCGACGACGGAGGCGGAGACGGCGCGGAAAGCGTCGGCGGGGACGGAGGTTTCCTCGAAGGCTTCGCGGGCGGCGGCGCCTCTGGCCGTCTCGCCGGCTTCGATGGCGCCGCCGGGGAGCGCCCAGGTGCGCCCGTGGTGCACCCACCAGGCGCGGCGCTGCAGGAGGACGCCGCGGGCGGGGTCGACGAGCAGGAGGCCCGCGGCGCCGTAGCGGCCCCAGTGCACGTGCCCGCAGGAACAGCGGACGAAGACGCTCGCGGACAGGTGACTCACGTGTCCAGCCTGGCACACTCGCGGGCATGATCCCGTTCGATCGGCTCAAGGACACCTTCTGGGACGCCGGTCCCGGCGAGCCGCTGAACGCCCGGACCTTCGCCCACGCCGGCCGCGAGCTGGGTGTCCGCCTGCCCCTCGAGCTGGGCGAACTGCTGGGCCTGCGCAACGGCGGCACGGTCGCCGCGCACTGCGACGCCTTCCCGACGAGCGAGGCGACGTCGTACAGCGGGACGCACGTTCCGTTCGACCACCTCCTCGGCGTCGGCGGGCGGTTGTCGATCCTGGATTCGCCCTACCTGAGCACGGAGTGGGGCCTGCCGAAGCGGGTGGTGGTGCTGTCCGGGGACGGCCACACGTGGATCGCGCTGGACTACCGGCTCTCGGCCGAGCCGTCGGTGACGTGGTTCGACGCGGAGCTGGAGTCGGAGCTGCCGCTGGCGCCGACGTTCCGGGCGTTCGCCGAAGGCCTGGTGCCGTCGGGCAGCTTCCCGGCGGAGTGAGCGCGGCCGCCGATGACCGCGGTCAGGAGGACGCCGAGGGTGAGGCCGCCGAGCAGGATCGCGGCCGTGACCATGCCGGGCACGAGGGGCTTGACGACGAACTGCGCCACGAGGATCCAGCCGGCGAAGACGAAGACACTGGCGGCGGCCAAGCGCAGGGCGGATCGCGCGGGGCAGACAGGGGGTTGGATCGCGCTGTGGATCGCGCAGGACGAACCGGGGGTTGGATCGCGCGGCGTGGATCGCGGTCAGACCGGGGTCTTCGCCGCCTCCAGGGCCAGGGCCGCCGCGCCCACGATCGCCGTGTCGTCGCCCAGGTGCGCTGTCCTGATCCGGGCCAGCGGGCGGTGCCGTGCCCCCGTGATCGCGCCCGCGTAGTGCTCGCGGGCCTCGTCCAAGAACAGGGGGGCCGACTCCGACACTCCCCCGCCGATCACGATGATCTCCGGGTCGAACACGTCCGCCACCAGGGCCAGGCCCTCGCCCAGCCACTTGGCCAGTTCCGCCATCGCCAGCTGGGCGATCGGGTCGCCGTCCCGCGCCGCGCCCGCCACTCGCCTGCCCGTCACCGAGCCCGGGTCGCCCGCCACCTGGGGGGCCAGCACCGTCGAGCGGCCCGGGTGGCGGGCCAGGAGCTCCACCGCCGTCGCCGCCAGGGCCGTTCCGCTGCAGTAGCGCTCCCAGCAGCCGTACTTGCCGCACGGGCACGGGCGGCCGCCGCGGACCACCGTCAGGTGGCCCAGCTCCGGGGCCACGCCGTACGCGCCGCGGAACAGCTTGCCGTCCAGCAGCAGGCCCGCGCCGATGCCCGTGCCCAGCGCCACCAGGGCCGCCACGTGGGCGCCGCGGGCCGCGCCGAAGCGGTGCTCGCCCACCATCGCCGCGTTGACGTCGTGCTCCAGCAGCACCGGGAGGCCGACGCGCTTTTCGATCCGGTCCGCCACCGGGGCGCCGCGCCAGGCCAGGTGCGGCGCGAACATCACCGACCGGCGGTCGCGGGCCACGAAACCCGCCACCGCGAGCCCGACCCCGGCCACCTCGTGCCGGTTGCGCAGGTCCTCGACCACCCCGGCGATCGCGTCCTCGAGGGCGCCTTCCTCGGTCGGTGTCGCGACGCGGGCCGTGTCGAGCAGGGAGCCGCGTTCGTCCACCACGCCGGCCCGGACACTCGTCCCGCCGACGTCCACCCCTATCGTCCGCACTCAGCTCTCCCACTCGTCGCGCCGGCGGACGGCGATGTGCTGCACCCGCGGCGACGGCCGCGGGTCCGCGGGCCGCGGCGCGGGCCGGAACCCGGGCATGTGCACGCCCTCCTCCGGCTCCCAGCGGTCCGCGAGCACCGCGCGCAGCAGGGCGACCAGCTGCGCGAGCTGCTCGGCCAGCCGCGCGACCAGCTCGGGCCGCTCACCGCGCACCACCGCGACGATCGCACACAGCGGACACCAGCCGCACGCCGAACCCTCCGGTTTCGCCTCGTCCGGGGTCCCGTGCCCGGCCGCGAGCACGCCTTCGAGCCACGGGGCCGCCTTTTCGGCGACCAGTTCGGCGAGCAGGCGGATCTCCTCCGCCAGGCGCGGCCCGTGTTCCTCTTCGCTCACCCGCGTCCCCGGTTCCCGGCCAGGTGCACGACCAGGCCGTCGGCGTCGGATTCCGCGCCGGTGATCCGGCACGGCCGCAGCGGCTGCGGCAGGGCGATCAGCCTGCGGAAGCCGTCCACGGTGATCGCCAGGTCGTCGTCGACGCGGGCGAGATCGACCTCGGCGTCCCGCGCCAGCGGGATCGCGACGCGCAGGGTGTACCCGTCCGGGGCCTGCCGCACGCGCAGCAGCGGGGTCACCGGGGAGCCGTCGCCGTCGAGCGGGTCACCGCCGCGGTACAGCTCGGCGGCGATCTCCAGCAGCGCGGGCAGCCCCACCGGCTCGGCGGCGCGGTGCTCGACGCGGGTGACCGGCGCGATCCCGGCCGCAGCGAGCCCGGCGAGGACGGCGTCCTGCTGGGCGCGGCGCGTGCGCAGCCACGACGCGGCGCCGCCGCGCCACATCCCGGGCGCGGGCATCAGCCGGTTGGCGATCAGGCCGTCCACGGCGATGCCGCGCAGGGCCAGCGAGCTCAGCGTGCGCCGGGCCTCGGCGACGACCACCCGCTCCGGCGTCAGGACCAGCCGGACCGTCGTCACCGCCGGATCGGTGAGCAGCTCGCGCAGGCCGTCGAGGTGAGTGCCGAGGCGGCGCACCGAGTCCGTGACACGGCCGCGCGGGCCGAACACCCGGGTCAGGTAACCGGAGACGGCTTCGGGCAGGGCCAGCAGCCGCAGCGTCTCGGCCGTCGGCCCGCAGTCGACGACGACGGTCTCCCACGGGCCGTCCCCGGCCAGCCGGCGGACCTCGGACAGGGCGAGCAGTTCGTCGACGCCGGGCAGCACGGTGAGCTCTTCGGCGTCGAGCCCGTCCAGGCCCGCGCCGGCCAGCACCGCCCGCAGCTCGCCGCGCAGCCCTTCCCAGCTCGTGTCCACCAGGGTGCGCGAATCGACCTGCACGGCCGAGAGGAGCGAGTCCACTTCGGACGGTTCGGTGCCGAGGGGGCTGCCGAAGGCGTCACCGAGCGAGTGCGCCGGGTCGGTCGACACGACGAGGGTCTTCCTGCCGCGGGCGGCGAGGGCGGCGCCGGTGGCCGCGGCCAGCGTGGTCTTCCCGACACCCCCCTTGCCGGTGAACAGCAGGATCCGCACGCTACCCCTCAGCCCGCTTCTTGAGCTCCTTCAGCGCGGTGTCCATGACCATCTTCTCGGCCTTGCGGCGCAGCAGCCCGATCATCGGCAGCGCCAGCTCGACCGACAGGGTGTAGGTGACCCGCGTCCGGCCGCCGCCCAGGTCGGCCAGCGCGTAGCGGCCGTTCTGCGCCTTCTGCATCTGGCCCTTGACCAGGTGCCAGCTGACGCCGAGGCCGTCTTCGTCCCAGTCGTATTCGAGGGTGTAGACGTCCTTGATCGGGCCCGCGTCGAGGGTGAGCTTGACCTGCTTGGCCCGCCCGCCGGCATCGGTGTCGAGGACCTCGGTCTCCCGGACGGCCTTGGCCCATTCCGGATAGGCGGGGAAGTCGGCGATCACGGCCATCACCCGGCTGGGCTCGGCGTCGACCTCGATGGACTGTGTGGACTGCTCGGCCATGGTCGAAGCGTAGCCGCCGCGGTTGGTCACCAGCGCAGCACGTAGGGCTGCCCGGTCTCCTTGAAGTGACCCACGTTGCGGCACTCGGTCAGGCCGACCCGGGCCCGCGCCGCCAGCGGCTGGTGCACGTGCCCGAACACCGACCAGCGCGGCCGCTGCGCCCGGATCAGCTCCAGCAGCGCCACCGAGCCGATCTCGCTGCGGCGCGCCACGACGTCGTAGACCAGCTCCGGCAGGGCGGGCGGACCGTGCGTGCAGAGGACGTCGACGTCGGTGAGGGCGGCCACGCTCCGGTCGTAGTCCTCGCGATCCCGCAGGTAGGGGCGCCAGGCGGCACCCTGGCGACGGCGCGGGACGACGCCGTCGGGCAGCAGCGCGCCGCCGACGAACCCGAACCGCAGGCCGCCGATCTCGGCCACCTCGCCGTCCAGGACCCGGATGCCCTCGCCGGCGAACTCGGGCCACAGGTCCGGGGTGTCGACGTTGCCGGGGGTGGCGTAGGTGGGCGCGGTCATCGCCGCGAAGAGCGTCGCGTACTGGTCGCGGATGGCCTCGTCGACCGCGGCGGCCGGGTCGTCGATGCTCGCCCAGAGCGTGCGCGAGAAGGCAACGGTTTCGTCACGGGTGCCCTCGCGGCGCAGGCGCGCGAACTGGCCGACCTTCTCGGCGCCGAACAGGGCGCCCATGATGCCCTTGTCGTGGTCGTGGTAGTCGACGAAGTCGATCAGGTCGCCGAGCACGACCAGGGCGTCCGCCCCGTCGCCCGCCCGCTTCAACGCGTCCGCGTTGCCGTGCACGTCCGAGACGACGTGAACTCGCACCCCTGGTCCCCTTAGCCCTCGCCCCGCGGAGGTACGCCGGGCTCGCGCCCGTCCTCCAGGATCTCCTTCAGCCCGAGGGCGATCGCCTTCGCCGCGCGGGCCCGCCGGTCGAACTCCCGGCGCAGTTCGCGCGGCCCCAGCGCACGGGGCGCCCCGGCCGCGTCAGCGGGCGTCGCCCGCAGGAAGTAGTGCAGCAGGGTGCCGTCGAGCACCGGCTCGAGCCAGACCTCCATCGTACCGACGAGCGCACCCCGCACGGTCCAGCGCAGGCCCTTGTCACCCCGGTCGGTGTAGACCTCGAGGACCAGGTCGGGCCAGTAGCGCCGCCAGGACGCCGGTTCGGCGAAGACCGCGGCCACGGTGGCCGGCGGCACGGCGAGGAAGGTCTCGTCGACGATGTCGAGGGAGGGTGGCGCGGTCACGTGCGAAGAATGTCACGGCCTCGCCGCGCGGCGCCGATCAGCATGGTCTTAAGGTGCTCACCACGCTAAGTTGACTGGCGGGTAACAGCGGTGTCGCCTGCCGCACGCGTTGAACACGGAGGTCCACGTGCGCGAATACAGCGCTCCCGCCGGCAAGCCGGTGGCCGACGACGAGAACATGTCCGATGTCGTCTGGGCGAACGCCGAGCGGTTCTCCGACGTGGTGAGCTTCCGCCGCCAGGTCGAGGGCAGCTGGCTGGACGTGACCGCCAAGGAGTTCGCGGCCGAGGTGCTGGCCGTGGCCAAGGGCATGGCCAAGGCCGGGATCGGCCGCGGCGACCGCGTCGCGATCATGTCGAAGACCCGCTACGAGTGGACGCTGATCGACTTCGCGATCTGGGCGGCCGGCGCGGTCACCGTCCCGATCTACGACACGTCCTCCCCCGAACAGGTGCACTGGATCCTGTCCGACTCGGCCGCGAAGGGCGTGTTCGTCGAGACGAACGGCCACGCCGCGGCGGTCGGCGAGATCCGCGACCGGCTCACCGAGCTGGCCAGCATCTGGCAGATCGAAGGCGACTCCCCCGCCGTCGAGGAGCTGTCCGCGCTGGGTGCGCCGCTGTCGGACGACGAGCTGCACGACCGGCGCCGCGAGGTGAGCGCGGACGAGCTCGCCACCATCGTCTACACCTCGGGCACCACCGGCCGCCCCAAGGGCGTCGAGCTGACCCACCGCAACCTGCTGGCCGAGATCCGCGCCGACATCGAGGCGTTCCCGCAGCTGATGGAGCAGGGCAACTCGCTGCTGTGCTTCCTGCCGCTGGCGCACGTGCTGGCCCGCGCGATCGCCGTCACCGCGCTGACCGCCCGCGTCACCCTCGGCCACACCCCGGACGTCAAGAACCTGGTCGCCGACCTGGGCACCTTCCGGCCGACGTTCGTCGTCGCCGTGCCGCGCGTGTTCGAGAAGGTCTACAACTCGGCGAAGCAGAAGGCCCACAGCGAGGGCAAGGGCAAGATCTTCGACGCCGCCGAGGCCACCGCCGTCGCCTACAGCGAGGCGCAGGACCGCGGCGGGGCCGGGGTCGGGCTGAAGCTGAAGCACGCGGTGTTCGACAAGCTCGTCTACGGCAAGCTGCGCGCGGCCCTCGGCGGCCGCTGCGTCGCGGCGGTGTCGGGCGGCGCTCCCCTGGGAGCGCGGCTGGCGCACTTCTTCCGCGGCATCGGCGTCCCGGTGTTCGAGGGCTACGGCCTGACCGAGACGTCCGCGGCGGCGAACGTCAACACGCAGACGGCGTTCCGCGTGGGCACGGTCGGCAAGCCGGTCAACGGCACGTCGGTCCGCATCGCCGACGACGGCGAGGTCCTCCTCAAGGGCGACGTCGTGTTCCGGGCGTACTACAACAACCCGCAGGCCACGAAGGAAGCGCTCACCGACGGCTGGTTCCACACCGGCGACCTGGGCGAACTCGACCCGGACGGCTTCCTGAAGATCACCGGCCGCAAGAAGGAGATCATCGTCACGGCGGGCGGCAAGAACGTCGCCCCGTCCGGCCTCGAGGACACGATCAAGGCGTCCCCGCTGGTCAGCCAGGCGATGGTGGTGGGCGACCAGCGCCCGTTCATCGCGGCCCTGGTGACGGTGGACGAGGAGTACTTCCCGTCCTGGAAGTCCCAGCACGGCAAGCCGGCCTCCGCCACGGTGGCGGACCTGGCCTCGGACGCAGACCTGCTCGCGGAGATCCAGGCCGCGGTGGACGAGGCGAACAAGTCGGTGTCCAAGGCCGAGGCGATCAAGAAGTTCACCGTGCTGGCCAACGACTTCACCGAGGCCGGTGGCGAGATCACGCCGAGCCTGAAGCTGAAGCGCAACGTGGTCTCGAAGAACTACGCCACCGACATCGAGGGCCTGTACAAGAAGTAGCCCGTCGCTTCAGCCGGCCGGGTTCCGCACCACCGATTTGGCGCAGGTGAGAAGGTCGCCACTGATCGGCGACCTTCTCCCCCCGGCCGCGCTGAGCACCTTGATGAGCCCGGCGGTGGCGACGTACACCGCGAGGAGCTGCCCGATCCGGGCGTCCGAAGTGCGGTCCGCGTGGACGTCGACGTCGTCGATGACGGTGTAGAGCCGCCGCAGCCACCGGCGGTCGGCTTCATCGCCGTCCTCCACCAGGGTTTCGAAGTCCCGGTAGCCGATCACCTGGAACCTGCGCGGGCCGGACGACGTCTCGCGCAGCAGGACATCGCCGATCGCGGCCTGCCAATCCCGGTAGATCCAGGCTTCCCGGACGGAGAGGAGGCCCGCGACACGCGATCGGCTGCCGACGAGGCCGGCTCTGTCCAGCACGTCGGCGCCGGCTGCTGCCGCCACCACAGCGTGGATCCGCTCGAGGGCTTCGAGCTGCGCGACCTCGTCGAGGTCGCAGAATCGCGCGACTGTCCCGGCGTGCAAAGCCTGCTTCAGCTCGTGGTCCACCTGGATGCCCGCCCGCCGGGAGGATTCGCCCGAAGTCGCGCCGAGACCCCAGACCTCTGCCAGGCCGCACAGGCGGGTCGCCTCGATGTGCCCTCCTTCGGCCAATGCCTCACCGAAGGCGTTCAACGCCTCTTCGAGTTCCTTCTTACGGGAAACTTTGGGCTGCAGAAGCAGCAGCTCTCGGCGCAGCGCCCGGATCCAGGCGAGCAGACTCGCCATCCGATACAGCGTACTGAGCACCTTGTAGCGCTCGAACGTCGTTACGTGGACCTCGCCCGACAGGAAGAAACCGCTTCCGTCGGCGGCGAAGATTTCCCGCATCCGGTAGAAGAGATCAGCGGCACTGACGGCGAGCGGGTTCGCGTAGTTTTCGTACGTCAGCCTGGATGCGGCCCTGCTTTCCCGGCGCGCCGCGAGGCGGCGGAACACCTCCGCGAGCACGGCGACGAGGATGGCGACGAGCCCCGCCACGATCGCGCTCTGCAGCTGAGCCGAAAGTGGGCCGATCAGCGGCACAGCGGCGCTCCCGCAGCCGAAAGCCCGCTCACAGGTCGGTGGTCCGCATCGAGCTCTTGACCAGCCGCAAGCTCAGCTTCCGCGGCGCCTCTTCGGGTACCTGATCGAAGCACCGCTCGTTCGGCACGTCGAGGACCACGTCGACCTCCCCGTTGACCGCCGACCTGAACAAGATCCCGTCGACCTCCCCGCCCCGGAAGATCTTGAGGAGGTACTCGGTGACGATCTGCGTCGGCACGTATTCGATGTGCTCCATGCTCTTCTCGACCGGCTGGCTGATCCGCGCGACGAATTCATGCAGGAAGCGGAACTCACGCCAGCGTCCTCCCCAATCCGGGTCGAACACGCTCGGGACGTCCGGAAACCCTGTGAAGTCGATGACGCGGCACGGAGCCGAGATTTCGAACTGACCGACGGTTACCCGGGCGAATCCGGAGTCGAGCCGCGAGACCTCGGCGATCGCCGTCTGCTGTTCTTCTGCACCGTAGAACAACGGGATACCCGCCGGGCTCATCCGGTTCGACTGCCGCGCGAGCGTCGACGGGATGGTCCCGAGGTCCCGGCCGCCCCAGTCGCCTCGCTCGTCGTGCGGACGAGCGCGCCAGAACCGGGTTCCCGCCGGAAGCGTCCGCACCGATCCGGCGGTGTCGATCAGCGCTCCGACGTGGTCGAGGATCCGGCCCGCCGGCACCTCGCCGGACGATTCCGCATCTTCGTCGTCCGCGGAACGTCGCAGCCAGAAGACGTACCGGGTTTCGTACGTGACCGCGTGGCTGAATCGTGCCCAGCTGTCACGAAGCACCTCGTCCCGCCGTCGACGCGCCCAATCCTTCTCCGTCCAGAAGCTGAAGGGAATCGCGCCCTGGACGGCTTCGACCAGCCCCCGGCCGACGAGCACGTCAGCGAACTCCTCGACGATGTCCCAGGTGTCCTTGGGTTCGACGAACTGGTAGCCCCCCTCGGCAGAGTCGTAGGGAACGGCCTCGCCGTCGATGTCGCCGTACTCGTTCGATACCCCGTTCACGAAGGCGTCGACCAGCACGTCCAGGGGCGCAGCACCAGGTTTCCCGCAGAACCCGCACACCTCGGCGGTCTCGGCGGCCGCCGAGATGATGTCCGCCAAAGCGCGGTCGTCCACACAGGCCCGGCACACCCACTGCCCGGCCCCGTCCGGACTCGGCGACTGCTGCTCCAATGCGCCCACCTTCCCCCTGATGGGCGCGGATATTACCGGCCGCTGCGCCTTCGCGTTCTACGGCGTCCGCTGGGCCGCGATGAAGTCGCGGTACCAGCGGTAACTCGACCGCGGTGTGCGCTGCTGGGTTTCGTAGTCCACGTGGACCAGGCCGAAGCGGTGCTTGTACCCGTGCGCCCACTCGAAGTTGTCCAGCAGGGACCAGCAGAAGTAGCCGCGCAGGTCCACGCCGGCCGCCGCGGCCGCGCGGGCCGCCTCGATGTGGTCGCTCAGGAAGCTGATGCGCTCGTAGTCCGCGAAATCGCTCCGGTCCGCGTACACGCAGCCGTTCTCCGTGACGTACACCGGTGGCAGGTCCGGGTAGCGGTTGTGCAGGCCGACCAGGGCTTCCGTCAGGCCCTCCGGCTCCACCGGCCAGCCCATGCCCGTGCGCGGGACGTCCGGCAACCGGGACGTGTCCACCCCGATGTCGGTCACCGTCCGCGCCGCCGGGTCCGGCTCGCGGTGGGGCGCGTCCGCGACGTGCAGGCGGTAGTAGTAGTTCACGCCCAGGTAGTCCAGGGGCACGCCGATCGTTTCCAGGTCTTCGTCGCGGCGGAACGCGAAGTCCGAGACGCCGCTGAACATCGCCGGCAGGCCCGGGGCGTAGCGGCCGCCGAACAGCGGGTCGGTGAACTGGCGCCGCAGCAGGGTGTCCTGGCGGGCGGCCGCGGCCGCGTCCGCCGCCGAGTCCGAGACCGGGACCGCCGGCGACTGGTTGAGCACGATGCCGAACTGGTGGTGCGGCAGCGCCAGCGCCCGCATCGCGCGCACCGCCAGGCCGTGGCCGAGCAGCAGGTGGTGGGCGGCCGCCAGCGCGCCGTCACCCTCCCGCGCCCCGGGTGCGTGGCGGCCTTCACCGTAGCCCGCGACCGCGCACGGGTACGGCTCGTTCAGCGTCGTCCAGTGCTCGACCAGGTCGCCCAGCTCCGCGTGGACCAGGGCCGCGTAGTCGGCGAACCGCAACGCGGTGTCGCGGGACCGCCAGCCGCCGTCGTCCTCCAGCGCCTGGGGCAGGTCCCAGTGGTACAGCGTCAGGAACGGCTCGATTCCCTTCTCCCGCAGCCCTTCCACGAGCCGCCGGTAGAAGTCGAGACCACGGCGCTCCGGGCGACGGCCGTCCGGCTGGATCCGCGGCCAGGACACCGAAAACCGGTAGGAATCCACGCCGAGCCCGGTGAGCAGGGCCAAGTCCTGCGGCCAGCGGTGGTAGTGGTCGGCCGCCGGTTCCCCGGTGTCGCCGCCCGCCACCGCGCCGGGCACCGCGGCGAAGGTGTCCCAGATGGACGGTCCGCGGCCGTCCGCGGTGGTCGCGCCCTCGATCTGGAACGCCGATGTTGCGACGCCCCAGCGGAAGCCGGGCGGGAAACTACTGGTCACGGTCTACTCCGGGGAGGTCAGCCCTTGAGCGCGCCCTGCATGATGCCGCCGACGATCTGGCGGCCGAACAGCAGGAACACGATCAGGACGGGGACGGTGCCGATGGTGGCGGCGGTGAGCACGAGCGTGTAGTCGGTGGTGTAGCCACTGGCCAGGGTGGACAGTGCGGTTTGGACGGTCGGGTTCTCCGGCACCAGCACCACCAGCGGCCAGAAGAAGTCGTTCCACGCCTGCATGAAGGTGAACAGGCCGAGCACGGCCGCGGCCGGGCGGGCGGCGGGCAGCGCCACGTGCCAGAACAGCCGCAGCGACCCGCAGCCGTCCATCCGCCCGGCTTCCAGCAGCTCCAGCGGGAGCGCGCGCTCGAAGTACTGGCGCATGAAGAACACGCCGAACGCGGTGACCAGGCCGGGCACGATCACCGCCTGCAGCTGCCCGGCCCACCCGAAGTCGGCCATCATCATGTACAGCGGCACGACACCCAGCTCGGTCGGGATCGCCTGGGTGGCGACCACGACGAGCAGCAGCGCCGTCCGCCCGCGGAAGCGCATCTTGGCGAAGGCGAACCCGGCCAGCGTCGAGAACAGCACCACCGAGACGGTGATCGTGCCCGCGACGATCAGCGAGTTGCCCAGCGCCAGCGCGAAGTCCGTCTCGTCGAAGACGCGGGCGATGTTCTGGAACAGGTGGCCGCCCGGCACGAGCACCGGCGGCACGCTCCCCACCGCCTCCGTCGTCTGCGAGGAGACGACGAACGACCAGTACACCGGGAACGCCGAGCCGGCCAGGATCGCGATCAGCGCGGCGTAGGTCCACGGGCTGGTGACCCGCTTCCCGAGCCGCCGGAGCCGCCCGGACGAGGCGGCAGGCGGCGCGGGCGCGGCCGGGGTCAGCACGGAAGTCATCTCGCTCCTCAGTCCGTTTGGATCCGCCGGGTCACCAGGTACGACAGGCCCGCGACGAGCATCGTGGCCACGGCCAGGATCAGCGCGATCGCCGAGCTGTAGCCGAAGTCGTACTTGGTGAAGCCCTGCTCGTAGAGGTAGAGCGCGGCGGTCTGGAACTGCCGGTCGGAGCCGCCGGTGGCGGCCGCGGTGCCCGGGTTGAACAGCAGCGGCTCGGCGAGCAGCCGCATGTTCCCGGTCGTCGCGATCACCGTGGAGAAGATGATCTGCGGCCGCAGCAGCGGCACGGTGATCCGCCAGAACTGCTGCCACCCCTTGGCGCCGTCGAGGGTCGCGGCCTCGTACATGCTGGACGGGATCGCCTGCATCGACGCCAGGAAGATCAGCGCGTGGTAGCCGGTCCAGCGCCACACCACCATCGACGCGATGGCGGTGTGCGAGCTGGCCGTGCCGGCCTGCCAGTCGACGTGCCCGCCGCCGAACCAGCTCAGCACCCAGTTCACCAGGCCGAAGTCCCGGCCGAACAGCTGCGCGAAGATGATCGTCACCGCCGCCACCGAGGTGATGTTCGGCAGGATCATCCCCATCCGGAAGAACATCCGCCCGCGCAGCCTGCGGTTGAGCAGGTGCGCGATGCCGAGCGCGAACAGGATCTGCGGGACCGTGGTCAGCAGCCACAGGCTGACCGTGTTCCCCATCGAGTTCCAGAAGTACGGGTCGTGGAACAGCAGCTGCTCGTAGTTGCCGAACCCGATGAACTTCGCGCCTTCGGCGTCGATGAGGTTCCGCTGCTGCAGCGACACCCAGGCGGTGTAGAGCAGCGGGAACAACCCGAAGACGCCGAAGATCAGGAAGTACGGGCTGATGAAGCCGAACGGCGACAGCTTGACGTCCCACTTCTGCCGCCGTTCGGCGAAGGTGAGTGCCATTACTTGATCTTCGCGACGTCACCGACCAGCTGCTGCCACGCCGCCGGACCGTCCTGCTTGCCCTGTTCGACGCGCTGCATCGCGTTGCCGAACTCGGTCTGCACGTCGCCGGCCTTCGGGCCCTGGTACTGCGGGTTCAGCTTCTTCGCCGCGTCCGTGAAGACCTTGCCCACGGGCGCGTTGCTGAAGAACGGGTTGGTGTAGCCGGTGATCTTCGGGTCGTTGTAGAGCGACGGCGCCGAAGGCAGCAGCCCCTTGCTGGTGAACACCTTCGCCTGCTGCTCGGGGGCAGTCAGCCACGCGGCGAGTTCGGCGGCTTCCTTGGTGTGCTTGCCCTGCTTGGGCACGGTCAGGTACGAGCCGCCCCAGTTGCCGCCCCCGCCGGGCACGGCGGCGACGTCCCACTTGCCGGCGGTGTCCGGCGCCTGGTCCTTGATCTTGGTCATCATCCAGGCCGGGCAGGTGACGGTCGCGAACTGGCCCTGGGTGAAGCCGGTGTTCCACTGCGGCGTGCTGTAGAGCAGGCCGGCGCTCAGGTTCGCCTTGACCGCGTCGACCACGAGGTCCCAGCCCTGGCGCAGCGCCGGGTTGCTGTCCACGATGAGCTTGTCGTTCTGGTCGTAGTAGCCCTGCGGCGCCTGCCCGACGATCGCGTTGAGCACGGTCGGGCCGCCGTCCATGAACTTGACGCCGTTCGGCGCGTGGGACTGGAAGCGCTTGCCGGTCTCGAAGAACGCCTGCCACGTCGGCCAGAGCGCGGAGACGGCGTCCCGGTCCTCGGGCAGCCCGGCGGTTTTGAACATGTCGCGGCGGTAGCAGATGGCCAGGCCGCCGACGTCGGTGCCGTAGCCGATCTGCTGGCCGCCCTTGGCCAGCGAGGCCGCCCACTTCCAGCCCAGCCAGCGGTCCTTGAGCTGGTCGCCGCCGACGGTGTTCAGGTCGACGAACTTGTCCGGCGTCGCCTTGAACTGGGCGACGTAGCCGGTGTCGATGGCTTCGACGTCCGCCGCGCCGGCCCCGGTGGCCAGGTGCGCGGCGAGGTTCTTGTGGTGGTCGGAGTAGGCGGCCGTCCGCTCGGTGATCTCGATGTCCGGGTGCGCCGCCTGGTACTCCTTGATCAGGTCGGTGTAGCCGAAGTTGCCGAACAGGCCGAGGCTCAGCTTGACCTTGCCGCCGGCGGCACCGCTGTCCCCGCACGCGCTCAGCGCGGTGAGCGCGACCAGGGCGGCACTCACCCCCGCGATCAGGCGGATCCGGCGGTTTGTCGTTTTCGGGCGCATGAGATCTCCGTTGTTCTGCGGGCCGTCGGGAAAACGCGGGTCCCATGAGAGCGCTCCCAGCCCGTTGCCGTCAAGTAACGAAATGGCAACAGCCCTCGGCGTTTACGCTGTCAGGGATCGTGTGCTACAGATGTAACCGGTTACAACAACGGAGGTCAGCATGGTCACCGCCCGCGAAGTCGCGCAGCTCTGCGGGGTATCCGTCGCCACCGTGTCCCGGGTCTTCAACCGCCCGGCCACGGTCAGCGCGACGACCCGCGAACGCGTCGAACGCGTCGCGCGGGACCTCGATTTTTCGCCGAACGAGTCGGCGCGCGCGCTGTCGCGGCAGCAGTCGGCGATGGTCGGGCTGGTCTGGGACACCGACCACCGGCGGCCCGGCTGGCGGCACCCCTTCCTGCAGGACCTGTTGCTCGGCCTCAAGTCCGCGCTGAGCTCGCACGGCTACCACCTGCTGATGCTCGCGACGAGCGACGACGCCCGCGACCGCCACCCGGGCGTGTCGCTGGCCGACCCGATCGCCTACGTGAGCATGACCCGGCGGCACCACCTGGCCGGGCTGGTGCTGATCGACAGCGGGACGGACGCCGACGCGTTCACCGCGTTCGCCCAGTCGGGGCTGCCGTGCGTCGCCGTGGACGTGGCCCTGTCGGGCCCGCGGGCGACGTACGTGACGTCGGACAACGCCGGCGGCGCCGCGGCGGCGGTTCAGCACCTGGCGGCCCTCGGCCACCACCGGATCGCGACGATCACCGGCCCGCGCGGCAACGCGCCGGCCGGCGCCCGCACCGAGGGCTACCTGCGCGGCCTGGCCGAAGCGGGGCTGGAGGCGCGGGAGGACCTGGTGATCACGGGGGACTTCTACCGCGAGAGCGGCTTCGTCGGCATGCGCCGGCTCCTGGCCAGGAAGGACCCGCCGACGGCGGTGTTCGCGGCGAGCGACGAGATGGCGGTGGGGGCGCTCCTGGCGGCCCGCGCGGCCGGGCTGCGGGTGCCGGACGACCTGGCCGTGGTGGGGTTCGACGACATCGAGGTGGCGTCCCTGGTGGACCCGGCGCTGACGACGGTGGCCCAGGACAAACCGGGCTTCGGCACGGCGGCGGCCGGCGCGCTGCTGGCGATGCTCGAGAACGCCGACGCACCGGAACCAGTGCTGCTGCCGACGAAACTGGTGGTCCGCGACTCCTGCGGCTCCCGGTCGTGAGTGGCAAGGAGGGTTCTAACTCGCGTTACCACTCACGACAAGCCGCGGCAGACCCCTAGACGGTGATCTTCGCGTCCCAGTCGATGTGGTGCGAGTACAGCCAGCCGCTCTCTTCGCCGACGTCCTGGCCCGCGCTCGCCGCGACCAGCTTCTCCACGCGCTCCCGGCGCAACCCCTCGTACGCCGCGAAAGCCGAGGCCGGGTCCGGCAGATCGCGCAGGCACTGCGCCAGGACCACGCTGTCCTCCAGCGCCATCGACGCGCCCTGCCCTGCCGCCGGGGAGGCGGCGTGGGCGGCGTCCCCGGTCAGGACCATTTCGGGCGTCGACCACACCCGTGTCTCGGGGACGTCGTAGGAGTGGCCGCCGAAGACCTCGTCCCCGGTGGCCGCGACGATGTCCGCGCAGGGCAGCGGATCGCCGTCGAACGCCGCGTGCGCGAACTCCCGCCAGCCCGCCGGGGTGACGGCCGCGAGCTCCTCGCGGGACCGCTCGGTGTCCGGGATGCGGGCGAACCAGAACGTGGCGCCGTCCGGGTCCGTCGTGAAGCCGAAGGCCGCGCGGCTGCCCCGGATCATCCGGTAGATCCCCGGCGCGGCAGGCAATCCGCCCGCCCGCGTGTAGCCGTAGACGACGGTCAGCCCGGTGTAGCGGGGTTCGTCGGCGGCCGGGTCGATCAGCCGCCGGACCACCGAACGCAGGCCGTCCGCGCCGACGAGGACGTCGCCGGTCGCGGTGGTGCCGTCGGCGAACTCCGCCGTGATCCCGCCCGCGCCGGGCCGGGCGCCCACCAGCCGGCGACCGCGCTCCAGCGGGACACCGCGGCGCGCGGCCTCGTCTTGCAGGACGCGGTAGAGCGTCGCGCGGGTCAGGGTGCGCGGCCTGTCCAGGCCTTCGATGTCGAACTCGCGCCGTCCCAGGGTTTCCCCCGTCGGGGCGACGAGCTCGACGCCGTACGCGGCGAACGAACTGTCGATCACGGGCCGGTCGGCGCCGATCGCGCGCAGGGCGTCCATGCCGTTGTGCATGATCGTGAGGAACGCGCCGATGTCGTCCCCGCCTGCGGGATAAGCCTCGTAGACGACCGGCTCGTGCCCGGCGAGCTTCAGCGCCATCGCCGTGACCGTGCCCGCGATCCCGCCACCCGCGACCAGTACCCGCACTTCGCGCCCCCCGTCGACTCCGCGTGCCGCCGCCGGTGACGTTACCGTGGCGGCGGCACGCGGCGCCTACTTCTCCTTCGCACCGCTGGTGGCGATTTCGCCGTTCAGGCCGCGCGGGTAGAACCCGCCCGAGGACACCTTGTCCGGGTTGAGGTAGGCGATGTTGAGCACGCGCTCGGCGGAGCGCCCGAACGCGATGCCGTTGGCGTCGGCCGGGACGAGGTTCGCCTTGCCGTACTTGAGGACGCCTTCGTCGTCGTCGGCCTTGCCGTCGAGGCTGTCGCGGGCGTCGGACATCTTGTTGGTGATGTCCCCGAGGCCGCGCTCGAACAGGGCCGACCGCACGATCCCGGCGTGGTATGCCTCGACGGCCAGGATGCCCGCGGCCGCGTCGAGGAACGTCTTGTTGTTCACCAGCGGCGCCGCGCCCTTGTAGGCCGACACACCGACGTCCTCGAACAGGTAGGCGGCGAGCAGGAAGTTGTTCTCGCTGCCGAACGGGTCGAACGTCTGGCCCTGCTTGATGACGCCCGCGGCCTGCATGGCCGCGGTGAAGCTGTTCTGGAAGTCGATTTCCGGCTGCGCGACGGCGGCCTTGTCCAGCGCCTTGCGCAGGAAGTTGACGTGCGCGACCTCGTCGCCGGCGATCTCCTGGACGATCTGCTTGGTGTGTTCGCTCTTGAACTGCACCGCGTGCCCGCCGGAGACCTTGCCGAGGTTGCCGACACCGTTGACGTACTTCTCGTTCAGCCCGTAGCCGTAGACGGCGAACGAGTACAGGTTCGCCTCGAGGTACTCGAGGTTCAACGCGAAGTTCAGCACGGCGGCGTCGCTCGCCGCCTCCTTCGCCTTGTCACCTCCCTGCGCACCGTACTGCGACGTGGCACCCGCCGAGCCGAGGCCCAGCGACAGCGCCGTGCCGAGCGCGCCGGCACCCGCGACGCCGAGTCCCGCCGCTCCCGCAGCCTTGAGGAAGCGGCGGCGGTCGGTCGCGTTCTCCGCGCTGCGCTCGATCAGCTGCTCTGTGTAGCGTTTTCCGAACACCGGGGGACGTCCTCTCGTGACGAGTTCGTCCACCTCACCCACCGGTCATACGTACCTGGGCGTCCCCCGGCTCGGTCAAATCGGGAAAATTTTTGATCGACTTGCGTTTGCGCAGGTCAGCCGCGCTGCGCGACCGCGAGCCGGACGCACACCGCGAGCGCGCGGACGGCCTCTTCGACCTCGGCGAGCTTCGGGAAGGTCGGCGCGATCCGGATGACGGCGTCGGCCGGGTCGTTCCCGTGCGGGTGGGTCGCCCCGGCGGGGGTCAGCGCGACACCGGCCTCCTTCGCCAGCCGCACGACCTCCTTCGCGGTGCCCTGCGGGACGGTCAGCGTGATGAAGTAGCCGCCGGTCGGCTTGGTCCACGACGCCAGGTCGGCCAGCTCCTCGGTGAGGATGCGGTCGACGGCCGCGAACTTCGGGCCGATGATCTCGGCGTGCTTGCGCATGTGGGCGCGGACGCCGTCTTCGTCCTTGAGGAAGTGGGCGTGCCGCAGCTGGTTGACCTTGTCGGGACCGATCGTGCGCTTGCCGGCGTTCCCGGTCCACCAGGCCAGGTTCGCTTCGGACGCGCCGAAGAAGCCGACGCCGGCGCCGGCGAGCGTGATCTTCGACGTCGAGCCGAAGACGAAGACGCGGTCGGCGTTGCCCGCCTCGGTGGCCAGGGCCAGCAGGTCGGCCAGCTCCGGCTCGGCGTCGGTGAGGTGGTGCACGGCGTAGGCGTTGTCCCAGAAGATCCGGAAGTCCGGCGCCGCGGTGCGCATGGTGGCGAGGCGCTTGACCACGTCGTCACTGAACGTGACACCCGTCGGGTTGCTGTACTTCGGCACGCACCAGATGCCCTTGACGGCGGGGTCCTCGGCGACCAGCGTCTCGACCGCGTCCATGTCCGGGCCCTCGTCGGTCATCGCGACCGGGACGAGCTCGATGCCGAACCGCTCGGTGAGCGCGAAGTGGCGGTCGTAGCCCGGAACGGGCGCGAGGAACTTCACCCGCGGCTCGTCGGCCCAGCGGCGCTCGGCGCCGGGGAGCTTGCTCAGCAGGGCCTGGACGACGGCGTCGTGCATCAGCTCGAGGCTGGAGTTGCCGGCCGCCAGCAGCTGGCCGGCGGGCACCTGCAGCGCGCCGGCGAAGATGCGGCGCAGCTCCGGCAGGCCGTTGAGGCCGCCGTAGTTGCGGACGTCGGTGCCGTCCTCGGCCTTGAAGGTGCCGTCACCCGGGAGAGTGAGCAGCGCGTTCGAAAGGCCGAGCTGCTCGGGGGACGGCTTGCCGCGGGTGATGTCCAGGGAGAGGCCTCGGCCGACCAGGGCCGCGTACTCGCTGCGGGCCGTGTCGACGTCGACGGAAGCAGTGGTCATGGCGTCCACGCTAAACCCGGTGTCGATACCATTTCGGGGCGGGTCCTGGCTAGGGTGGTTCGTGTGCACCTCGTAGTCCACGCCGACCAGCGGCAGTTCTCCTTGCGCGACTCCGGTTCCCGGCTGGACGGCAGCGGCTGGTCCCCCGAAGCGGTGGAATCCCACCGGATCGGGGCGGAGCCCGGCGGGATCGCGATCGCGACGGCACGCTCGGACCTGGTGGAGTCGTCGGTGACGCTGGTGCCGTCGCCGCCCGCGTTGGCGCCGTCCGCCGAACACGTGGTGGAAGCGGATCTTCCGGTTCCGAGCGGGAAACTCGTGATTTCCGGGCCGGCGGACTACCCGTCGCAGGAAAAGTTCTTCTCGGTGCTGCCGGGGTTGTACCGGGCCCGGGTGTCGTACGTGCCGGCCGGGCCGCCGCCGGTGGACTGGAACGACCACGAGTACGGGGAGCACTACCGGTACGTGGTGGAGCTGTGGCCGGTTTCCTCGCCGTCGGGCGTCGAAGTGCTGCGCCAGGGCGCGGGAGTCTGGGACGGCTGAGCGCCGGTGTGCCACTGTATGGCCATGCCGGGTAAACGCCTGCAGTGGCAACGCCTCGACGAGGCACTCCCTTCGCTGCCCGACCCCCAGGACGAGACGGACGTCGTCTGGCAGCACCTCCGCGCGGAGTTCGCGTGGTACCACAAGGCCGCCACCCGGACCCGGCTCGGCTACCAGGGCCTGAAGACGGTGTCGATCGCGGTGGCCGCGGCGGTCCCGGTCCTGGCCGCGGTCGCCGCCCCGCCGGCCTGGACGGCGTCGTTCGCCGCGGTGGTCGTCGTGCTCGAGGGCGTCCAGCAGCTTTTCCAGCTGCACACGAACTACCTGAGCTACCGCGGTTCGGCGGAGGCGATCCGGCGGCTGGCGTACCGCTACGCCGGCCGGGTGGGTCCGTACCGCGACGCCGGGACGCGCCGGGAAATCCTGGCGGACGAACTGAACGCCGTGATCAGCGAGGAGGGTGCGCGCTGGTCGAGCACGATGCGGAAGGCGGTGGGGCCGGCGCCTTCACCGGGCGCCGGGGGCTAGAGCGCCGTCAGGGTGGCGAGCTTCCAGCGGCCGTCGACCCGCTTCGCCGTCACCGCCAGCTGGGCCACCGACGACGACGGTGCTCCCCCGCCCTGGGCCACCGTCTGCTGGTCCAGGAACAACAGCAGGGAAGCTTCGTCGCCACGCAACGAGCGCACCCCCACCGCCCGGACCGTCGTGGTGCGGACCAGCTTCTCCGCCGCCGCCCGGGTCCGTGCCGAGGCGAACTGGGCCTGGTACTGGCGGACCGCGTCGCCCGTCAGGACGTCCGCCGCCGCTCGCTCGGTGCGGGCCAGGTTCGCGTAGTCGTAGGAGAACACCGCCTTCACCGCGTCGCTCACTTCGGACGCCACCGAAGCCGTCGCCGCGGTGTCCACCAGGGCCGCATTGTCGCCGGGTGAAAGGGAAGCCGTCTCGATGGCGAACCACGCCGTGCAGCCCAGGGCGAGCGCGATCACCACGGCGAGCACCCGGGTCATGAGCCCGCCGCCTGGACGCCCGCGATCCGCCAGCCGTCCGGGGATCGCGTCGCGTCCACCGTCAGCCGGTTCATGCGTGGCGCAACAGCACCGCCGGCCGTCGACACCCGGACGTCCAGCACCGCCAAGAGCCGTGCAGCGCCGCGCGACGGATCGATCTCCGTCACCGCCGCCTGGACCAGCGACGCGGACGAAACCGTGCGTGCGGCGACAGCGCGGTCGATCTGGAGCTGGCGGTCGCCGGCCAGGTCCTTCCCGTACTGGCCGGTCGTCGCCGCGATCCAGCGGTCCACGTCGGCGGCGGCCGTGCGGTAGTCGATCGTGTTCAGCGTGACCAGCTGGGGGCCCGCCGCCGCCAGCACCGCGTCACGCGCCCGGCCGCGCGCGGCCGAGTCGTCCGCCGCCGCGCGCCACCACGACCAGCCCGAGAAGGCCGCCGCCAGCACCGACACGACCGCCGCCACCACCAGGAGCCGCTGCTTCACGGCGCGCCCAGCAGCTTGCCGAGCCCGCCCGAGGTCGGCCCGGTCAGCAGGCTGAGCATCCCGGGGAGCTGCTGGGGCGCCGGCGCGGCCTGCTGCCGGGGCGCGGCCGGGATCGCCGGCGGCTTCCCGGCGTACGGCGCGTTCTGCGCCCCGCGGACCCCGGTCGGGCTGCCCGGCGGCTCGGCGCAGTAGGCGTTCATGTTCACCGGCGCTTCGGTTTCGTCGTTCGCCGGACGCTGTTTCGTGCCCTCGTAGCCCTTCGTGCACGAAGCCGGGTCGAAGAAGTTGAACACCACGCCGAGGTGACCGGTGCCGTCCGGGGACGTCGACGGCGAGAACGCCCCGATGATCGGGTACGCCACGAGCAGTTCCTCGATCGAGTCCTTGCGGGAAGTGGTGATCTGCGCGGTGGTCAGCAGATTCGCGAACAGCACGCCCAGGTCGGTGCCCGACGCGGCGAGCACGTCGCTGATCTGCCGGCTCAGCTGCGGGGCCTGCGCGATCACCCGCCGCAGGTCCGGATCGGACTTCTTGAGCCGGCCGGCGATCGTGCGCAGCCCCGAGGCGAAGTCGGTGATGTTCGCGGCCTGGCGTTCCTGGGTGCCGAGCACGATCCGCGAGTTCGCCAGCAGCCCCTGCGTCTGCGGCACGTACTGCGCGGCCACCGCCGTCAGCGAGCCCGTGCTGTCGAGCAGCTGCTGCAGCTCGGGTCCCGCGCCCGCGAACGCGTTGTACGTCTCGTCGACGACCGTCCGCAGCGAATCCGGGTGCACGCTCGCGACGAGGTCGTCGAGGTGGGTGAGCACGGTGTCCGGCGACGGCGGCAGCGACGTCTTGTCCGCCGTGATCACCGAGCCGTCCTCGAGGAACGGGCCGCCGTTGTGCTGCGGGAGCAGGTCCACGAACTGCTCCCCCACCGCCGAGCGGTTCGCCACCTGCGCGTGCGCGTCGGCCGGGATGTCCGGCGCGCCCGCGTCGATGTCGAGGGCGACGTCGACGCCGTGCTCGGTGAGCGTCATCGACGTCACCCGGCCGACCGTGACGCCGCGGTAGGCGACCTCGGAGTTGACGAAGATGCCGCCGGAGTCGGTCAGCTGCGCGGTGACGACGTAGCCGCGGTTGCCGAACAGCCGGTCCAGCCCGGCGTAGCGGCCGCCGGCGTAGACGACCGAGACCACCGCGATGACGACGAACGCGAACAGCTGCACGCGGATCTTGCGGGTCACCGGCCACCCCCGATCAGGCCGAGCAGCCCGCCCAGCAGGTCGGAACCGGCGGCCGGCGGGGTGGTCCCCAGGTCCGGCAGCGGCAACGGCGGCGCCGCCGCGGACGGCTGCCCGCCGCCGATGGCCTGCGGCAGCGCGATCGGCGGCTGCGAGGAGTTCGTGAAGTTCTGGATCAGCGTGTCGAGGTCGAGGTTGACGTTCGCCTCGACGTTCGCGTAGTCGCCCTTGATCACGTTGCCCGCGTAGTCCGGGAACGGGTAGGTGAGCAGGATCTGCAGCGCGTTCGGCAGGTTCTGCCCGGCCTCGCCGAGCTTCGTCAACGTCGGCTGCAGTGCCTTGAGGTTCGCGACGAGCTGGTCGCGGCTCTTCGACACCGTGTCGACCGCGACGCCGGACAGCGTGTTCAGCGCGGTCAGCATCCCGACGAGCTGGTCACGCTGGTCGGTGACGACCTTCAGGCCCGGCGCGAGGTTGTCCAGCGCGTTCGTCAGGTTCTGCGTCTGGCCGGTCAGCGTCTTCGACAGCTTCCCGAGCCCGTCGATCGCACGCAGGATCTCCGTCTTGTGCCCGTCGAGCTGCGTCGCCAGTTCGTCCACTCGCGACAGCAGGGCGCGGATCTCCGGCTCGTTGCCCGACAACGCGTCGTTGAGCTCGTGGCTGATCTTCTGGATCTGCTCGACACCGCCGCCGTTGAGCAGCAGGGAAAGCGCACCGAGCACCTCCTCGACCTCGGGGTTGCGGTTGGTGCGGCCGAGCGGGATCTGCCCGCTGTCGCCCAGTTTCCCGGTGGCCCGCTCGGCCGTGGGCACGCTCAGTTCGACGAACTTCTCCCCCAGCAGGCTCGACTGCTTCAGTTCTGCGCGGGCGTTCGCGGGCAGCGCGATGTCGCCGTTGACGGTCATCGCGACCAGCGCCGACCGCGTGTCCGGCGTCAGGGTGATCTTGTCGACGCGCCCGACGGCGACGTCGTTGACCTTCACGCTGGACTGCGGCACCAGGTCCAGCACGTCGGTGAACAGGGCGGTGACGTGGTACGGGTGGTCGCCGACGTCGGCGCCGCCCGGCAGTGGCGTGCCGTAGAGGCCGTTGAACCCGCCGTCGCTGCAGCCGGCCAGCACGAGCACCCCGGCCAGCGCGCCGGCGATCCGCTTGCGCCCGTTCACTTCGCACCGCCCGACATCTGTTCCATGACGTCGACGAGCGGGAGGGGCAGCGGTGGCAGGGTGCCGTTCTGCAGGGAGTTGAGCACCTGCGGGATGGTCGGCAGCTTCAGCACGCCGTCCAGGACCGGCGCCAGCTGCTTGCAGATGTTCCCCAGCGCGTCGGGGACTTCCTTCGGCGTGACCGAGCTGATCAGCCGGCACACCGTGAGGATCGGCGGGTTGGTCAGCTCGTTCAGGTTGTCGCGGACGGCGATGGTGCCCGACGCCGCGTCGTAGGAGTTGATGAAGTTCGTGGCGCCGGTCGGCGCGATGTCGAGCACCTCGGCGAGCGCGGCGCGCTGGTCGACGAGGACTTTCGACAGCGACGCCAGTTTGTCCACATTGGACTCCAGGGCCGTCTTGTTGTCGTTGACGAACTGCTGGACGTCCCCCAGCGCGCCGCCGAGGGACTGGAGTGCGGCCCCGACGTCGGAGGAATCCGCGGCGAGGAACCGGCTGACGTCGGCGACGCGGCCGTAGAACTCGTTGAGCTGCTGGTCGCTCTGGGCCAGGGCACCGGTGAAGGAGTTCAGGTTCTGCACGGTCGAGAACAGGTCGTCCTTCGAACCGTCCAGGGTCTTCGCGAGGCCGGCCAGCTGCCCGACCGTCGAGTTCAGCGAAGCACCGTTGCCCTTCAGCGTGTTCGCGGCGGTGTCCAGCACGCCGGACAGCGCGCCGCCGGAGTTGGCGCCGTTCGGGCCCAGCGCCGTCGACAGCTTGTCCAGGCTGGAGTACAGGTCGTCCAGCTCCACCGGCGTGGCCGTGCGGTCGCGCGGCAGGACCGTGCCGGAGGCGAGCACCGGCCCGCTGTCGTAGGCCGGGGTCAGCTGGACGTACCGGTCGCTGACCAGGCTCGGCGCGACAACCACGGCTCCGACGCCGGCGGGCAGCAGCACGTCGTCGACGCGCATGTCGACGCGGACCGCGTCCCCCTCGGGCGTGACGTCGGTGACCTCGCCGACCGGCACGCCGAGCACCCGCACCGACGAACCGGCGTACAGCCCGACAGTCTTGCCGAAGTACGCCGAAAGCCTGGTGCCGTTCGAGGACCGGAACACCAGGTACAGCCCGGCGGTGACGATCAGCGCGACGACGCAGGCGAACGCCAGCCACGTCACCAGGCTGCGGCCGCGGGCGGTGTGGATGGTCATCGGTGGCCCACCCCCTGGTTCGGTGCCGCGATCGGCGGCGTGCAGCCTTCGGGGTTGATGTGCAGCCCGGCCGCGGTGATCGTCGGCGGCAGCAGCCCGCACAGGTAGCCCTCGAACCAGCGGCCGTTGCCGGTGGCGTTCGCGCCGACGCGGGCGAACGGCGCCATCAGCTGCAGGCTCCTGTCCAGGTTGCCCTGGTTGCGCTGCAGGATGTCGGTCACCTTGCCGAGCTTGTCCAGCGTCGGCTTCAGCTGCGCGCGGTTGTCCTGGACGAGCCCGGTGAGCTGCTGCGAAAGCTGCTGCGTGCCGGTGAGCAGCGCGTTGATCGCGGCCTTGCGGTTCTGCAGCTCGGTGAGCAGCAGGTTGCCGTCGCTGATCACGCGCTGCAGCTGCGCGTTGCGGTCGGAGAGCGTCTTCGACACCTGGCTGGTGTTGGCCAGGAGCGTGTGCAGGTCGGCGTCGCGGGACGACACCGTCTTGGCCAGCGAGGACAGGCCGTTCAGGGTGTCCTTCAGGTACTGCGGGCTGTCCTTGAGGCTGTCGGACAACGCGTTGAAGCTGTCCGCGAGCTGCTTCGTGTCGATGTCGCCGACCGTCGTCGACAGCTGCTCGAAGGCGTCCTGCAGCTGGAACGGTGTGCGCGTGCGCGTCTGCGGAATGGTCGAGTTCGGCTCCTGCGCGCCGCCGCCCTTCGGGTCGAGCGCGAGGTACTTCTCCCCCAGCAGCGTCTTGATCTCGATGGACGCCGTCGTCGCGTCGCCGACCCGGACGTCCTTGACGCGGAACTTGACCAGAACCTGCTTGCCCGCGAGTTTCACCGACGACACCGTGCCGACCTTGACCCCGGCGACCTCCACCTCGTTGTCCGGCGCCAGCCCGGCGGACTCGCCGAAGTAGGCCGAGTACGTCGTGCCGTTGCCGAAGAACGGGAGCTGGTCGGAGAAGTACGTCGTGGCCGTGACGAGCACGATCAGCACGAGCGCGACCGCGCCGACCATGGCCTGGTTGCGTTCCTTCAGCGGCTTCACGGACCGCACCTCTCCGCGCGCTGGGTGCCGGGGATCGGGATGATCGGCAGCGTGATGTCGAGCGAGGAAATGCCGATGGTGCCCGTGATCCCGCACAGGTAGTAGTTGAACCAGCTGCCGTAGCTCAGCGTCCGGGTGAACTTCTGCAGGTTGCCCGGCAGCACCTCGAGCAGGTGGTTGAGCAGCTGCCCCGAATCGCCGAGGTTCTGCGACAGCACGCCGAGCTGCGCCACGTCGTTCTTCAGCGCCGGGCGCGCGTCGGCGAGCAGGCCCGTCGTGGACACCGCGAGGTCGCCGAGCGCGCTGACCGCGTCGCCGATCGGCTTGCGCTGCTCGGCCAGCCCGCTGACCAGCTTCTGGGTCTGCTCGACGAGGTCGCCCAGCTCCGGGCCGCGGGCGTTGACCGTGCCGAGCACCGTGTTGAGGTTGGCGATGACCTGGCCGATCACCTGGTCCTTGCTCGCGATCGCCGTCGTCAGCGACGCGGTGTGCTGCAGCAGGCTGGTGATCGTGCCGCCCTCGCCCTGGAAGACGCTGATGATCTCGGCCGAGAGCTGGTTGACGTCCTTCGGGCTCAGCGCCTTGAACAGCGGCTTGAAGCCGTTGAACAGCACGGTCAGGTTGAGCGCGGGTTTGGTGCGCTCGGGCGGGATCGTGCCGCCGTCGGGCAGCGTGCGATCGCCCGGGACGTCGGTGCCGAGCGCGAGGTAGCGCTGGCCGACGAGGTTGCGGTACTTGATCGTCGCGGTCACCGTCTCCGGCAGCCGGTAGGTGTGCTCGACGTCGAACCGCACCTGCGCCAGGTTCCGCTCCCCCCCGACCACCTCGATGGTGTCGACCTGGCCGACCTTGACGCCGGCGATGCGGACGTCGTCGCCTTCCTTGAGGCCGGACGCGTCGGTGAACTTCGCCAGGTAACCCGAGGTCTCGCCGAAGTTCGTGTTCGCGATGGTGGCCGCGAGGATCCCGGTGAACAACACGGTGACGACGGCGAACACCACGAGTTTGATCAGGGACGGGACGAAACTCCTCACTTCAGCTCCACCTCCGCCCCGCGGTAGAGCGGCCCGACGAGCAACCCCGCCCAGCCCGGCACAGCACCCGGCGAGCTGCCGAGGGCGGGCGAGGCGAGCAGGTCGATCAGGTCGTTCTCGTAGGCCGAGCCGACGATCGTGCCGTCCCCGCCGACCGCGCCGCCACCGGCCGGCAGCGTCTCGGGCGGGTTCTTCGGCGGCGGCGGCTTGCTGGAACCGTCCTGGATGGCGCCGTCCGGCGGGTACTGCGGCCACACGCCGGGCTTCGGCACCTGCGGGTAGCAGCGCGGGCCGCGTTTGTCCTCGTACTTCGGCTCGTCGACGCCGGGCAGGTACTTGCCGCGGCTGGCGGCGAACTCGATGGTGACCCGGCTGACCTCGGGGTGCGCGGTGCCCTTGCCGAACGCCAGCTCCGCGCGCGGCACCGACTCCGCGAGCTGCCGCATCAGGCACGGGTACTCCGGCGCGTACTTCGCGAGGACGTCCAGGGTGGGCTGGACCGCCGTGGTGAGCCGGATCAGGTTGTCCTTGTTGACCTGCAGGAAGCTCGTCAGGTCCACCGAAGCCGCGGTGACGGTCGCGTAGAGGTCGCTCAGCTGCGCGCGCTGGTCGACGATCGTCCGGCTCGTCGTCGTCAGGTCCGACAGCGCCTGCAGCAGGTCCGGCGCCGCCTTGTCGTAGGTGTTCGCGACGTTCGCCAGGCCGCTGATGTCGGCCTTGATGTCCGGCAGCGACGGGTTGAGCTTGCCGAGGTAGTCGCTCAGCTGCACGAGGGTCTGGCCGAGCTGCTTGCCGCGTCCCTCGAGCGCGGTCGACACCGCCGTCAGCGTGCTCGACAGCTTCTCCGGCTGGACGGCCTGCAGCAGCGGCATCACGTCGTCGAGGACCTTCTGCAGCTCGATCGCCGCGCTGCTGCGGTCCTGCGGGATGACGTCGCCCGCCGCGATCGGGCGCGCGGGTTTCTCCGGCAGCTGCAGGGCGACGTACCGCTCGCCGAACAGCGTCTTCGGCAGCAGCCGCGCGGACACGTTCGCCGGGATGACGGGCGTCTTCCCCGGGTCGAGGGCCAGCTCCAGCTCGGCGTGGTCGCCCTTGGCGAGCACGGACCGGACTTCGCCGACGAGCATGCCGCGGACCTTGACGTCGCCGCCGGTGCGCAGCTGGCTGCCGACGCGGTCGGTCTCCAGCTTCACGAGCGTCACCGGGGTGAACGCCTTGTGGTAGACGGCGAGGGTGAGCGCGATGAACAACGCGGCGACGAGCAGGAAGACCAGCCCCAGCACCTGGTACCGGAGCCGCTGCCACAGCTCGCGCCTCATCCGGAGATCCTCACCGTCGTGTTCGCGCCCCAGATCGCCAGCGACAGGAAGAAGTCCAGCACCGAGATCAGCACGATCGACGTCCGCACCGCGCGGCCCACCGCCACGCCGACGCCGGCCGGGCCACCGCTGGCGTGGAAACCGTAATAGCAATGGGAAAGGATGACGAGCACGCTGAACACGATCACCTTCCCGAACGACCAAAGGACGTCGCCGGGTGGCAGGAAGAGCGTGAAGTAGTGGTCGTAGGTGCCCGCGGACTGGCCGTAGAGCCAGATGGTGATCTGCCGGGACGCGAGGTAGCTCGAAAGCAGGCCGACCGCGTACAGCGGGATCACCGCGGCGACGCCGGCCAGCACCCGGGTCGTCACCAGGTACGGCATGCTCGGCACGCCCATGACTTCGAGCGCGTCGATCTCCTCGGAGATCCGCATCGCGCCGAGCTGCGCGGTGAAGCCGCAGCCGACGGTCGCGGACAGGGCGAGGCCGGCCGAAAGCGGCGCGACTTCGCGGGTGTTGAAGTAGGCGGAGATGAACCCGGTGAGCGCGGCCGTGCCGAGCTGGTTCAGCGCGGAGTAGCCCTGCAGGCCGACGATGAGGCCGGTGAACAGCGTCATCCCGATCATCACGCCGAGCGTGCCGCCGATGACGGCCAGGCCGCCGGTGCCGAAGCAGACCTCGGTGAGCAGCCGCAGCGTTTCCCGGCTGTAGCGGCGGATCGTGCGCGGCGACCACGCGAGCGCCTTCGCGGCGAACGCCAGCTGCTTGCCGAGCCCCTCCAGGCTCTGGCCGGGGCGCGCGATGTACTCGAGCGTCCGGTCGGCGTCCAGCGGTTCGGCGGTCATCACATCGCCTTCGGCGGGACGATCCGCAGGTAGATCGCGGTGAGCACGACGTTGATCAGGAACAGCAGCAGGAACGTGATCACCACGGCCTGGTTGACCGCGTCACCGACACCCTTCGGGCCGCCGGCCGGGTTCAGCCCGCGGAAGGCCGCGACGACCCCGGCGACGAAGCCGTACAGCAGCGCCTTGATCTCGCTGACCCACAGGTCCGGCACCTGGGCGAGGGCGTTGAAGCTGGCCAGGTACGCGCCGGGGGTGCCGCCCTGCAGGACGACGTTGAAGAAGTAACCGCCCAGCACGCCGACCACGCTGACCAAGCCGTTCAGCAGCACGGAGACGACCATCGCGGCGAGCACCCGCGGCACGATCAGCCGCTGGATCGGGTTGACGCCGAGGACCTCCATGGCGTCGATCTCTTCCCGGATCTTGCGCGCGCCGATGTCCGCGCACACCGCGCTGCCGCCCGCGCCGGCGACCAGCAGCGCGGTGATCAGCGGGCTGGCCTGCTGGACGATCGCCAGCGCGGAGGCCGCGCCGGTGAACGACTGCGCGCCGATCTGCGCGGTCAGGGAACCGAGCTGCAGGGCGATCACCGCGCCGAACGGGATGGCGACCAGCGCGGTCGGCAGGATCGTGACGCTGGCGAAGAACCAGCACTGCTGGATCCATTCCCGCGCTTGGAACGGGCGCTTGAAGATCGCGCGCAGCACTTCCCAGGAAAGCGTCGCGAGCCGGCCGACCTGGGTCAGGGCCGCGGTTCCCGGGAGCGTGCCAGTGCTTCCGCTCACCACACCTCCCCGTAGTCACTCACCCCCGAGTCTTCTCCACACCCGGCGCCCGCGTTTCGTTAGCGGTGTTCACTAGCGGTGTTCGCTAGAAATTGAGGGCGTGCGTCGCCGTGGCGCCGCCGTCCGCGACGAACTCCGCTCCCGTGCAGTACGCGCTCTCGTCGCTGGCCAGGAACAACACCAGCTTCGCGATGTCCTCCGGCTGCCCGACCCGTTTGAGGGCGACCTTCTTCCCGACGAACGACATGTCGACTTTCTGCCCGCCCGCCGCGGTCTCGACCATCTTCGTTTCGATCGCGCCGGGGTGCACCGAATTGACGCGGATGTGCTTGCGGCCGAGTTCCATCGCCGCGACCTTGGTCATGCCGCGGATCGCGAACTTGCTCGCGGTGTAGGCGACGAGGTAGGGCATCCCGGCCAGTCCCTCCACAGAGGACACGTTGACGATGGAGCCACCGCCGGCGGCGGTCATCGGTTCAACGACCGAACGCATGCCGAGAAACGCCCCGATCTGGTTCACCCGGATCACGCGTTCGTAATCGGCCAGCGTCGTCTGCGCGAGCTCGGAGAAGTGCAGGATGCCGGCGTTGTTGACCAGCACGTCCGGCGCGCCGAACTCCGTGGTCGCGCGCTCGACCGCGGCGGTCCAGCCGTCCTCGTCGCCGACGTCGAGGTGCTGGTAGACGGCGTGGTCGCCGAGCTCGGCGGCGAGCTGCTTGCCCTCGTCGTCCAGGATGTCGGCGATCACCACCTTCGCGCCCTCGGCGACGAACGCGCGGGCGGCGGCCTCGCCCTGCCCGCGCGCGGCGCCGGTGATCAGGGCGATCTTCCCGTCCAGCCTCACAGCTCCTCCAGGATCTCGGTGGCGGCGAACATCCGGCCGGGGTCGCGGCCGGCGAAGAAGGTGGTGAAGGACGTCTCGAGCTCGCCGAGCTGCCAGCGCTGTTCGATCCGCGGCGGCGCCACCAGCGCGACCGTGCCGCCGTGCACGACGAACACCTGGCCGTTGACGTGCTCGGCCGCCGGGGAGGCGAGGTGGGCGACGAACGGGGCGACGTGCTCGACCGAGAGCGGATCGGTGCCCTCGGCGGGAGGAGCACCGAACACGCCCTCGGTCATCGCCGTCCGCGCGCGCGGACAGATCGCGTTCGCGCGGACGCCGTACTTGGCCAGGCCGCGGGCGGCCGACATGGTGAGCGCGGTGATGCCGGCCTTCGCCGCGGCGTAGTTGGGCTGGCCGGGCGAGCCGATGAGGAACGCCTCGGACGCGGTGTTCACCAGCCGCCCGTACACCGGCTTGCCGTCCGCTTTGGACTTGTCGCGCCAGTGCTCGGCGGCGTTGCGGGACAACAGGAAGTGGCCGCGCAGGTGGACGCGGAGCACGGTGTCCCAGTCGTCGTCGGACATCGAGAACAGCATCCGGTCGCGCAGCACGCCCGCGTTGTTGACGACGATGTCGAGCCCGCCGAGGTCGAGCGCGGCCTGCGTCAGCGCGTCGGCGGTGGCGCGGTCCCCGACGTCGCCGGCGACCGCGACCGCCTTGCCGCCGGCCGCTTCGATCTCGGTGACGACGTCCTTCGGCTCGCTGATGTCGTTGACGACGACGGTCGCGCCGCGGGCGGCCAGCGCCAGCGCCTCGGCCCGGCCGAGCCCGGCGGCGGCGCCGGTGACGATCGCTGTCCTGCCGGTCAGGCTCACGCGAGGCCTCCTCATCGAGTCCTGGATTCCGCGCCTACAGTAGAATCTGTTCTCGTTTTGAGCAAGCCTTCAGGTGAACACCGCTAATCGGTGATGAACAGCGCGTTCTTCGGGCACGCCTTGACCGCAGCGGAAACACGTTCCACCTGGTCGGCCGGCACCGGCCCGGGGGCGATGACGAGTTCCTCCTCGTCGTCGAGGTCGAAGACGGCCGGGGCTAGCCCGACGCACACCGCGTTCGCCTCGCAGGCCGGCCGGTCGACGCCGATCTCCATGCTTCCTCCGCCACGTGAGCCCTGGTACAACTAGAACAGGTTCTATTGTAACGCCGGATCGAGGTGGCTGTGCGGATCGACTACACACCCGAGCAGCGGGCGCTGGCCGGGGAACTCCGGGCGTACTTCGCCGAGCTGATGACGCCCGAACGGCGCGAGGGCCTGCGCTCGGGCGGCGGCGAGTACGGCGACGGCGTGGCGTACAAGGAAATCGTCCGGCAGCTGGGCAAGGACGGCTGGCTCGCGCTGGGCTGGCCGCCCGAGTACGGCGGGCAGGGCCGCTCGATGCTCGATCAGCTGATCTTCACCGACGAAGCGGCGGTCGCCGGGGTGCCGGTCCCCTTCCTGACGGTGAACACCGTCGGCCCGACGATCATGCGTTACGGCACCGACGAGCAGAAGGCGTTCTACCTGCCGAAGATCGCCGCCGGCGAGCTGCACTTCTCGATCGGCTACTCCGAGCCGGAGGCCGGCACCGACCTGGCGTCGCTGCGGACGCGGGCCGAGCGCGACGGCGACGAGTACGTCGTCACCGGGCAGAAGATGTGGACCAGCCTGATCGAGTACGCCGATTACGTCTGGCTCGCGGTCCGGACCGATCCGTCGGCGAAGAAGCACCGCGGGCTGTCGATCCTCATCGTGCCGACGTCGGCGCCCGGGTTTTCGTGGACGAAGGTGCACACGGTCGCGGGCGCCGGGACGAGCGCGACCTACTACGACAGCGTGCGCGTGCCGGTGTCGGCGCGCGTGGCCGACGAAAACGCCGGCTGGCCGCTGATCACCAACCAGCTCAACCACGAGCGGGTCGCGCTGACGTCGTCGGCGCCGATCCGCAAGGCGCTGGCCGACGTCCTGGCGTGGGCGAAGGAGACCGGCGCCATCGACCACGAATGGGTGCGGCTGCACCTCGCGCGGGTGCACGCGGGCGCGGAGTACCTGAAGCTCCGGAACTGGCGGATCGCCTGGGCGGCCGCGGCGAGCGAGCTCGGCCCGGCCGAGGCGTCGGCGACGAAGGTGTTCGGCACGGAGTTCGCGATCGAGGCCTACCGGCTGCTGATGGAGGTGCTCGGCGCGGCCGCCGTCGTCCGCGAGGGCTCGCCCGGCGCGCTGCTGGCCGGGCGGATCGAGCGGCTGCACCGGTCGGCGCTGATCCTCACCTTCGGCGGCGGCACCAACGAGATCCAGCGGGACATGATCGCCGCCACCGCACTCGGCCTGCCCGTCACGCGCTAGGAGCACCCATGGATTTCACCCTTTCCGAGGCGTCGGCAGACCTCGCCCCGCTGACCCGGCGGATCCTCGACGACAAGACCACCCACGACCCGCACGGCACCGGCGGTTTCGACGCCACGGCGTGGCGCGCGCTCGGCCAGGCGGGCGTGCTGGACGCGGCCCTGCCGTCGTCGCTCGGCGGCGGCGGGTTCGGGCTGCCGGAGCAGTGCGCGGTGCTGACCGAGATCGGCCGCGCGGTGGCGGCGGTGCCGTACCGGACGTCGATCACGATGGCGGCGTCGGCGCTGGCGGAGTTCGGCACGCCGGAGCTGGTGGACCGCTGGGTGCTGCCGGTGCTGCGGGGAGAACGTGTTCTCGCGGTGGCGCTGTCCGGGTTCACCGCCGCGGACGGCCGGGTGTCCGGCACGCAGCCGGCGGTGCCGTTCGCCGCGTTCGCTCACGGGTTCCTGGTCGCCGCGGCCGGCGAGGTGTTCCTGGTCGACGCGGCCGCGCCCGGGGTCTCGGTGCGGCCGCAGCAGACGGTCGACCACGCGGACGCCGGGCTGCTTACGCTGTCCGACGTGCCCGGCGTTTCGCTGGGCGACGTCGGCGAGTGGCTGCGGCTGCGCGGGACGGTCGGAGTGTGCGCCCAGCAGCTGGGCGTGGTCGAGCGGGCGCTGGAGCTGACCGCGGCGTACGCGGCCGAGCGGAAGCAGTTCGACCACGTCATCGGCGGGTTCCAGGCGGTCCGCCAGCGGCTGGCGGACGCCTACCTCGACGTCGAAGCGGTCCGCCTGACGACGTTGCAGGCGGCGTGGCGGCTGACCTCGGCTGTCCCGGCCGCGGAAGCGGTGGCGACGGCGAAGTTCTGGGCGGCGGAAGCGGGCCACCGCGTGGCCCACACGGCAGTGCACGTCCACGGCGGCGTCGGCATCGACGTCGACCACGTCGTGCACCGCTACTTCACGGCGGCCAAGCGCCTGGAGTTCGAGCTCGGCCCGGCCACCGCCCAGCTGCTGGCCCTCGGCGGCCTTCTGGCGGACCGCGGCTAGCTCGCCGCGTAGGTCCAGAACTCCTGCATCAGCGGGGTGGGCGCGGGGGTGGTCAGCTCGACCTGGGTGAGCAGCACCGAAACCGTGCCGGTCGAGGGGACCAGGTGCAGGGCCGTGCCCGCGCCGCCGACCCAGCCGTAGCGGCCCGGGATCTCCCAGGATTCCGCCGGGTCGACGTCGACCGATCCGCCGAACCCCCAGCCCTGGCCGTGCAGGAACGGCCGGGCGGCCTGGCGCTGGGCCGGGGTCAGGTGGTCGGTCGTCATCCGGTGCACCGACTCCCGCGTCAGCAGGCGGTGACCGCCCGCCGTGCCTTCGTCGCGCAGGAACCGCGCGAACGCCAGCAGGTCGTCGGCCGTCGAGACGAGTCCGCCGGCCCCGGACGGGAACGGCGGCGGCGCGCTCCACCGGCCCTCCGGCGAGTCGATCAGCCGCAGCCCCTCTTCGCCGCGGCGGTAGGCGCTGGTGAACCGGCCCAGCGCCGCCGTCGGCACGGCGAACCCGGTGTCGGCCATGCCGAGCGGCTCGAACAGCCGCTCCGCCAGGAACTCCGGCAGCGGCCGCCCGGCGGCCCGCGCGATCAGCACGCCCTGGATGTCGGAGCCGGTGTTGTAGAGCCACGCCGCGCCCGGCTGGTGCAGCAGCGGCACCTGGGCCAGCGCCGCCAGCCAGGCGTCCGGCGGCAAGGCGCGCGGGGACGCGGCCGGGTGGCCCAGGACCTGGAGCAGCAGGTCGACCGCGGGCAGCGTCATGTCGGCGGCGAAGCCGTACCCGCAGCGGAAGGTGAGCAGGTCGGCCACCGTGATCGGGCGGACGGCCGGCACCACGTCGTCGACCGGGCCCGCCGGCGTCCGGACGACCACCGGCGACGCCAGCTCGGGCAGCCACCGCGCCACCGGGGCGTCCAGGGCCAGCTCGCCGTCGTCGACGAGCAGCAGGACCGCGGCCGCGACGATCGGCTTGGTGAGCGACGCGATGCGGAACAGCGAGTCCCGGGCCATCGGCACGGTCCCCCCGGCGTCGGCCGAGCCGGCCGCCGCGGCTTCGACGTGGTCGCCGCGGGCCACGAGCGCCACCGCGCCCGGGAGATCGCCGGTGTGCCGGGACAGCAGCTCGGTCAGTGCGGACATGGCTCAGTCCAGCGGGTTGATCGCGCGCAGCCGGCGCGGGCCGGTGTCGGGCCGCGACGGCGGCGGCCCCAAGACCAGGCGGGCGTTGGCGACGAAAGCCCCGTCCGGCGACGCCAGGATCGGGTCCAGCACCAGCGACCGCACTTCCGGGTTGTCCTCCGCCAGCGCGGCCACGCGCAGCACCATGTCCTGCAGCGCGGCCAGGTCGGCGGGCTCGTCACCGCGGTAGCCGGTGAGCAGCGGCGCCGTCCGCGGCTCGCGCAGCAGGGTCGCCGCGTCGACGTCGGTGAGCGGCACGGCCCGGTAGGCGCGGTCGCCGAGCAACGTGCTGACCAGCCCGGACAACCCGAACGAGACGAGCGTGCCGAACGACGGGTCGTCCTGCAGGCCGATCACGCACGACAGGCCCTTGGGCGCCATCCGCTGGACGTACACCTCGTCGTCGCCGGAGATGTCCCGCAGCGTCTCGTAGGCGGTGCGGACCGCGTCCTCGGACGCCAGATCGAGCCGCACGCCCGCCAGGTCGGGGCGGCCGCGCAGCCGTTCGTCGACGGCCTTGAGCGTCACCGGGTAACCCAGCTCGGCCGCCGCCGAAACCGCTTCGTCCACAGTGGACACGATGCGGAAGGGCACCACGCCGACGCCGTAGCAGTCCAGCAGCCGCACCACTTCGGCGTCCGAAAGCAACGTCGTCTTGCCGCTGTCGGCGTCCTGGAGCTCACGCACGATGCCCTGCGCCTGTTCGGTGTGGATCCCCGCGGGCCGCACCAGCGTGCCCTGCGGGCGTTGCCGCCATGCCGCGTACCGCACGACCCGGGCCAGGGCGTTCACCGCGCGTTCCGGGCTCGGGTACGACGGGATCGAGCCGCGCGTCGGCACGCCGTCGCCGGAGAGCACCGCGAGTTCGTCCGGGACGCCTTCGGCGGCGAGGAAGGTCGAGACGATCGGCTTGCGCTCCCCCAGCTCGACGACGGTCTCCCGCAGGGCGCGCGCATACGCGGTGCCGGGGATCGCCACCGGCGGCGCGAACACGACGACCAGCGCGTCGGTCTCCGGCGAGGTGAGGGCTTCGCGGACGGCCTTGGCGAACTCCTCCGGCCCGGCCTGCGGCCCGACGTCCACCGGGTCCGACGCCAGCCGCAGCCCCTGCATCCGCGCGGTGTCGGCGGCCAGCAGCCCGATCGCGCTGGAGTTGCCGACGATGCCGACCCGCGGCCCGGCGGGCAGCGGCTGGTGGGCGAACACGAGCGCGGTGTCGAACAGCTGCGCCAGCGACTCCACCCGCACCACACCGGCGTGCTCGAACAGGGCCTGGACGCTGGCCTCGTCGATCTCCGTCGATGTCGCCGCCAGCTGCGGCCGGACCGCGTGCCGCCCCGACTTCACCGCGACGATCGGCTTGGTCCGGGCAAGGCGCCGGGCCAGCCGCGCGAACTTACGCGGGTTGCCGAAGGACTCGAGGTACAGCAGCACGAGGTCGGTGTCCGGGTCGGTTTCCCAGTACTGGAGCAGGTCGTTGCCGGAGACGTCGGCGCGGTTGCCGGCCGAGACGAACGTCGACAGGCCGAGGCCGCGCGCTTCGGCGTCGGCGAGGATCGCGGTGCCCAGCGCGCCGGACTGGCAAAAGAACCCGGTGCGCCCGCGGCCGGGCAGCCGCGGCGCGAGGGTGGCGTTCAGCCGGATCCCGGGCGCGGTGTTGAGCACGCCGAGCGCGTTCGGGCCGACCACGCGCATGCCGTGCGCCCGCGCCTCCCCGACCAGCCGCAGCTCGGCGTGCAGGCCGTGCGGGCCGGCTTCGGCGAACCCGCTGGACAGGATCAGCAGCGTCTTCACACCCTTCGCCAGGCACGCGTCCAAAACGGACTCGACGGCCTCGGCGGGCACCGCGACGACGGCCAGGTCGACCGGGTCCGGGATGTCCAACACCGACGGATACGCCCGGACGCCGCGGATCGCGCGGTGCTCCGGGTTGACCGGGTAGACGGTGCCGGTGAAGGCGGCGGCCAGGAGGTTCACGAAGGCGACGTGGCCGACCTTGCCCGGCTCGGCGGACGCGCCGATCACCGCGACCGAGGACGGGTGCAGCAGGTTGTGCACGCTGCGCGCCTCGGCGGCCTGCTCGCGCGAGCGCGCGACGGCGAGGGACTCCTCGGTCGGGTCGATGTCGAACTCGAGGTGCAGCACGCCTTCCTCGATCTCGCGGCTGACCTGGTAGCCGGCGTCGCGGAAGACGCGCACCATGGCGGCGTTCTCGGCGAGCACCTCGGCGACGAACCGCCGCAGCCCGCACTCCGACGCGGCGGCGGCAAGGTGCTCCAGGAGGATCGAGCCGAGCCCGCGGCCCTGGTGCGCGTCGCTCACGACGAAGGCGACCTCAGCCGACGGCCCGTGGTCGAGCCGCTCGTACCGGCCGACGGCGACGATGTCGTCGCCGAGGAAGGCGGCGAACGCGACCCGGTCGTGGTGGTCGACCGTGGAGAAGCGCTTCAGGTCCTTCTCGGGGATGCGCGGGTAGGCGCCGAAGTAGCGGAAGTAGCGCGTGCGCTCGGAGAGTTTCGCGTGGAAGGCGACGAGGCCGTCGGCGTCGGTGGGCACGATCGGGCGCAGGTGGACGGTGCCGCCGTCGGACAGCACGACGTCGGCCTCCCAGTCGCGGGGGTAGTCGAAGGGATCCCGGCCGGCCATCGTCAGTCCCTGGGGTCGTCCGGGTCGAGACCGTGCAGCGGGAAGACGGCGCGGCGGGTGTCCCGGACGGCGATGTCGACCGGGTCGTCCTCGCCGTCGCCCCACGGCTTGAACCCGGTGTCGCGGTCGTCGGTCATGGTTTGCGGGAGTTCGGCGTGCGGAGCGGCCTTTCCGACGGTGGCGACCCATTCGGGCGGCAGCGGCGTCGCGGGATCGACGTCCCGGTCGAGGACGGTGGCGATCAGGTGCGTCCAGGACCGCGGAACGACCCGGATCAGCTGGTAGCCCCCACCGCCGACGGCGATCCACTTGCCGCCGGCGTAGGTCTCGGCGAGGTCGCGGAGGGTGGCGTAGATGGTGCGGTGGCCGTCGACGGACAGCGAGAGGTCGGCGAGGGGGTCCTCTTCGTGGGAGTCGACCCCGCACTGGGTGAAGAGCAGCTGCGGTTCGAAGTCGGCGAGCAGCGACGGGACGACGGCGTTGAAGGCCCGCAGCCACCCGGGGTCCCGGGTGCGCGGCGGCAGCGGCACGTTGACGGCGGTGCCGTCGGCCTTCCCGCGGCCGGTCTCGGCGGAGTAGCCGGTGCCGGGCCAGAGCGTGAAGGGGTGCTGGTGCAGGGAGATGGTCAGGACGCGCGGGTCGTCGTAGAAGGCGGCCTGGACGCCGTCGCCGTGGTGGACGTCGGTGTCGATGTAGGCGATGCGCTCGAAGCCGTGGTCGAGCAGCCACGAGATGGCGACGGCGCAGTCGTTGTAGACGCAGAAGCCGGCCGCCTGGTCCCGCATGGCGTGGTGCAGCCCCCCGGCGATGTTGACGGCCCGGCGCGCCTCGCCTTCGGCGACCTTCCGGGCGGCGAGCAGCGTGGAGCCGACGACGAGGGCGGAGGCATCGTGCATGTCGGAGAAGACGGGGTTGTCGGAGGTCCCGAGCCCGTGCCCGACATCCCACCCGACAAGCGGAGCCTCCCGCACGGCGGCGAGGTATTCGGGGGCGTGGACCCGGAGGAGTTCTTCGTCCCCGGCGCTGGTGGGGACGAGCAGTTCGACGTCCTGGAGCACGCCGAGTCCGGTGGCCAGCCGGACGGTGAGCTCCAGCCGGACGGGATTGAACGGGTGATCCCCGCCGAGGTCATAACCCAGCAGGGCACGGTCCCAAACAACGGCCGGCGACATACCACCCGACTGTAGTGCGGTTCGGGGAGATCCGTGGAGTGAAGGCCGCCCGGGCGGTGAGAGCGGGGCGCGGCCCCGGAGGTCCGTGGTTCGGCACCAGCTGCGCGGCCCGACCGGAGCGGCCCGGCCCGGGTGCCTCTCCCCACGCCGGCCGCTGCTGCTCAGCCGGGGAGGTTGCCCGTTGCCGCCGGGCGCTGCGGGTCCCGGGACCAGTGGGACCACGAGCCCGCGTACAGGCCCGCTCCTGGGTGGCCGGCCAGCTCCAGGGCCAGGACTACCGAACTGGCCGTCACCCCTGATCCGCAGTACGCGGCGACCGGCTCGCCCGGGCGCAAGCCCAGGTCCGCGAACCTCGCCGCCAGCTCCTCCGGGGTCCGCCAGCGGCCGGTGTCGTCCGTGTGGGCCGCGAACGGGGCGTTGACCGCTCCCGGGATGTGGCCCGCCCGCGGGTCGACCGGCTCCGTCTCGCCCGTGTAGCGCTGGGCTGCGCGGGCGTCGAGCAGGAGGCCGTCGCGGGCCAGGGCTGCCGCTTCGTCCGCGTCCAGGACTGGCATGCCTCCGGGGCGGACCGTGATGTCCCCCGGCTCCGGCCGCACCTCGTCCGTGCTCACCGGGCGGCCCTCGGCCGTCCACGCCGCGTAACCGCCGTCGAGGACCGCCACCTCGTCGTGGCCGGCCCAGCGCAGCAGCCACCAGGCCCGGGCCGCCACCGAACCGTCCGCGTCGTCGTAGGCCACCACCGGTGTGCCCGCCCGGACGCCGGCCGCGCGCAGGTCGCGCTGCAGGTCCGCCGGGTCGGGCAGGGGGTGCCGGCCGCCCTCGCCCGGCTCGCCCGCCAGCGCCCGGTCGAGGTCGGTGAACACCGCGCCGGGCAGGTGACCCTCCCGGTAGGACTGGGCACCGGGCGGGCCGGCGAGCCGCCAGCGGACGTCGAGGACCACGGGCCGGTCTCCGGCCGGGCCGGCCAGCGCGGCGGCGAGGTCGGTGGTGCTGATCAGCGGACGCATGCCTCCCATCTTCCAGCCGCCGCCCACCCGGCCGCGCCGGGGTGCGGACATATCCCCCACCGGCGGGTTGTTACCGCCGAGGCCCGCCGCCGCTGCCGGGGCCAACGACTACGATGAGCAACGCGGACGAAGGGGACAGCGTGAACGATCTCATCGACACCACCGAGATGTACTTGCGTACCATCTACGAGCTCGAAGAAGAAGGTGTCGTTCCGCTGCGCGCCCGCATCGCCGAGCGCCTGCAGCAGAGCGGCCCGACCGTGAGCCAGACCGTCGCCCGGATGGAGCGCGACGGGCTCGTCGTGGTCGCCGACGACCGGCACCTCCAGCTGACCGACCACGGCCGCGAACTGGCCATCGCGGTGATGCGCAAGCACCGCCTCGCCGAACGCCTCCTCGTCGACGTGATCGGGCTCGAGTGGGAGCACGTGCACAACGAGGCGTGCCGGTGGGAGCACGTGATGAGCGAGGCCGTCGAGCGCAAGCTGGTCAAGCTGCTCGACCACCCGACCACCTCCCCCTACGGCAACCCGATCCCGGGCCTGGACAAGCTGGGCGACGGCGATCCCGCGCCGCCCGCGGAGGCCGACCTGGTCCGGCTCGACGAGTTCGCCCGCACCGGCGGCGGCCGCGTCGAGATCCGGCGCATCGCCGAGCACGTCCAGCTGGACGAGTCGCTGATGACCGAGCTCAAGTCCGTCGGCATCGTGCCGGGCGGCACGGTCACCGTCGGCAAGGCCAGCGGCGGCACCATCGAGGTCACCGGCGGGGACACCACCGCCCAGGTCGCCAGCTCCGCGCTGCACGCCGTCCTGGCGCAGGCCCGATGAGCCCCGCTTCGGACGCCGTGGCCGCGTTCCGCACGGTCCACGGCACCGCGCCGGCCGGCGTCTGGTCGGCGCCCGGCCGGGTCAACCTGATCGGCGAGCACACCGACTACAACGACGGCTTCGTGCTGCCGTTCGCGCTGCCGCACCGGCTGGCCGCGGCGGCGTCGCCCCGCGAGGACGGCATCCTGTCCGTGGCCACCCTGGGCGACGACGGCCAGATCCAGCGCAGCGGCGAGCTCAAGATCGCCGACCTGGCGCCGGGCACCGTCGACGGGTGGGCCGCGTACCCGGCCGGCGTCGCCTGGGTGCTGCGCGACCAGGGCTTCACGGCCGGGGCCGACCTGGTCGTCGCCGGGGACGTGCCGTCGGGGGCGGGCCTCTCCTCGTCTCACGCGCTCGAATGCGCGGTGTCGCTGGCGCTGCTCGGGCTGGCCGGCCTGGAGCTGGACGGCACCGGCGACCGCGTCCCGACGCGGCCCCAGGTGGCGCGCTGGGTGCAGCGGTCGGAGAACGACTTCGTCGGCGCCCCGACCGGCCTGCTCGACCAGACGGCGTCCCTCTGCTGCACCGAGTCCCACGTCCTGTTCCTCGACGTGCGCTCGGGCGAGCAGGAGCAGGTGCCGTTCGGCCTGGCCGAAGCCGGCCTGCAGGTGCTGATCATGGACACCCGCACGAAGCATTCGCACGCCGAAGGCGGGTACGGCGAGCGCCGCCGCGGCACCGAACGGGCGGCCGAGCTGCTCGGGGTGAAGGCGCTGCGCGACGTCACCGTCGAGGGCCTCGACGACGCCCTCGGCCGGCTGCCGGCCGAGCTGGCGCCGCTCGTGCGGCACGTGGTCACCGAGAACCAGCGGGTGCTGGAGACGGTCGAGCTGCTGCGCGCCGGGCGGCTGGCCGAGATCGGGCCGTACCTGGACGCCTCGCACGTCAGCATGCGCGACGACTACCGGATCTCCACGGCCGAGCTGGACCTCGCGGTCGACTCGGCGCGGGCGGCCGGTGCGCTCGGCTCGCGGATGACCGGCGGCGGCTTCGGCGGTTCGGCGATCGCGCTGGTCCGCGACGCCGACCTGGACGCGGTCAAGGCGGCCGTCGACGCGGCGTACGAGAAGGCCGGCTACCGGCGGCCGCGGATGTTCACGGCGGTGCCCTCCCGCGGCGCCGGCCGCGACGAAGCCTGAGACCGCGCGGGTCCGTCCGGGGGCAACCCCGCGCGGACCCGCGCGTCGGCCAGGGGGAAGACTGTGCAGCACAGTCACCCTCGGCAGGAAGGCCTGGATGTGTCGGAGCAGAGCAACGCCCTGAAGCTGGTCGTGACGGGCGGAGCCGGGTACGTCGGCAGCGTCTGCGCCGCCCGGCTGGTCGAGGCCGGGCACCAGGTCACCGTCGTCGACGACCTGTCCACCGGGCACGCCGACGCCGTCCACCCGGACGCGCGGTTCATCGAAGGCGACGCCGCCGAGGTGGCGGGCAGCCTGCTCGGCGAGGGTTTCGACGGCGTGCTGCACTTCGCGGCCAAGTCGCTGGTCGGCGAGTCGATGACGGATCCGGCGAAGTACTGGGAAGGCAACGTCGTCACGTCGCTGCGGCTGCTCGAGGCCATGCGCGAACACGGCACGCCCCGGCTGGTGTTCTCCTCGACCGCGGCGACCTACGGCGAGCCGGAACAGTCGCCGATCCCGGAAACGGCGCCGACGCGGCCGACCAACACCTACGGCGCCACGAAGCTGGCCATCGACCACGCGATCACCAGTTTCGCCGTCGCGCACGGTCTGGCCGCGGTGAGCCTGCGCTACTTCAACGTCGCGGGCGCGTACGGCACTTTCGGTGAGCGCCACACCACGGAAACCCATCTCATTCCTCTCGTCCTCCAGGTCGCCACGGGCGACCGCGAGCGCATCCAGATCTTCGGCGACGACTACCCGACGCCGGACCACACGGCGGTCCGCGACTACATCCACGTCGTGGACCTCGCGGACGCACACCTGCTGGCGCTGAAGCACGCCACGGCGGGTGAGCACCGCATCTACAACCTGGGCAACGGCACGGGATTCTCCGTTCTCGAGGTGATCGAGGCGTGCCGCGAGGTCACCGGCCACGCGGTGCCGGCCGCGGTGGCCCCGCGCCGCGCGGGCGACCCCTCGGTGCTCGTCGCGGCCAGCGACCGGGCCCGCGAGGAGCTCGGGTGGAAGCCGGAGCGGACCGACCTGGCGGGGATCGTGCGCGACGCCTGGGAGTTCACCCAGTCGCGGCGAGGCTGACGGCACGGCCGGCGGGCTGGGGCAGCGCCTGAGCCCGCCGGTTCATCTGGACACCGGCGGTTCCGATGCCGGCCGTGTCCACAGTGGACGCGGTGGCAGCGCTCGGATCCACCGGCGGCCCACCTGGCCGCTCGCCCTCCGGCAGCGCGCTCGGGTCGACCTTGAGAAGGCTCCCGAAGCCGCTCACGGCCTCGCGGCGTGACGGCAGCCGCCGCACCAGTCTGGGCCCAGCCTCACACCGCTTGCTCCGTGTCGAAGTCCGCCGGCTCCAGTCCCAGGCCGGCCATCGGGTCGGCCGCGGCGGCCAGGCCGCGGATCACCTCCGGTGGGGTTCCCCGGTCCAGGACCGCCTTCAACAACTTCGCCAGCATGTGGCCCGGCGCCGCCGCCAAGGCGTTCTCCAGTGCCATGCCCGCGAAGGCGCCGTCGCCGCGCATGTACGCCGTGAAGCCCAGCAATACCGCCGGCTCCGCGCGTTCCGGTGCGGGTGTCTCCCGGACCAGCGTCAGCCATAGACGCTCGGCCTCGCACGCCGTCGAGGTCTCCGCGGGGATCGCCATTGCGAGGCACATGTCGCGGATCTCCGGCAACGTCAGGGCGCTCGTCACCGTCACCACTTCCTCGTCCGTCGGCGGCCCCTCGCCGCGGTGCTGACGCTTGAACGCCGCGCGGATCACCGATGCCGCCTCGTTCACGTCCGGGCACGGCAACCGCGCCAAGGCGGCCGAGCGGCGGGCCAGTGCTTCCGGTGAACGCGGGGACAGCAGCGCCTCGAGTTCGTCGCGGCTGTCGAACGCCACCGTGCCGCGCTCGGTGGCGGCCGCTGCCGCCACCGTTGTGCGGGGGTCCGGTAACTCGCCGCCGCAGTCGCTTCCGGCGTAACAGCCCCAGGGCGCGCCCTCCCTGATGTTCGCCGCCCACAGGGCGTGGATCACCGGGACGCCGAGCCCGGCCAGCTCGTCCGCCAGGACGTCGACGAAGCCCGCGTGCGGTGGCGGGCTGCCGGGTCTTCGCCGGCCGCCGACGACCGCCAGCGACACGCCGGTGTGCGGGCCCGTGGCGAACCGCGACGCCAGTGCCCGCGCTTGGTGGGCGCGGTGTTCGCGGCGCGGGAGGTTGCCGCGCAGGACCAGGCCCACGTCGTGGCCCGTGGGGCCCTGGTGGCCGACCAGGACGACGGACTTCGCGGGCCGGAAGCCCATCAGGTACGGGAGCGCGGCCAGCAGCTGCGCGGGGTTTCGGAGGTCGGCCGGCGGGGGGCCGGCCGGGGTGGCGGTGGTCATGCCTCCACGGTGGGGCAGGACGGGGCCGGCTGGGGCGGTGGCGGCAAATCTGTGGATCGGCGGGGCCGATGTGGACAGAACCCGCCCGGCGCGGGCCGGGCGGGGCGTTCCTGTCGGTGGGGCGGGCTATGCTGCCCGGCCCCACCGGCCGGACACTCGTCGTCTTGCGGGGGTCCGGATGGCCCCCGGCTCGGAACCGAAGCCCCCGGCTCGCGCCGAAGCCGCGGACCGGGCGCTGCCCCGGATGTCCCGAGCTCAGCCGCAGTGCTCGAACCCGCTCTCGTAGGTGTTGGCACCCACCGAACCGCCCCACTTCACGCAGGTGGAGCCGGCGGTCTTCTTCACGGGCCCGGCGTAGTACGTGAAGCTGCCGGAGTCGGTCACCCGGGCCGATCCCTGGACCTCGAGGAACGCCGAAACCGCGCTGGCCGTGCCGAGCGAGGTGGCCTTCAGCGTGGTCACGCAGTTCGCCTTGGTGGCGGCGTTGTACAGCAGGTACGCCGTGCCCGACGAGTTCGCCAGCGCCTGCTGGTCCACCACCGAGAAGCCCGATCCGCAGACCTCTTCCGCGGAGTACGGGTTGCCACCGCAGTTGTTCTTGCTCGTGAAGTTCGTGTGGCCGTAGTACGGCACCGCGACGCCGTTCAGCACGGCCTTCTGGACCACGCCGTCCAGGCGCTCTTCGAAGTGCAGGTGCGGCCCGCTGACGCCGCCGGTCGCGCCGGCCTTGCCGATCTCGCGGCCGAGGGACACCGACTGCCCGACCGAGACCTCCTGGGCCGACAGGTGCGCGTACCGGGTGCGCCAGCCACCCCCGTGGTCCAGCTCGATCCACTTGCCGTAGCTCGTGCTGCCTTCGTCGGCCACCCGGGTCACCGTGCCGGACGCCGCCGCGAGCACCGGCATGCCGGTGATGCCGTCCTTCTGGAAGTCGACCGAGTACGCCGGGCTGTGGCCGCTGAACGTCGCCGCAGTCACCGTGACGCCGCACTTGAACGGCACCTGGAAGTTCGGCGCGGCCGAGGCAGTCGCCTGGCCGGCGAGGGTGAGGCCGAGCGCGGGCAGCGCCGCGGCGGCGGCGAACAGGGCGAGCCGTCGCAACCTGGACATGGGGGAACCTCCTTGACAAACGGGACATCTTGCCGCCACCCAGGGAAGCCCGCGCCGGTACATTTTCCGTACAACACCCCCGCGGAGGGACCCCGGAATGGCGATCGGACGACCCCAGGCGCAGGACTGGCTGCGCTGGGCGCTGGTCGCCGGGCCGATGTTCGCCGCCATGCCCCGCGCGAACACCCTCGCCTGGGTCCTGATCGGACTCACCCTCGTCCTGTCGGTCCCGGTGCTGTGGCTCCACGACGCCGTCGCGCACCGGTGGGCGCCGGTCGTGGCGGTCGCCGTGATCGCCGCCGCGGCCACCCTGATGGCGATCGCGCCGAACAGCTGGGCGTCGGTGACGATGTTCGGCACCACCTTCTTCGTCGTCCTCAAGCAGCGGACCGGCCCGATCGTGCTGGCCGTCGCGATCGACCTGGCCGCGATCACCTGCTGGGCGGTCCTCCACGGCACCTGGCAGGGCGCCGTGCCCACCTACGCGGTCGTCGTCGTGATCTTGCTGCTCGGGCTGAACCGCCGCGCCCGGCTGGCCCGCATCGAGCAGACGGAGCTGGCGCTCGCCCGCGCGCAGACCGCCAACGAGGAGCACGCCCGCGCGGCGGCGCTCGCCGAACGCGCCCGCATCGCCCGCGAGCTGCACGACGTCCTGGCGCACTCGCTGGCCGGGCTTTCGCTGAACCTGCAGGGCGCGCGGCTGATGCTGGTGCGCGACGGCGCGAGCCCGGACGCCGTCGCCCAGATCGAACGGGCCCAGAAACTGGCGTCGGACGGCCTGGCCGAGGCCCGGAAGGCGGTGGCCGCGCTGCGCGAGGACGCCGTCCCGGTCGAACGCGCGATCGCCGATCTGCTCGCCGCCTACCGGCTCGACAGCGGCGCCCGGGCGGACCTGACGGTCGAGGGCGAGCCCCGCGAGCTCACCCCGGCGGTCGGCACCGCGCTCGTCCGCGCGGTGCAGGAGGCGCTGGCCAACACACGCAAGCACGCGGCGCAGGCGGACGTCGACGTCACGCTGGGCTACGCCGACGGAACGGTGCACCTGACCGTCGCCGACCGGCAGGGCAGGCGCCCGCCGGACGCGCCCGCGGCAGGCTACGGTTTGCGCGGGATGGGCGAACGGGTCGCGCTGCTCGACGGGCGGCTGGAGAGCGGGCCGGGGGAGGACGGATGGCGGATTCACCTGACGGTGCCGGCGTGACGCTGCGGGTCGTGCTGGCCGACGACCAGGCGGTGGTCCGGGAAGGCCTGGTCACGCTGCTCGGGCTGCTGCCGGGCATCGAGGTGGTCGGCGCCGCCGCCGACGGGCTCGCCGCGCTCGGCCTCGTCGCCGAACTCCGGCCCGACGTCGTGCTGGTGGACCTGCGGATGCCGCGCTGCGACGGCGTCGAGACCACCGAGCGGATCCGCGCGGAGCACCCCGGCACCGAGGTCGTCGTGCTCACCACCTACGCCGACGACGAGGCCCTGCTGGCCGCGCTGCGGGCCGGCGCCCGCGGGTTCCTCACCAAGGACGCCGACGCCGAGTCCATCGCGCGGGCGCTGCGCTCGGCCGCCGCCGGGCAGTCCACTGTGGACGGCGAGCTGCAGCGGCGGCTCGTCGAGGCCGCCGCCCGCACCACCCCGCCGCGCGTCAAGGAGGTCGAAGGCCTGACCGTGCGCGAGCTCGAGGTGCTGCGGCTGATCGCGGCGGGCCTGTCGAACACCGAGATCGCCCGGACCCTGGTGGTGAGCGAGGCGACCGTGAAGACCCACGTGAACCACCTGTTCGCCAAGGCCGGGCTGCGCGACCGCGCGCAGGCGGTCGCGTTCGCCTACCGGGCGGGCATCGCCGGCTGATCCGTCACGGCGCGGGTGGGATGTTCGCGTTGTGGTGGAAGACGTTCCGCGGGTCGTAGGCCGGGCGTAACCGGGCCGGAAGTGGGGGGACCTCGGGCACGAACGGCGCGGGCGGCGCGTTGAGCCCGGCCACGAGCACCCCCATGTCGCCGGGCAGCGTCTCGAGCACGTCAAGGGCCCGACGGCCGCACCACCACCGCGGGGCGGCGGTTTGGCGGTCGAGGTCATGGTGGGCATCGTCTTACACGGAGTGATCGTCGGCGCGGATCAGGCGCTGGGTGAACCCCGCGTCGGCCAGCCGGCCGGAGGCCCGCGCGACTTCGGCCGGGACGTCCTGCGGGATCGCGAACCCCTGCGCGGCGTACTCGGTGATCCGCTGGGTCTCGCCGACGAGCATGCCGACCACGCGCTCGAGGTCCTCTTCGCCGGTGAGGTGCTCTTCGAACGAAACCGCCTTCGACGCGCACACGACGTCGACGCCCGGCCAGAGCCGCTTGGCCGTCGCGTAGGCACGGCGTTGCGCGTACGGCCGCGTCACCAGTGTCACGGACCGGATCTCGCGCCCGGCCAGCAGGCGCCGGGTGAACGCGATGTTCTCGCCGGTGTTGCGGGCCTCGGGCTCGACCAGCACGACGTCGTCGGGCACGCCCAGCTCCAGCGCGATCTCGCGGTAGTGGACCGCTTCGCCGCGCGGGAAGCGGTCCACCGTCGTGGGCGCGTTGGCCCCGGTGAAGACGATCAGCGGGAACCACCCGGCATGGAACAGCTCCGCCGTGTGGACGGCCACGCCGGGGTCGCGGCTGCCGAGACCGATCCCGACGTCCGAGCGCCGCGGCTCGTGCCGCAGGTCGTGGTAGTCCCACAGCGTCCGGACGTCGGCGTGCAGGTGCTCCGGCAGCATCAGCCGAACGCGGCTCGCAGCGCGGGCTTGCCGCCGGTGACCGGCAGCGTGACCGCCGTCCGCGTCAGGTCGAGCGCCAGCCCCGCGCCCGGCTTCGGGCGCAGCGTGTAGTCGTGGTCGCTGGAGGCCAGCAGGAACTCCAGCCGGTGCCCCGCGGCGAGGATGTAGTCCTTCGGCATCAGCTCGACGCCGATCCGGTAGGTCCGCCCGGGCGTGATCGGCTCGGTACGGGCCGGGGACGTGCGGTTCTGCGGGTCGGTCCAGCCGCGGCTGATCACGTGGGACGTGCCGTCTGGCGCGCGGTCGAGCAGGATCGCCGAGACGTTCGCCGCGGGCCGGTCGAACGCCAGGGCCAGGTCGGCGCGAGCCGTGCCGGAGAGGCGTACGGCCTGCTTCGCCGCCGAAGTCGCGTACAGCAGGCGGTTGCCCGACGAGGCCAGGCCGGCCAGCTGCTCGATGGTCTTCGACGAGTCGTCGGCGAGGGTTTCGACGGCCGCCGTGCCCGGCACCGGGTTGCGGGTGTCGATCGTGCCCTTCGACCGGCCGCCCGGCCACGGGTACACGCGGACGTCGGCGGTGCCCGGCGCGGGCCAGTCGGCCTCGTCGGTCCAGGACAGGTCCTCGCGCTGGATCGTCGCCTTCGGCTCGTTCTGGATGCCGTTGTCGACGCCGTAGAGGTAGTGCGACATCCACTCGTTCAGCGTCGCGAGCCAGACGTCGCGGCGCAGCGAGTACGGGTCGGCGTGGCCGGACTGGTGCAGCCAGATCTTGTGCTCGACACCGTGGGCCTTCAGCGCCTCGTACCACTCGGCGACCTGGTCGGTCTTGACGTTCCAGTCGTTGAGGCCGTGCACCGCGAGCACGGACGCGTGCACCTTGGCGACGTCATTGCGGTAGTTCCGGACGTCCCAGAACGGCGTGTAGTCGCCGGTCACCCGGTCCTGGTCACGGGTCAGGCCGTCGATCACCGGGCGGCAGACCTGCCGGTCGGCGCGGGTGTAGACGTACTCGGCGAGCACGTCGGCGTCCTCGCCCTGGTACCCGCCGGCCGCGACCACCGCGCCGTCGTTGCGGTAGTACTGGTACCAGCTGGAGATGGCCGCGATCGGCACGATCGTCTCGAGCCCCGCGACCCCGGTGCTCGCGACGGCGTTGGGCAGCGTCCCGTTGTAGGACACGCCCATCATGCCGGTCTTGCCGGTGCTCCAGTCCGCCTTCGCCGCGACGCCGTTCGCGTCCCGCGCGGAGGTGCGGCCGTTGAGCCAGTCGACGACCGAGCGGGCGCCGATCGTCTCGTTGACGTCACCGGTGGTCGGGCAGCCGGTGGAGAGCCCGCTGCCGAGCGATTCGCCGTAGACGACGGCGAACCCGCGCGCGGTGAAGTAGTCCTGGTAGCGCCAGGTGATCGGGGTGGCCGGGCCGACGCCGTGCGCGGCGACGCGCGGGCCTTCCGGGCCGCGGGCGTACCCGGGCGCGTACAGCTCGACGTCGACGTCGTGGTTGGCGACGTCGTTGCCGCCGGCGTAGTACGGGCTGGCCTGGTAGACGACGGGCACCTTCAGGCCCTGCTGGGTCGCGCGCGGGCGCACGACCTGGGCGTGCACGAGGTCGTCGGTGCCGTCGTGGTCGCTGTCGACGGGCGCGGTGACCCAGACGTCTTCGCGGACGACGTCAGCCGGGTCGAACACCGGCTGGGCCTGGCCGCCGGTGAACACCGGGGCCGGTGGCGCGGCTTCGGCGACGCCCGCGGTCAGCGGCAGCACGAGGACGGCGGCGAGCAGGACTGCGGCTTTCACTCAGGACCCCCAAGCCGGGCGAAGCGGACGACTGAAGACACTTCCGCTCCGCCCGCGGGGGTGTCAAGAGACTAACGTCGGAGGCATGCCGACCGTGGAAGCGCCGATCGCCGCCGTGACCGTCTACCCGCAGCAGGCGCGGATCACCCGCCGGGGCAAGGCCCCGCTCGACGGCGGGCCACGCCTCACGTTCGCCGGGCTCCCGCCGGCCCTCGACCCGGCTTCGGTGCGCGTCACCGGCACCGGGCCGGCGCTGATCACCGGCGTCGACGTGCGCACCGAGTGGCACGCCGCCCCGGCCGACGCGGCGTTGGAGGCGCTCGTCGAGCAGCGTCGCGCCGACCAGGCCACGCTCGACGGCGTCGCGGACGACGAAGCGGCCGAAACGATGAAGGTGGATCTGCTGACTTCGCTGGCGAAGCGCAGCGGCGGCAGCTTCGCGAAGGCGCTGGCGGCCGGCACCGCCGAGCCTTCGCGCGTCGCCGAGGTCACGGACGCGCTGAGTGCGCGGCTGGCGGCCGCGTTGAAGGCGCGCCGGGTGCTGAGCGAACGGATCGCGCGGCTGCGCGAGGACCTCGCCGCGCTCGACCGGCGGATCGAGGCGCAGGGCGCGCAGCCCGGCCGGGACAGCACGTCGGTGGTGGTGGAGCTGGAAATCGCGGAGCCGGCCGGGGAAGCCGAGCTGGAACTGTCCTATGTGGTCGCCGGCGCGAGCTGGGAGCCCCGCTACGACGTCCGGGTGCGCGGCACCGAGGTGACCGTGGTGTCGTACGGGCTGGTCAGCCAGTACACGGGCGAGGACTGGCCGGAGTGCGAGCTGGCGCTGTCGACGGCCCGGCCCGCGGTGTCGGTGGTGGTCCCGGAACTGCAGCCGTGGTACCTCGACCGCGTGCACCCGGTGCCGGTGGCGCCCGCGGCCGCCTACGGCGCGGCGGGCGGCGGAATCCCCGAAGGCGCGCGGATGGCCCGGCTGTCGGCGGCGCCGGCGATGGCGCCGAAACTGGCGTCGGCCGAGCAGGGAACGACGGCGGTGACGTACCGGCCTTCGCGGCCGGTGGCGGTGCCGTCCGGCGGGCAGGGCCACCGGACGACGTTGGCGCAGCTGGATCTCACTGCTTCGCTGGGGTATGTCACCGCGCCGGTGCTGGCCGAGGAGGCGTACTTGCGGGCCACCGTCGTCAACACCTCGGAGCACGCGCTGCGGCCCGGACAGGCTTCGGTGTTCCACGACACGGAGTTCGTCGGGACGACCGTGCTCGAACCGTGGGCTCCCGGCGAGGAACTGGAACTGGCGCTGGGAGTCGACGACCGGATCCGGGTGGAGCGGGAACTGGTCCGCCGCACGGCTTCGAAGGCGACGCTGTCCGGACAGAAACGACGTGAGGCGGAGTACCGGATTTCGGTCGGGAACCACGGGCCGCGTTCCGCGACGGTCACCGTCCTGGACCAGGCGCCGGTTTCGCGGGACGACGCGATCGCGGTGAAGGACGTGAAGACGTCGCCGGAGCCGGTGGAGACGTCAGAGCTCGGCGAGTTGACGTGGCGGCTGGCGTTGGCTCCCGGGGAGAGCAAGACGGTGACGCTGTCCTATCGCGTGGATGTCGCCAAGGGCGTGGAACTGTCCGGCTGGCGGGAGTAGCGGTGACCACTCAGTTTTCCGACGAAGTCACGCTCGGAAGAGCCCGGTTCGCGATCACCGCGGTGGACGGAACCGGGCTGTTCGACCCGGCCGCCCACGGATTCACCCCGAGGCCGACCAGCACGGCCTGCTGGCGCGGGCACATCGAGGGGTACGCCGTGGCCGAGGGCCGGCTGGTGTTGCGGGATCTCAAACTGGGGTCGGAAGACACCCCGCCGCCGTTCGGCGGAGCCCGGCCGCGGTGGCACGACGGTTACGACGCCTGGCACTACCGGAAGCTCGACATCGCCACCGGATTCACCGGCCGCCTGCTGCTCGGCCGCGGCGAACACGAAGAACGCCCCTACCTCAACATGGGCTTCCGGCCGGCCTGGGTGTGCACCGAAGTCCGCGAACTCACCTTCCGCGACGGCACGCTGCTCTCCGCCGAGGATCTTTCCGCCGAACTGGACGCGGTCCGCGCGGTCGCACCGGCTCACCCGGAAGCGGGCGAGCCGGCCGGCGACTGGATCGACCGCACCTTCTCCCTCGGCTACGCCTACAGCTGGCCCCCGCACTAACCCTGGGAAATGTAGGCCTGCAGCTGTTCCTGACTCTGCTCCAGCTGTTCCATCCGGTTCTTCACGACGTCCCCGATGGACACGATCCCCGCGAGCCTGCCGTTGTCCAGCACCGGTACGTGCCTGATGCGCCGCTCGGTCATCAGGACCGACAGCTGGTCCACCGAGTCGTCCGGGGTGCAGCTGGCCACCAGCGTCGTCATGATCTCCGACACCGGGCCGTCGAGGAGGCCCGGGCCGTGGTCGTGCAGGCGCCGGACCACGTCGCGTTCCGAGACGATGCCCGCGATCGATCCGTCCGGGGCGACCACCACCATCGCGCCGACGTTGTGGTCGGCCAGGCCGGCCAGCAGCGTGGTCACCGTCGTCTCCGGGGTGACCGTCGCGACCGCCGACCCCTTCTTGCGCAGCAGATCCGCAATCCGCATGGCGATCCTTCCCGTCGGTGAGCTGGATCACCACAGGTTAGGGCCCGGCGGCGCCCCGCGAAAGTCCGGCAAACGGGGCGTCTTCGTGGTATTCGAACCGATTCAGCCGAGCCGTTCGGCCAGGCCGTCCAGGGCCAGCCGGATCCCGGCCGCGTAGTCGTCGTCGGCGAGGGCGTCCAGGCGCGCCCTCGCCAGCGCCAGCTGTTCGCGGGCCGCCGTCAGGTCGCCGAGCTTGCGGTAGTCCTCGCCGAGGTTCAGGTGCAGCGACGGGTAGAACCCGCGCACCGCCAGGGACGAGTGGTACTCCTGGGCCCGCGAGTCGGTCAGCGAGTCGGCCGCCGCCAGGGCCCGCAGGTCCCACTCGAGTTCTTCGGCCGGGTCGTCGCAGACGTCGGCCATGTGGTGGGCGAGCGCGACGCGGTGCAGCGGGTCGCCGTCGTCGCCGATCGACGCCCACAGCGCCGTGAAGGTCGCGTACGCGCCCGCGCGGTCGCCGCCGATGTGCTGCCGCAGACCGGCGTCGATTGCCACCATCACGTCGTCGGTCATGCCGCTCCCTCGTCCGCCAGCGCCCGCAGCCGGGCCAGTCCCGGTCCGATCCGCTCGGCCGCGACCGCACCGTAACCGAAGACGAGCCCGTGCCGCCGCTCCCCCACCCCGAAGTCCCCCAGCGAGTAGAGCCGTACGCCACGCCGGCGAGCGGCGCGGACCAGCGGACCGCAGTCCGCCGCCGCGACCGCGCTGAGGTGCAGGCCGGCGGAGGAGGGCAACGGCGTGAGGAAGTCCGCGAACGACGCCAGCTCCCGGGTCAGCAGTTCGTGCCGCGCGCGGTAGACCTTCCGCATCCGCCGGACGTGCCGGGCGAACCCGCCTTCGGCCAGGAACGCCGCCAGCGCCGCCTGCTCGACGTTCGGCGCGTGCCAGTCGGTGAGGTAGCGGGCCTTGACCAACGCGGGCACCAGCGACGGCGGCGCGACGAGGAACCCGAGCCGCAGGGCCGGTGAAAGCACCTTCGAAAACGATCCGACGTACACGACGCGGCCGCGGGAATCCAGGCTGTGCAACGGCTCCAGGGGCCGCCCGGTGTAGCGGAACTCGCTGTCGTAGTCGTCCTCGACGAGCACCGCGTCGTTCCGCTCGGCCCAATCCAGCAGCTCGAGCCGGCGCTCCAGCGACATCGACAGGCCAAGCGGGTACTGGTGCGACGGCGTCACGTACACCAGCCGCGTCCCCGCCGGAATGGCCTCGACGACGATCCCGGCCGCGTCCACCGGCACCGGCGCGACGCGGATGCCGCGGGCGCCGAGCACCAGCCGCGGCGGCGGGTAGCCGGGGTCTTCGACGGCGGCGAGCTCGCCGTGCCGCAGCAGCACCCGCGCGACGAGGTCGGTCGTCTGCTGCGCGCCGGCGGTCACGACGACCTGCGCCGCGCTCGCCCGGACGTCCCGCGAGACGCCCACGTGCCGGGCGATCTCGGCGCGCAACGCGGCGTGGCCCTGCGGGTCGCCGTAGGTCATCAAGTCGGCTTGGCCGGCACGCAGCCGCTGTGTGATCAGCCGCCGCCAGGTGTCGAACGGGAACAGCGAAAGATCGGGGACGCCCGGCCGGAAGTCGAACTCCGGCGCCGGCGCGAAGGGCGCTGGCGGCCGCGGCATGGCGTCCCACTCAGGGAGCGGCCGCACGCCCGGAGCGTCGAGGACCGGCGAAGGGCGCTCCGCCGGCGAAGCGGTGACGAACGTGCCCGCGCCGACGCGCCCGGCGAGGAACCCTTCGGCGGTGAGCCGGTCGTAGGCCGCGCTGACGGTCGTGCGGGAGACCGCCAGCCGCTGCGCGAGCTCGCGGGTCGGCGGCAGCGCCTCGCCGGGCCGGATCCGGCCGGCCAGGATGGCCGCGCGGAGCTGCCGGTAGATCGCGTCGCGGTGGCCGCGGGTACCGGTCAGGTCGATGTGGATTTCCACCGGCCCGAGTCTAGATTGGCCCACGAAGGTTGGGCCGGATTTGGCACTGTTCGTGGTCCGCTCCGCGACTTAGCGTGCGAAGCATGGATCTCCGCGAACTCGACCGCCGCACCCTGCTCGTCCTCGACAAGCTCGTCGCCGCCGTGACGCCCGCCGACCTCGGCCGGCCCACGCCGTGCGCCGGCTGGACCCTGGCCGACCTGCTCCGCCACCAGGTCAGCGAGAACCACGCCTTCGCGACGGCGGCCCGTGAAGGCTCGGCACCGGACTGGGACGCCGGTGTTCTCGGCGACGACGCCCGCGCCGCGTACCGGGCGTCGGTCGACGACTTCCTCAACGCTTTCGCCGGCGACGACGTGCTGGAGCGGCAGCTCACGATCAACCACTTCGGCACGTTCCCCGGCGCGATCGCCGCGCACATGCACCTGGTCGACACCCTCGCGCACGGCTGGGACCTGGCCCGCACGCTGGGCCTGCCCTACGAACCGGACGCCGAGGCCGTGCACGCCGCGCTGCGGCTGGCCGAGCGGATCCCGGACGAGGGCCGCGAGAAGAACGGCTCGTTCGCCCACAGCGTCGCGGTTCCCGACGACGCGAGCGCCCTCGACCGGTTCCTCGCCCTGCTGGGCCGCGATCCCGCCTGGGTCAGCTGACCTCGGCGACCGGCGCGCTCCACGTGTCGCACGCCTTCGTGTTCTTGCCGTCGTAGCCCGCCTTCGCCCAGGACAGCTGGTGCTCGCGCGAGCCGTGGGTGTCGCTGTTGTCGGCCCGCCCGTAGTCGGCGACGGCGGCGTTCGCCAGCGGCCGGCTGATCGAGCCCGAGCCGGCGACGGCCGCCAGGAACAGCGCGCCGAAGCAGTTGGCCTGCAGTTCGATCCGGCGGACGACCTCCTTGTCGGCCGTGCTGTTCTCGTCCGGCGAGGTCATCTTGTCCGCCGCCGCGGACAGGATGCCGCTTTCGCGCTGCACGTGGTGGCCGTACTCGTGGGCGATCGTCGCGATGTGCCGGGCCTTGTTGAGGCCGGCGTCCGAGAGCATCCAGTCGGTCGGGGCGTAGATCGTCGTGTCGCCGCCGCAGTAGTAGGCGACGGCTTCGTTCTCGGTCGGCGCCGCGCCGCACGCGCTGTGCTCCGGCAGCGTCACCGAGACGAAGGCGAGCAGCCTCGGCTCGTTCGCCTTGTCCAGGGCCGGGCGCCAGGACTCCTGCAAGCAGTCGACGAGCTTGTCGTAGTACGTCTTGAGCTGGTCGGCGGCCCGGCCGAGGTCGGGCAGCGCGCACGTCGCCGGCCCGGGCGTGATGCCGGCGTCGAGCAGCGGGTTGCGGGCCAGCTCCGGCACGGGCTTCACTTCCGTGCCGCCGCTGTAGGCGCGACCGGTGTCGGCGCCCTGCGCGGCATACGCGCGCCCGTCGACCCGGCGCGGGGTGGTGGCGGCGATCAGCGAGAAGGCCAGCACGGCGATCAGCACCCCGCCGACGGCGCCCCAGAGCCGGTTGCGCGGTGGGGCGATCGGGACGGGCGGCGCGGCCGCCCAGCCGGGCGCCCACGGGTTCGGCTCCGGCACCCACGCGGGTTCCGGTGGCCGGGCCGGTCCCGGCCACGGCGGTTCGGCGTCGTTCACGTTCTCCCCCTGCTGTGTGGGACCAGCATACGGACACCCCGGAAGGTGGGGATCACGAAAGGAAAACGCCATCCGCTGGCCGCCGGGCCCGGTGCCGGGCGAGACTGTGGTCATGAGTGTCGAAGATCCCTACCTGTGGCTGGAAGACGTGACCGGCGACGACGCGCTGGACTGGGTGCGTGCCCGCAACGACGAGACGCTGGACGAGCTCACGACGGGTGCGCGCTTCGCCGAGCTGCGTGACGAGCTGCGTGAGGTGCTCGACGCCGACGACCGGATTCCGTACGTGCGCCGCCGGGGCGGGTTCTTCTACAACTTCTGGCAGGACGCGAGCCACCCGCGGGGCCTGTGGCGGCGGACGACGCCGGAGTCCTACCGGCAGGCCGAGCCCGAATGGGAGCTGCTGCTCGACGTCGACGCGCTGGCCGAGGCCGAGGGCGAGAACTGGGTCTGGCAGGGCGCCACCGTGCTGCGGCCGGACTACCGGCGCGGCCTGGTCGAGCTGTCCCGCGGCGGCGCGGACGCCACGGTGGTCCGCGAGTTCGACCTCGACGCGCACGAGTTCGTCGCGGACGGCTTCACCGTCCCGGAGGCGAAGACGCGGATCGGCTGGATCGACGAGGACCGCGTCTACATCGGAACGGACTTCGGCCCGGGTTCGCTGACCAGCTCCGGGTACCCGCGGCTGGCCAAGGAGTGGCGCCGCGGCACGCCGCTCGCCGAAGCCGTCACGGTCTTCGAGGGCAAGCCCGACGACGTCTCGATCGGCGCGTCCCACGACCCGACCGAGGGCTTCGAGCGCGACTTCGTCAGCCGCGCGATCGACTTCTACCGCTCGGAACTGCACCTGAAGACGCCCGACGGGCTGGTCAAGATCGACGTCCCGGACGACGCGAGCGCGTCCGTGCACCGCGAATGGCTGCTGGTGCGGCCGCGGACGGCGTGGACCGTCGGCGGCACCGAACACCCGGCCGGCTCCCTGATCGCCATCGGCTTCGACGCCTTCATGGCCGGCGACCGCGACTTCACGACGCTGTTCACCCCCGACGAGCACACCTCGCTGAGCTACTGGGCCTGGACGCGCCACCACCTGCTGCTCGGCACGCTGCGCGACGTCCGCACCGAGCTGCGCACGCTGACCCCGGGCCCGGACGGCTGGCAGGAGGCGCCGCTGGCCGGCGGCCCGGAGTTCGGCAGCGCGGACATCTTCGACACCGACCCCGACGTCAGCGACGAGTACCTGATCGACTCCAGCGGGTTCCTCCAGCCGTCCACGTTGAGCTACGGTCAGGTCGGCGAAGAGGTCGAAATCCTGAAGCAGGCTCCGGCGTTCTTCGACGCTTCGGGCATGAGCGTCGCGCAGTACTTCGCGACGTCGGAGGACGGCACGAAGATCCCGTACTTCGTCGTGCGGCCGTCCGGCGCCGAGGGCGGCCCGACGCTCATGACCGGCTACGGCGGCTTCGAGATCTCGCTGACGCCGTCCTACAGCGGCATGATCGGCCGCGGGTGGCTGGCCCGCGGCGGCACCTACGTCGTCGCGAACATCCGCGGCGGCGGCGAGTACGGGCCCGGCTGGCACACCCAGGCCATCAAGGCCGAGCGCCACCGCGTGTACGAGGACTTCGCCGCGGTGGCCGCGGACCTGGTCGAGCGCGGCATCACGACGCCGGAAAAGCTCGGCATCCAGGGCGGCAGCAACGGCGGCCTGCTGATGGGCGTCATGCTGACGCGCTACCCGGAGCGGTTCGGCGCGATCGTCAGCCAGGTGCCGCTGCTGGACATGCGCCGCTACCACCTGCTGCTGGCGGGGGCGTCCTGGATGGCCGAGTACGGCGACCCCGACGACGCCGCGGAGTGGGACTTCATCTCGAAGTACTCGCCGTACCAGAACGTCCACAGTGGAGGCGGCTATCCGCCGTCGCTGTTCGTGACGTCGACGCGCGACGACCGCGTGCACCCTGCCCACGCCCGCAAGATGGTGGCGCGGATGAGTGAGCAGGGGCACGACGTCCGGTATCACGAGAACATCGAAGGCGGCCACGGTGCCGCCGCGGACAACGAGCAGCTGGCCTTCAAGTGGGCGCTGGTGTTCGAGTTCCTGTGGGAGCAGCTCACGAAGTGACCCGCGCGAGCACGACGCCGCCGACGATCAGGGCCAGCGCGGCCACCCGGCCGACGCTCAGCGGGTCCTTGGCGAAGACGACGCCGAGCACGATCGCGCCGACGGCACCGATCCCGGTGAACACCGCGTAGGCGGTGCCCACCGGGACGGTGTCCATCGCGCGCGACAGCAGGTAGACGGCGGCGGCGCCGAGCACGAAGCACAGCAGCATCGGCCACGGCCGCGTGAAGTTCTCCGTCGGCTTGATGCTCTGGGACCAGGCGATCTCGACGAGCCCGGCCAGCACGAGCGTCACCCAGCCCATCAGATCGCCCGCAACGCGGCTGCCCGCGACGCGATCCGCTCGCCGTCGCGTGCGGCGAGGTGCGGGTCGACCAGGGCGTTGGTCAGTTCGGCGTGCACGAACCGGACGTCGTCGACGTCGTAGTGCCCGGCGATGAAGTCCCGCAGGTAGCGCTCGTGGTGGTCGAACGGCGCCCGCGGCGTCCCTTCCGCGTACGTCCCGCCGCGGGCGCCGGCGATCACGAACTTCCGGCCGCGCAGGGACATCCGCGGGAACGTCACCTGGTCGATCCACGCCTTGAGGGCGGCCGGGATCGAGAAGTTGTACATCGGCGCGCCGATGAGCACGACGTCGGCTTCGAGCAGCTCGGCCAGCAGCGGCTCGACGATCGCCCACGCCTGCTTCTGCGAGGGCGTTTCGACGACGTCGGCGTAGTGCGCGGGGTCGGTGATCCCGGCGGCGAGCAGGGCGTCGCAGATTTCCGTCCAGGCCTCGCCGATCACCGCGACCGGGTCGGCGGCGAGGTCGCGGTAGGTGCGGGTGCCCGTCCAGGTGGCGGCGTACCGCGCGGAGAGCTCGCGGGAGAACGCCGAACGGCGGGCGCTGGAGTCGAGGTGCAGCAGGTGGGGCACGATTCCTCCTTAAGTGGACGCGGTGTCCACTTAAGTCAACTGGACGCCGTGTCCGGATATTCCCTAGGCTCGGTGGCATGCCCGAACGCGCCGACGCGGCCCGCAACCGAGCCAAGATCCTCGCGGCGGCCGAGGAGCTGTTCACCACCCGCGGCGCGGCCGAGGTGACGATGGAGGACATCGCGAAGGCGGCCGGCGTCGGCCGCGGAACGCTGTACCGCCGCTACCCGGACCGGGCGGCGATCGCCGTCGCCCTGCTGGACGAGCACGAGCGCCGGCTGCAGGAGGTCCTCCTGCGCGGCGACCCGCCCCTGGGCCCCGGCGCGCCGCCGGCCGAACGGCTGGCCGCGTTCTACACGGCGATGGTGGAACTGCTGGAGCGGCACGCTGCCCTGGTGCTCGGCGCGGAGGTCGGCCACTCCCGCTTCACGACCGGCGCGTACGGGTTCTGGCGGACGCACGTCCGCGTCCTGGCGGAGGCGGCCGGCGCAGCGGATCCCGACGTCCTGGCCGACGTGCTGCTGGCCCCGCTGGCGCCGGAGCTGTTCCTGCACCAGACGTCCCGGGGTGTGCCGCCGGCGCGGATCGCCGCGACCCTGCGGCAGCTGGCGGCGCGGCTGCTGTGACTCAGCCGCCGAACGAGGCGGCGATCGGGTCCGGGCTGTAGCGGAGGCGGCTGCGGCCGAAGGCGTGCAGCAGGTTGTCCCGGAACCGGTCGAAGGTCAGCGGGGCCCGGACCGAGTCGAGCATCTCGCGGATCTCGGGCCGCGTGAGCGCCCGCTGCGCGGCCGCGATCGACTCCGACCAGACGAGTTCGTGCCCGGCCGCCGAGAGCTCCACGGCCGTGCCGGCCCCGGCGTCCGCGATGATCCAGGCGACCGACAGCTCCTTCTGGTGACCCGCCGGCCGGCCGGGCACCACGGTGCTGTGCGCGGCGAGCGGGCTCGCCAGCCCGAGGTCGTCGATCACGGTTTCGGTGCGCGGCAGGAGGAGCCCGGGGAAGCCGAGCGCGCCCGGGGTGTCGATCACCGTGCGGGTGCCCGGGTAGACGACCCACTCGAAGTTGACCTTCACCGCGACGACCGGGCCGGTGTGCCCCGCGCGCGCCGCGGCGAGCTCGGGCAGGTAGCCGATCAGGGACGCGGCGTCGTCCGCGGTGATCGGGTGCTCCTTGTGCGTGGAGTCGACCCAGAACACGCGCGCGTCACTGATGCCGTACGCGCCGATCTTGTGCTGCTCGGCGGAGACCGGCCGCAGGCCGACGGCACTGGTGACCGTCCAGGCCACGACGGCCACCACGAGCGGCGCGGTCCACCGGGTCAGCGGGACGACCATGATCGGCAGGAGCAGGCAGGTGAGCACCGGCAGGAGCATCCGGGCGTGCATGTAGTCCCCGCCGACCCGGGTGACGTACACCGCGAGCACGAGCCCGGCGACCACCGGCGCGAGCACGACGACGAGCTTCGTCCGGTCCCGGAGCACCAGCACGGCGACGGCGAGCAGGAGCACGACCGGGATCAGCAGCCAGTACGCGCCGAAGAATTCGACGAGGTAGAACCAGCCGCGGTCCCAGCGGGCCTGGGTCGCCTCCTTCGCCAGTGCGGTGTTGGGCGTGATCAGCCCGTAGTAGCCCATCCGGAACACCTGGTAGGCCACCGGCAGCAGGCCGGCGAGCGCGAGCCACCCGAAGCCGCGGCGCCAGCCCGGCCGCACGACGGCCAGCAGCGCGGCGAACACGACCGCGGAAACGAGGGCGAATTCGGGCCGCACCAGCGGGCCGCAGCCGATCAGGAGCAGCGTGGGCCAGCTGCGGACCGCGCCGCCGGTGGCGTGCCGGACCAGCTGCCACCACAGGAGGGACAGCCAGAGCGTGACCAGCCCGGTCTCCAGACCGGACGTCGCGTAGTCCCAGAAGGGCGGCAGCCCGAGGACGACCAGAGCGCCGGCCGGCACGATCCGCCGGCCCGGGAACAGCCGCCGGGCCCCGTCGAGCCCGAAGAAGAGCCCGCCGACGGCGGACAGCAGCCCGAGCACGACGGTCACCCACTCCAGCCGCAGCCACGGCTGCAGCCCGCCGAGGGCGACGAGGTAGGTCCACAAGGTGCTCGTGTTGCTTTCGACGCGTTCGCCGGCGTTGAACACCGGCCCGTTCCCGTCGAGCAGGTTGTAGACGGTGCGCAGCACGATCAGGCCGTCGTCACAGACCCAGCGGCGTTGCCACGCGAGCACGGCGAAAACCGCGATGACCAGCGCGATCAGCCACCCGTTTCCGCGCCGTTCACGCGTGGGTCTTGCCGTTTCCGGAATCGTTTCGTCGACGACGAGCGAGGTCATCGTGGGTTGCTCCCCGGTTCCACACGAAAGGTGCGCAGCACAGGGAATCGCCAGTCAACTCCCCGGCGAGCACGATAACCGGGCCGGGGAAGGGCGCCATGAGCGGGGCCGCGGATTACGGTCAAGCGTACCCAGCTCGGCGTTTCACGAACGAAAACGTGGAATTTCCGGACGCCGATACGTTTTTCGTAGCGCCGCGCCGGCCGGGGTGGCACCACCCCGGCCGGCGCGCAGGTCAGCTACAACCCGAGGTCGCGCCGCAGCCTTCGCAGGCGTAGCACGAGCCGGCCGGGCGCATCTTCGTGCCGCACGTCATGCACAGCGGGGCGTCCGCCGCCTTGCCGAGGCGGAGCTCCATCAGCTCCGTCGTCGTCTGGGCTTCCCGGTGCGGGTGGCCGGTTTCCTCCGCGTGCGGCTCCGGCGATGCGTCCACTGTGGACTGCAAGGCCTCCAGGTCGACGCCCGGGTTGCCGTACGTGGCCTCCACCTCGGCCGACCGCTCGTCGGCCGAGAGGATGCCCAGCTGGGAACGCTTCTCGTACGGCAGGTAGTCCAGGGCCAGGCGGCGGAACAGGTAGTCCATCACGCTCGTCGCGATCCGGATGTCCGGGTCGTCGGTCATGCCCGCCGGCTCGAAGCGCAGGTTGCAGAACTTCGAGACGTAGAACTCGAGCGGGATGCCGTGCTGGAGGCCGACCGAGATCGACATCGAGAACGCGTCCATCACGCCCGCCAGCGTCGAACCCTGCTTGCCGAGCTTGACGAAGATCTCGCCGAGGCCGTCGTCCGGGTACGAGCCGGCCGTCAGGTAGCCCTCCGCGCCGCCGACGGTGAACGACACCGTCTGGCTCGGGCGCTTCTTCGGCAGGCGCTTCCGCACCGGCCGGTATTCGACGACCTTTTCCGGCTCCGCCGCGGCCTTCTCCTTCTTCGCCGTCGACAGCGGCTGGCCGACCTTGCAGTTGTCGCGGTAGATGGCGAGCGCCTTCAGGCCGAGCTTCCAGCCCTGGAAGTAGATCTCCTCGACCTCTTCGACCGTCGCCGACTCCGGCATGTTGACCGTCTTGGAGATGGCGCCGGACAGGAACGGCTGCACCGCGGCCATCATCCGGACGTGCCCCATCGGCGCGATCGAGCGCTCGCCGACCGCGCAGTCGAACACCTCGTAGTGCTCCGGCCGCAGCCCCGGCGCGTCGACGACGTGGCCGTGCTGCGCCACGTACTCGACGATCGCCTCGACCTGCTCGTCCAGGTAGCCCAGCGCCGTCAGCGCGCGCGGCACGGTCTGGTTGACGATCTGCATCGAGCCGCCGCCGACCAGCTTCTTGAACTTGACCAGCGAGAAGTCCGGCTCGATGCCGGTCGTGTCGCAGTCCATCATGAAGCCGATGGTGCCGGTGGGCGCGAGCACCGACGCCTGCGCGTTGCGCCAGCCGTGCTTCGTCCCGATGTCGATGCCCTTCTTCCACTCCTCGGTCGCCAGCGCGCGGACGGCGGCGTCGTTCGAGTGGTACGTGCGGACCAGTTCGTTCGCCGCCGCGTGCTTGCGCATCACGCGCTGGTGCGACTCGGCGTTGCGCGCGTAGCCCTCGTACGCGCCGACGGCCCGGGCCAGCTCGGCCGAGCGCCGGTAGGACACGCCCGTCATCAGCGACGTGATCGCCGCCGCGAGCGCGCGGCCGCCTTCGGAGTCGTACGCGTGGCCGAGCGCCATCAGCAGCGCGCCGAGGTTGGCGTACCCGATGCCGAGCTGGCGGAACTTCCGCGTGGTGTCGGCGATCGGCTCGGTCGGGAAGTCCGCGAAGCAGATCGAGACGTCCATCGCCGTGATGACGAACTCGACGGCCCGGGCGAACAGCGGCGCGTCGAACGTGCCCTCGGGCGTGACGAACTTGAGCAGGTTCAGCGACGCCAGGTTGCAGCTGGAGTTGTCGAGGTGCATGTACTCGCTGCACGGGTTCGACGCGGTGATCCGGCCGGACTCGGGGCAGGTGTGCCAGTCGTTGATCGTGCCGTCGTACTGGATGCCGGGGTCGGCGCACTCCCACGCGGCCTGGGCCACGCTGCGGAACAGCTTCTTCGCGTCGGTGCGGTCGATGACCTCGCCGGTGAGCCGGGCGCGCAGGCCGAATTCGGTGCCGTTCTCGACCGCCTGCATGAACTCGTCGGACACGCGGACCGAGTTGTTCGCGTTCTGGTACTGCACCGAGGAGATGTCCGCGCCGGAGAGGTCCATGTCGAACCCGGCGTCGCGGAGGACCTTGATCTTCTCCTCTTCGCGCGCCTTCGTCTGGACGAACTCCTCGATGTCCGGGTGGTCGATGTCGAGCACGACCATCTTCGCCGCGCGCCGGGTGGCGCCGCCGGACTTGATGGTGCCCGCGGACGCGTCGGCGCCGCGCATGAACGAGACCGGCCCGGAGGCGGTGCCGCCGGAGGTCAGCAGTTCCTTGGAGGAACGGATGCGGGAGAGGTTCAGGCCGGCGCCGGAGCCGCCCTTGAAGATGAGGCCCTCCTCGCGGTACCAGTTGAGGATCGACTCCATCGTGTCGTCGACGGCGAGGATGAAGCAGGCGCTGACCTGCTGCTTCGACGGCGTGCCGACGTTGAACCAGACCGGGGAGTTGAAGCTGAAGACCTGGTGCAGCAGCATCCAGGTGAGCTCGTGCTCGAAGATCTCCAGGTCCTTCGGCGCGGCGAAGTAGCCGTGGTCGCGCGCGGCCTTGACGTAGGTCTTCACGACGCGGTCGATGAGCTGCTTCAGGCTGCGCTCGCGCTGCGGGCTGCCGACGGCGCCGCGGAAGTACTTGCTGGTGACGATGTTGGTGGCGTTGACCGACCAGAAATCGGGGAACTCCACGCCGCGCTGCTCGAAGTTGACCGAGCCGTCACGCCAGTTGGTCATGACGACGTCCCGCTGCTCCCAGGTGACCTGGTCGTAAGGGTGCTGCCCTTCGGTCGTGAAGACGCGCTTCACGCTGAGCCCGCCGGTGGCCTTGCTCTTCTTGCCGGCGGCCGCGCCGGCTCCCGTGTCCACGGTTTCGGTCATCGGTTCTGCACCCTCACTCCCGCAGCGGAACGGCTCAGTCGCCGTCTTCGCGCTGATCGCTGTCCTTCTCGGCAGCAGCACCCGCCATGGCCTCACGCAGGTCGGCGATCTCCTTCTCGAAGTCCTCGACGGACGAGAAGGAGCGGTAGACGCTGGCGAACCGGAGGTAGGCGACCCCGTCGAGCTCACGCAGCGGGCCCAGGATGGCCAGGCCGACCTCGTGACTCGGGATCTCCGCCAGCCCGGCGGAGCGGATCGACTCCTCCACGCGCTGCGCGAGCTGCTGCAGCGCGTCGTCGTCGACGGGCCTGCCCTGGCAGGCACGGCGGACGCCGCTCACCACCTTGTCCCGGCTGAACTGTTCGGTGACGCCGGACCGCTTGACGACGGCGAGCACCATCGTCTCCGACGTCGTGAACCGCCGTCCGCACGACGCGCACGAGCGCCGCCTGCGGATCGCCTGGCCTTCATCCACCTCTCGGGAATCGACGACCCGAGAGTCCGCATGCCGGCAGAACGGGCACCGCATCCGCCGATCACCTTCCCCTCCCGCGCCGGCCGCCCCGGTCGACATCCGCCGGCCACCCTGCACCCCTGCACCTGGTGATCGTTTTGTGGACATCCGGTGGGTAAACGCCGACCAGCTGTGGACAACTGCTGCCCAGTCTACCCCAACCTGTGGACCAACTACAGCGGTGTAACTACTACATATAGCGGGCGAGCGTAGAACTCGACGGAGGTGTGCGCAAGCCGCCGGGGCGTGTCGGACCACGCCCGGGTGAGAACGGGCCGGCCTTGCCGCAGCGGCCGGATCGCGCGCGGCCGGGAGGCTGGGCGCCGCGGGCGGCTGCCACCCAGGTGGAGCAGTGTGCCGAGTGCTTCGGGGCCGGGATCGGGGGTGGGATGCGCGGGGTTGCGGGTTCACCGGAGAGGGTGATCTTGGCCAGGTGTGGTGGTACGGGGTTGACGACCGCGAGGCATCGCGGATGCGCCCGGGTGTTCGCGAGCCGGTCTTGGTTCGACGGCAGGATCGACTGACGGCCGGAGTCGGACCGCCGGAGGAGCCAGCCTCACTGCGGCAGGATCGACTGCCGCTCGCCGCCGAAGAAGTCGGCCTCGCCACGGCGACAGGATCGTCCGCCAACCGCTCCGAGCCGCCGGAGGAGTCAGGATCGCCCGCCGCCCGGAGTCAAGCCGAAGGGCGCCGCCACCCAGGTGGAGCAGTGCCGAACGCCTCGCAAGCGGGGCTCACGCGGAACTGCGCGACCACGGTTTCACCGGAGCGAGTGACCGTCACCCGTCCCCAGCGCGGGGGTCGGCGACCGAGGACATGCCGGGATCCGGCCAGCGCGAGCACGAGCCGTCGCCAACCTCAGGACCGCCCGCCGTCACGGGGCGGAATCGGCCACCGGGACCGTGAGCGGCAGCCCCGGCACCAGAACCGGCCGGTCCAGGCGGTTGAGCTCCTTGATCCGGGCCACCACCGCACCGGGCTCGCTCTCCGGCGCGAACCGGGCGGCCAGCGAAGCGAGCGTGTCGCCCTGCTCGACCGACACCGTCGCCGTGCGCTGCGGCACCGGGGCACCCGAAGCGCCGCCGCCGGCCAGGCCCAATCCCGTGACCACCAGGCAGCTCCCCACCGCGAGCGCGGCGAGCCACGGCCACCGCACGCCCACCCGGCGGGGCGCCGCGCAGGGCGAGCCGGCCGGGCGGCGGCCCGCGACGACCCGGGCGCGCGTCGGCGGGCGCTTGACCTCGCCGCGGAGCCCGCGCAGCACGCGCACGGGACGAAGTGGCGCCGGGACCGGGGTCGCCGGGCGAGCGTGCCCGCGTTCGGCCAGAATGGACATCCGAACCTCCTCGAAACCCTGGTGTCCGCCCGTTTCCCGGACCGGGGGCGGCCCGTGGATCAAGGTCGAACAGGCGTTCTATCGAACGCCCGTGCGAAGGTCTACCACCTGCCACCGACAAAATCGAGCGGACACGGCGTGTCGATCGAACAGATGTTTGAAATCGTCGTGCCCGGGGGCTAACGTCGGTGACCAGGGCATCTGCCGGGCAGATGCCGCCGGCGAGGCTGCCCGCACCCCCGCGGGCGGCGGCCGGCGCGCAGATACGTGCAGCGAACGTCTGGGAGGCGACGCAGTGGCGAAGGAGAACAAGGCGGGCAGGACCAGTGGGTCCCCCGGCGACTCGGGCAAGGTGCACACCATGCCCGAGGTGTACGACGTGGACGAGACCCTCACCGTCCGCCAGCAGCAGGTCCTCGACGTGATCCGCTCGTGGGTGAGCCGGTTCGGCTACCCGCCGAGCGTCCGCGAAATCGGGGAAGCGGTCGGGCTGACGTCGACGTCGTCGGTCTCCCACCAGCTGCGCGCCCTGCAGCGCAAGGGTTACCTGCGCCGGGACGCGAACCGCCCGCGCGCGGTCGGCGTCCTCTCGGCGACCGACGACAACCCCATGGGCATCGAGATGGACCAGCAGCCGGTCATGCCGAAGGCGGCGTACGTGCCGCTGGTCGGCCGGATCGCCGCCGGTGGCCCGGTGCTGGCCGAGCAGGCCATCGAGGACGTCTTCCCGCTGCCGCGGGAGATCGTCGGCGAGGGCGAGCTGTTCCTGCTGAAGGTCACCGGCGATTCGATGGTCGACGCGGCCATCACCGACGGCGACTGGGTCGTCGTCCGCCAGCAGCCGGACGCGGACAACGGCGAGATCGTCGCGGCGATGATCGACGGCGAGGCCACGGTCAAGACGTTCAAGCGCAAGGGCGGCCACATCTGGCTGATGCCGCACAACGAGGCGTACGAGCCGATCCCCGGTGACGACGCCACGGTGCTCGGCAAGGTCGTCGCAGTGCTCAGGCGCCTCTAGGAAGAGCGCTTCCGGGCTTTCGCACGGCCCGGAAGTTCACCGGATCGGCTGATCTTCGGCCGTGGGGAGCCGAAGGTCAGCGGCGAGTGCGGCGACGCAGCTTGCTGAAGCCGAACCAGCCGAGACCGACCACCGCGAGCGTGATCCCGGCAGCGGGCAGGATGGGGAGCCCGGCCCCGTCCCCCGCCGCGCCGGACGACGCGCCGGTGCCGGTCGAGGTCGTCCCCTCCGCCGGTGCGCCGGACTGCGCGGCCAACGCCGCCGCGCCCCGCACCGCGCGGAGGGGCTGGCCCGCCCCTTCGCTGCCGGAGAGCAGCGTCCCGTCGGGGTCGAATGCGATCGCCTCGCCTTGCTTCTCCCCCGGCAACGGGATCCGGACCGGCTGGCGCTGCAACGCCATCAGCACGTTGCCGTCCGGGGCCGCGTACACATACGCGTCCGTGTAGGTCCGCAACGCCACCACTGTGCCGTCCGCCGACGACGCGCCGCCGGTCACCAGGACCGAGCCGATCGACCCCACCGGGCCGCCCTGGGTGTCGGTCTCCGGAATCTTGACCGTGCCGACCTTCTCCAGGGTCGTCGGTCCCGGGCTCGCCAGCGGCCCTGACGGCCGGTACACCCGGGCCTCGCCCAGGATGTCCTTGGTGATCAGGTACGGCGTGCCCGCCTTGTCCATGATCAGCGCTTCGGTGTCGTGCTGGCCGTCCGGGTACGTCAGCCGGTGCAGGGTGAGCTTGCCCGCCGGGCTCAGCTCCAGCAGCGCGACCGTCAGCCGGCCCTTCTTGTTGTCGCCGGTGTCGGACAGCCACAGCGTCCCGTCCGGGGTGCGGGCCAGGTCCTCGACGTCGAACGGGTCCGTCTTGTCGGTCAGGACCTTCTGCACCTTGCAGTCCCGGCCGAGCACGAACACCTCGACCTTGCTGCCGCCGTCGTTGATCGCGTACAGCCGCGAGCCGTCCGAAACCAGGCCCGACAGCTCGCCGATGCGGGAGTCCTTCACCGTGCACAGCGTCTCCGGCGCAGGCGCGGCCGGGGCCGCGAGAGCCGGTACCGGCCCGCCGAGCACGGCCACCGAAACTGCCGCAAGAGCGACGACCCAGCGCACCCAGCCACCTCCGTAGTGTGCGATCCCCTGATCGCACACTACGGAGACGTGTCAGGCCCCGGTCGAGTTGGTCTCGTACTCGCGCAAAGCCGCCGCGAGGTCCGGGCGGACCCGCACCAGCAGGCGCGTGCCCTCCTCGGCGTGCTCCTCTTCGAGGACCTCGCCGTCGGCGTGCGCCCGCGCGACCAGCTCGCCGCGCGAGTACGGCACCAGCACGTCGACCGTGACCTCCGGGCGCGGCAGGCGCTCGGCGATCACCTCGACGAGCTCCGCGATGCCCGCCCCGGTCCGGGCCGAGACATGGACCGAACCGGCCAGCGCGTGCCGCAGCCGGGCCAGGCTGACCTCGTCGGACGCGTCGGTCTTGTTGATCACCAGCAGCTCCGGCGGGAGCGGCTCCTTGCGCTTGCGCGTGATCTCGCCGAGCACCTCGCGCACCGCGCTGACCTGCTCTTCGGGTGCCGGGTCGGACCCGTCGACCACGTGCACGAGCAGGTCCGCGTCGGCGGCTTCCTCCAGCGTCGAGCGGAAGGCGTCCACCAGCTGGTGCGGCAGGTGCCGCACGAACCCGACGGTGTCGGTCAGCGTGTAGCCGCGGCCGTCCGGGGTCTGCGCGCGCCGCGTGGTCGGGTCGAGGGTGGCGAACAGCGCGTCCTCCACCAGCACCCCGTCCCCGGTCAGCGCGTTGAGCAGGCTCGACTTGCCGGCGTTGGTGTAGCCGACGATCGCCACGCTGGGCACCTCGTTGGCCAGCCGCCGCCCGCGCTTGGTCTCGCGGATGGTGTCCATGGCGGCGATCTCGCGGCGCAGCTTCGCCACGCGCTTGTTGATCCGCCGCCGGTCGGTCTCGAGCTTGGTCTCACCGGGACCGCGCAGGCCCACGCCGCCGTTCGCACCGCCGGCGCGGCCACCGGCCTGCCGGGACAGCGACGCACCCCAGCCGCGCAGCCGCGGGATGAGGTACTGCAGCTGGGCCAGCTCGACCTGCGCCTTGCCCTCCTTCGACCGGGCGTGCTGGGCGAAGATGTCGAGGATCAGCGCGGTCCGGTCGATGACCTTGACCTTGACCTTCTCCTCGAGCTGCCGCAGCTGGCCCGGCGAGAGCTCGCCGTCGCAGATCACGGTGTCGGCGCCGGTGGAGCCGACGATGTCCCGCAGCTCCCGCACCTTGCCCGAGCCGATGTAGGTGGCCGGGTCCGGCTTGGTCCGCCGCTGGATGAGGCCTTCGAGGACCTCCGAGCCCGCCGTCTCGGCCAGGCGCGCCAGCTCGGCCAGCGACGCCTCGGACTGCAGGGCCGTGCCCTCGGTCCACACGCCGACCAGCACGACGCGCTCGAGCCGCAGTTGCCGGTACTCGACCTCGGTGACGTCGTCCAGCTCCGTGGACAGTCCCCTGACCCGGCGCAGCGACGCCCGGTCCTCGAGCTCCATTTCGCCTGTCGACGGGTCGCCGTCGTACAGGTCGTCGTCGTGGTCTTCGGTGTGTGTCAGTTCTGTCATCGTGCCTCCATGTTCCCACGAGTCGCCGCGGGAACCGAACTATTACGTGCTGGGATAGGTGGCGAGGTAGATCGCGGTGCGCGCCGCGCCGGGACGGCGGGGGCGCGCGCGGAACTCCTCGAGCAGGGCGTTGAGCCGCGTTTCCAGCTCCGCCCGCTCCTCGGGGGCCACCTGGACGACCAGGCGTGACTGGTGCACGCCGTCGAATCCGGTCTCGGCGATCTCGGCCAGATAGGCCTCGAGAACCGCCTGTTCCACGCCCTTGTCACCGCATGAGTCGAGTGTCCACGAAAGGCCCGTCGAAAGATACGGGATTTCCTTGGCCCCCCGGGTCCCGCGGCGCGGCGGCTGCGCGGCGAGGAAGCCGGTCTCGACGAGCCGGCGCACGTGGTGCAGCGTCGTCGCCGGGTCCCGGCCCAGCCGCTGCGCGAGCTCCTTGTTCGTCAGCGCCTCCGAGAAGGTCAACCGGATGATGCGCAGCCGTATTCCGGAGGCCAGCGCGGCGGCCTCGGCTTCGGTGGCGGTACGTCGTTTCTCGGGTGGCACGGCCTCCAGCTTAGAGCGAACAGTGATTGACACTTTCCAATCACTCACGCCACACTCGGGGACCATGCACAGGGGGTCGCTCTTCCGCCACGCCGACTTCCGGCGGCTGTTCGCCGGCGACACGGCCAGCCAGTTCGGCACGTACGTCGGCAACACCGCCGTCCCGCTGCTCGCGGCGGTGACACTCGCCGCGACGCCGTTCCAGATGGGCCTGCTCACCGCGGCCGAGACGGCCGCGTTCCTGCTGATCGGGCTGCCCGCCGGGGTCTGGGTCGACCGGCTCAGCCGCCGCCGGGTCATGCTCACCGCCGACTTCACCCGCTTCGCGCTGCTGCTGACCGTGCCGCTCGCCTGGTGGGCCGGGGTGCTGACGTTCGCGCAGCTGCTGGCGGTGGTGTTGTTCGCGGGCATGGCGACGGTGTTCTTCGACATCGCCTACCAGTCGTACCTGCCTTCGCTCGTCGGCCGGGAACACCTCCTGGAAGGCAACACGAAGCTGCAGGCCGTCCAGTCGACCGCGCAGATCGCCGGGCCGAGCGCCGCCGGTGTGCTGGTCCAGCTGGTGACCGCGGCGAGCACCGTGCTCGTCACCAGCCTCGGCTTCCTCACCTCGGCACTGTGCCTGCTGCGCATCCGGATGCGGGAAGCCGAACCGGACCGCGGCAGCCACCCCCCGCTGCTCCGGCAGATCGGCGAAGGGCTGCGCTTCGTCTTCTCCGACAGCCCGTTGCGGGCCATCGTGGGGACGACGTCGACGGCGAACTTCTTCAACGCGGCGCTCGCCGCCGTGCTGGTGCTGTTCCTGACGCGGGTCGCCGGTCTCCCGCCGGCCGCGATCGGCGTGCTGCTGGCGGCCGGGGGTGCCGGCGGGATCCTCGGCGCCCTCTGCTCGGGGGCGTTGACCCGGCGGATCGGCCAGGCGCGGGCGATCTGGCTGGTGCCGCTGTTCACCCTGCCCGGGCACCTGCTGCTCCCGCTCACCGCGCCGGACTGGCGGTTCGGCCTCGCCGTGCTCGGCGAAGCCGCCGCCGGCTTCGGGATCATCGTCTACAACGTCGCCCAGGTGTCCTACCGGCAGGCGATCTGCCCGGACCGGCTGCTCGGCCGGATGAACGCGAGCGTGCGGTGCGTCGTCTGGGGCACGATGCCCCTCGGCGGCCTGCTGGGCGGCGGCCTCGGCGAGTGGCTCGGCCTCACCGGCGCGATCTGGGTCGCGGTCGCCGGCGAGACCACCGCGGTCGTCTGGGTGCTGTGGTCGCCGCTGCGGCGCATGCGGGATCTGCCGACCGAGGCGAAAACCGGTTCCGGCGCCGCCTAGGGTTGTTCCATGAGTACCCCATACGAACGCCCGCGAGTTCCGGACAAGGTCGGTGTCGACGGTCTGGAGGTCAAGTGGGTACCCGTATGGGAATCCACCGGCGCCTACCGCTTCGACCGGACGAAGACCCGTGCGGAGGTCTACTCGATCGACACCCCGCCGCCGACGGTCAGCGGGTCGCTGCACATCGGGCACGTCTTCTCCTTCACCCAAACCGACGTTCTCGCGCGGTTCAAGCGGATGCGCGGGCTCGAAGTCTTTTACCCGATGGGGTGGGACGACAACGGCCTGCCGACCGAACGCCGGGTGCAGAACCACTTCGGCGTCCGCTGCGATCCCTCGCTGCCCTACGACCCGGACTTCCGCGCCCCGGAGAAGCCGGGCAAGGACGTGGTCTCGATCTCGCGGCGCAACTTCGTCGAGCTGTGCGAAACCCTGACCGAGACCGACGAGAAGATCTTCGAACAGCTGTGGCGGCGCCTCGGGCTGTCGGTCGACTGGACGATGACCTACCAGACGATCGGCCACGACTCGCGGCTGATTTCGCAGCGCGCGTTCCTGCGCAACCTCGAACGCGGCGAGGCGTACCAAGCCGAAGCGCCGACGCTCTGGGACGTCAGCTTCCGCACCGCGGTCGCCCAGGCCGAGCTGGAGGACCGCGAACGCCGGGGTGCCTTCCACGACCTGGCGTTCACCGGGCCGGACGGCGAAGACGTGGTGATCGCGACGACCCGGCCGGAGCTGCTGCCCGCGTGCGTCGCGCTGGTCGCGCACCCGGACGACGAGCGGTTCAAGCCGCTGTTCGGGAAGTCCGTGCGGACGCCGGTGTTCGGCGTCGAGGTGCCCGTGGTGGCGCACCACCTGGCGGATCCGGAGAAGGGCCGCGGCATCGCGATGGTGTGCACCTTCGGCGACACCACCGACGTGACGTGGTGGCGCGAGCTGCGCCTGGCGACGCGGGTGATGCTGGGCCGCGACGGGCGGTTCCTGCCCGACGCACCGCACGGCGTGGCCGCGGAGGCGTACGCGCCGCTGGTGGGCAAGACCGTCCACACCGGACGCGAGATCATGGTCCGCCTGCTGCGCGAAGCCGGGGCGCTGCGCGGCGAGCCGCGGCCGATCACGCACGCGGTGAAGTTCTACGAAAAGGGCGACAAGCCGCTGGAAATCGTCGCCAGCCGGCAGTGGTACCTGCGCAACGGCGGCACCGACCAGGCGTTCCGGGAAAAGATGCTCGCCCGCGGCGAGGAGCTCAACTGGGTGCCGAAGCACATGAAGGTGCGCTACTCGTCGTGGGTCGAGAACCTCGCCGGCGACTGGCTGGTGAGCCGCCAGCGGTTCTTCGGCGTGCCGATCCCGCTGTGGTACCGGCTCGACGCCCAGGGCGAGCCCGAGTACGACACCCCGCTGCTGCCGGACACCCTCCCGGTCGACCCGAGCAGCGACGTCCCGCCCGGGTTCACCGAGGAGCAGCGCGGCGTGCCCGGCGGGTTCGCGGCCGATCCGGACGTGATGGACACCTGGGCGACGTCGTCGCTGACGCCGCAGATCGTCGGCCGGTGGAGCGTCGACGACGACCTCTTCGCGCGCGTCTTCCCGATGGACCTGCGGCCGCAGGCGCACGAGATCATCCGCACCTGGCTGTTCTCGACGGCGGTGCGCGCGGAGCTGGAGCACGGCGAGCTGCCGTGGCGGGAGACGTCGATCGCGGGCTGGGTGCTCGACCCCGACCGCAAGAAGATGTCGAAGTCCAAGGGCAACGCGACGACCCCGGTGGACATGCTGGAGCAGCACGGTTCCGACGCGGTGCGCTACTGGGCGGCGAGCGCGCGGCCCGGCGTCGACACGGCGGTGGACGAGGGCCAGATGAAGGTCGGCCGCCGGCTGGCGACGAAGCTGCTCAACGCGAGCCGGTTCGTGCTCGGCCTCGGCGTGCCGCTGCCGGGCGCGGCCGCCGCCGAACCGCTGGACCGGGCGCTGCTGGCCGAGCTGGCCGCGGTGGCCGAAAAGGCGACGACCGCGCTGGAAGACCTGGACTACGCGCGGGCCCTGCAGGTCACCGAGACGTTCTTCTGGACCTTCTGCGACGACTACGTGGAGCTGGTGAAAGGCCGGGCCTACGGCGACCGGGGCCCCGACGCGGCCCAGTCCGCGCGGGTGGCGCTGGTGACGGCGCTGTCGGCGTTGCTGCGGCTGTTCGCGCCCTTCCTGCCGTTCTCGACCGAGGAAGTCTGGTCGTGGTGGCAGCCGGGCTCGGTGCACCGGGCGGCGTGGCCCGTCCCGGAACCCGGCGACGGCGAGCGGGAACTGCTGCCGCTGGCGAGCCAGGTGATCGCGGCGGTGCGGCGGGCGAAGACGGACGCGAAGGTGTCGATGCGCTCGGCCGTGCAGGCGCTGACGGTGACGGGCCCGGCCGAGGTGCTGGCCCGGTTCGCGCTGATCGAACCGGACATCCGCCTGGCCGGGGCCATTGTGGACATCACCACCGGCGAAGGTCATTTCTCCGTCGGGGCGAAGGTCGGCAGCCCGGCCTAGTATTGCCGGAAAAACAACCGGGAGGAAATTCATTAACGGCCGCAAAACAATCTTGGCCGTGAATGTATCAGGGCGGGTCCACCGTGTGTCTGTACCTTCGATCGTCGCGCGACGATCGAACGGAGGTGCACAATGGCCACGGTGGACGAGCTCGTCGCCATCAAGGAACGAGTCGAACAGGAACTGCTCGCCCGGCCCGGCGTGACCGGCGTCGACGTCGGCTACAAGGAGGTCGGCGGGCAGCGGACCGATCAGGTCGCGATCCGGGTGCACGTCGCCCGGAAAACCGACGACGTCCCGCACGAAGAACGCATTCCGGAACAGATCGAGGGAGCCGTCACCGACGTTGTGGAACGCCGGTACGAACTGCACGTCACCAGCGTGGAAATCGACGTTTCCGCGCAGGCGGACACCACGCACTACGCCACGCTCCAGGGCGGCATCAGCATGGGCCCGAGCCGCGTGATCGACAACCACATCTTCGCCGGCACGCTCGGCGCGATCGTGATCGACAACGCGACCCACGCCCACGCCGCCCTGACCAACTTCCACGTCGCGGCGGTCGATTCCGGCTGGCACGCCGGTGACCGGATGGTGCAGCCGAGCCGGATCGACACCGGTGTCGTGCCGTCGGACGAGTTCGGCGCGATCCTGCGAGCCACCCTGTCGGGCAACGTCGACGGAGCTGTCATCTCCATCGACGCGGGCAGGGCCAGCTCCTGCACGGTCGCCGAGATCGGCGACGTCCGGGGCAGCAAGGCCGCCGCCCTGGGCATGGCGGTCCGCAAGCGCGGCCGCACCACCGGCCTGTCCTACGGCACCGTCGACGGGATCGCGGCCACCGTCAACGTCGACTACGGCGACGGGCTCGGCGTGCACACCCTGGCCAACCAGGTCAGCATCGCCGCCGACACCGCGCACAACGCGATCTTCTCCGACCACGGCGACTCCGGCTCGGTGATCGTCGACTCCGACGGGTACGTCGTCGGGCTGCTCTTCGCCGGCGCCGGGGCGAGCACGGTGGCCAACCCGATCAGCGCGGTGCTGTCGGAGCTGAACATCTCCCTGTGCGTCGGCAAGTCGATCATCAAGGACATCAAGGACGGCCGGAAGGACTTCATCAAGGACAAGGACTTCCGCAAGGAGATCCAGAAGGAGCTGCGCAAGGAGCTCCAGAAGGAACTCGCGCTGGACAAGCGGGTCAAGGACATCCGGGACGTCTTCAAGGACCGGGAGCACGGCCCGGACCCCGACCCCGGCCCGCTCGGGCCCGGCGGGCAGGGCCTCGAACAGCGGCTGCGCGCGGTCGAGGACCAGCTGAGCAAGCTCGGCGGGTTCGTCGGCCCGGAGCTGCGGCCCGACCTGCTCACGCCGCTCACCGGCCAGGAGCCCCTGACCGACGCCGAGACCCGGCAGCTGCGGGCGGAGCTGGAGCAGCAGGTCGCCGACGCCGTCGCCGCCAAGACGGAATTCGACGCGCCGCCGGCGTGACGGACCAGGAGGCGCCACCGTGCTGCTCGTCCTCTGTTCGCTCGACGACACCGACAGCCAGTGGTTCGCCCGCCGGGCCACCCTGGCCGGCCGGGCGTGCGTCGCGGTGACGACCGAACGCCTGTCGTTCGCCCGCCGGCACGACCACCGGATCGGCCCGGCGGGCGACGTCCGCACCACCATCGAGCTCGCGGACGGCGTCGTGCTCGACGGCGAAGCCCTGACCGGCGTGCTGAACCGCGTCCGCGAACCGCCCGCGCTCGCCTGGTACCGGGCCGCACCCGACGAGCGTGACTACGCCTCGGCGGAGCTGTTCGCCTACACGCTCAGCTGGCTCGCCGGCCTGCCGTGCCCGGTGCGCAACACGCCGACCCCGCAGTGCCTCGCCGGCCCGGCACCGGACCCGGTGCAGGCGTGGGCGGCCGCGCACGCCGCCGGGCTGCGCTGCGCCCCGGTCCGGCTGGGCACCGGCACGCCGTGGCCGCCCGGGGACGCCGCGCTCGCCGGTGCCCGGGCCGCCGCGCCGGGGCCGGTCCGGCCGCGGCAGGTGCTCTGCCTCGACCAGGAAGTGCTCGACCGGGACGTGCCGCCCGCCACGGCGACCGGCGTGCGCCGGCTGACGAAGCTCCTCGGCGCCGAAACGGCGTTGCTCGGCATCGACTTCCTAGTCGGCGGCGAGGACTGGTGGTTCGCCGGCCTCACCGCGGTGCCCGCCCTCCGTCCCGGCGGCGACCTGCTGGTCGACCGGCTGCTGCACGCCTTGGAGACACCATGACGGTGCTGCTGTGGGGGCTGCCCGACGAGCCCCCGGTCCACCTGGTCGCCGCCGAGCTGCGGGCCCGGCACGCCGACGTCGTCCTCGTCGACTCCCGCGCGGCGGCCCACGACACGATCGACCTCCGGCTGGACCCCGGGGCCGACGTCGGCGGCGTGCTCCGCACCCGCGACCGGACGGTCGAGCTCGCCCGGGTCACCGGGGTGTACGTGCGGCCGGTCGAGCCCGAGCTCTTCCCGGGGCTCGACCCGGCGGAACTCGCCCACGCGCGGCGGTTCTGCGACGCGCTGACCAGCTTCACCGAGCTGACCGGGAGCTCGGGGCAGTGCCGGGTCGCGAACCGGCTCCTCGCGATGGGCTCCAACGTCTCCAAGCCGTACCAGGCGCAGCTGATCACCCGGCACGGCTTCGGCACGCCGTCGACCCTGGTGTCCAGCGACCCGGCGGAGGTGCTCGCGTTCGCCAGGCGGCACGGCCCGCTCGTGTACAAGTCGATCAGCGGCGTCCGCTCGATCGTCACCACGTTCGACCCCGCGGCCGACGCCGGGCGGCTGGCGCGGCTGCGCTGGTGCCCGGTCCAGTTCCAGGAGCACCTCGGCGGCCCCGACGTCCGGGTGCACGTCGTCGGCGACCGGGTGTTCGCGACCGAGATCACGACGACGGCGGTCGACTACCGCTACGCGCGCCGGGCCGGGACGACGGCCACGCTGCGCACCCACGAGCCCGACCCGGACGTCGCCGACCGGTGCGCCGGGCTCGCCGCGGCGCTCGGGCTGCCGTTCGCCGGGATCGACCTGAAGCTGGTCCCCGACGGCCGTGTCGTGTGCTTCGAGGTGAACCCGTCCCCCGGGTTCACCTACTTCCAGCACGGAACGGGGCAGCCGATCGCCGCCGCGCTGGCGGCCTGGCTGACCGGCTCGTGACCGGCGTCAGGACCCGGCCGCGACCCACCAGGCTTCGTCGAGCTCGCCGCGCGCCACGATCTCCGCCGGGCCCGACAGCGTCGACGCGCCGCGGGACACCGTCACCTCGACCCGGCCGCCCGGGATGTCCACGGTGGACGCGCCGGTGTCCGTGCCCGCCAGGTGGAAGGCCGCCGCCACCGCGGCGACCGTGCCGGTGCCGCACGCCCGCGTCTCCCCCACCCCGCGCTCGTGCACGCGCATCCGCAGCGCGCCTTCGCCGAGGCGGTTGACGAATTCGAGGTTCACCCCGTGCGGGAAGACGTCGTGGTCGAAGTCGGGCTGGTCGCGCAGGTCCAGGTCCGCGACGTCGTCGTCGAGCAGGGACACCAGGTGCGGGTTGCCGACGTCGACCGCCACACCGGAGAACGGGCGGCCGGCCACCACCGTGACCGAGGTGCCGGTGATCGTCGCCGGTCCCATGTGGACGGTCACCGAGCGGTCGGGGTGCACCACCACCGGGCGATCACCCGCCCGGGTGCCGACGGCGAATTCGCCCTCGGCGGCCAGGCCCGCGTCGACCAGGTAGCGGGCGAACACGCGCACGCCGTTGCCGCACATCTCCGCGATCGACCCGTCGGCGTTGCGGTAGTCCATGAACCACTCGCCCGCGGACGGCTCGCCGAGCGCGGCGGCGCGGACGATCCGCAGCACGCCGTCGGCTCCGAGACCGCGGTGGCGGTCGCACAGCGCGGCGACCCGCGCCGCGGTCAGCTCGAGGCGGCCCGCCGGATCGGGGAGCAGCACGAAGTCGTTCTGCGTGCCGTGCCCCTTGAGGAATTCGATTCCGCCCATGGGGGCAAGATTACCGGCCCAGGGTATCGAGGACGCGCGCGGCCAGCCCGGAATCGGCGCCGTCGAACCAATGGATCCGCTGGTCGCGCCGGAACCAGGAGCGTTGCCGCCGGACGAAGCGCCGCGTCGCCTGCGCGGTCGCCGCGGCGGCCGCGTCGAAGTCGCCTTCGCCGTCCAGCTCGGCGAGCACATGCTGGTAGCCGAGCGCCCGCGCCGCCGTCTTCCCTTCGCGCAGGCCGCGCTTCTCCAGCTCGCGCACCTCGTCGACGAGCCCGGCGGCGAACATCCGCCGGACGCGCTCGTCGACGCGCTCGTCGAGTTCCGCGGGCTCGCGGTCGACGCCGATCAGGACGGCGCCGTAGCGGGCGGGCCCCGGCTCGGGCAGGTTCGCCGAGAACGGCTCGCCGGTGATCTCGATGACCTCGAGGGCGCGCACGATCCGCCGGGTGTTGGTCGGCAGGATCGCGGCCGCGGCCACCGGATCGCGGTCCCCCAGCCGGGTGTACAACGCGGCCGTGCCGAGCTCCGCCGCCTCCGCGTCCAGTCGCGCGCGCACCGCCGGGTCGGTGCCCGGGAACCGCAGGTCGTCGAGCACGGCCTGGACGTACAGGCCGGACCCGCCGGCCAGCACCGGCACCCGGCCCGCGGCGAGCAGCCGCTCGATTTCGGCGCGGGCCTCGCGCTGGTAGACGGCGACGGACGCGGTCTCGGTCACCTCCAGCACGTCGAGCAGGTGGTGCGGGACGCCACGGCGTTCGGCCTCGGTGGCCTTGGCGGTGCCGATGTCCATGCCCCGGTAGAGCTGCATGGCGTCGGCGTTGACGACCTCCCCGCCGAGTTCGCGGGCCAGCTCCACGGCCAGCGCGGTCTTGCCGGTGGCCGTCGGGCCGACGACCGCGACGGGGCTGTTCACGGCGGTCGACGATACCGGCGGCCCGATCGAGAGCGTCCACCGGAAGTAGGATCACGAGCTTCAGGTGGCTCATCCAGTACCACGGTGCGCGCTGAGCTGCTTGAATGCCGCGTGGGGCCGTAGCATCCGAGCACGGCCCGTGACGACCGCATTACCCGGCCCCGCTCCACGGCGGGGCGCCCGCGCGAGCGGGCGTACAGGCGATAAGGAGCCTGCGATGGCCCAGGAGAACACTTCCACCGGTACCCCGGCCCCGCACCCGGTGCCGCACGCGCTGCACGCCGGGCACGCCGCCCCGCCCGTGCCGCCCGCCGAGCCCACCCCCGCGACCTGGGGCCGGATCGACGACGAGGGCACCGTCTACGTCATCACCGCGGAAGGGGAGCGCGCCGTCGGCGTCTGGCAGGCCGGCAGCCCCGACGAGGGCCTGGTGCACTACGCCCGCCGCTTCGACGACGTGCGCACCGAGGTCGAGCTGCTGGAGACCCGGCTGATCTCCGGCGCGGGCGACCCGAAGCACGCGCTGTCGAGCGCCACCCAGATCCGCGACGGCCTGCCCGAGGCGGCGGTGGTCGGCGACCTGGCCGCGCTCGCCGCGCGGCTGGAGTACGTCATCGCGCACGCCGAGAAGGCCCTGGCCAGCGCGAAGCAGGAGCGCGAGGCGGCCCGCGCGGCAGCGATCGCCCGGAAGCAGGAGCTGGCCGAGGAAGCGGAGAAGATCGCGGCCGAGTCCACCCAGTGGAAGGCGGCAGGCGACCGGCTGCGCACGATCCTCGACGAGTGGAAGACGGTCAAGGGCGTCGACCGCAAGACCGACGACGAGCTGTGGAAGCGGTTCTCGAAGGCCCGCGAGGCGTTCAACCGCCGCCGCGGGTCCCACTTCGCCGAGCTGGACAAGCAGCGCGCCTCGGCCAAGCAGCGCAAGGAGGAGCTGATCGCCGAAGCCGAAGCGATCAGCGAGTCCGAGGACTGGGGCGAGACGGCGGGCCGCTACAAGGACCTGATGACGGAGTGGAAGGCGGCGGGCCGGGCCCCGAAGGACAGCGACGAAGCGCTCTGGCAGCGCTTCCGCGCGGCCCAGGACAAGTTCTTCGCCCGCCGGTCGGCGGTGTTCTCCGAGCGCGACGCGGAGTTCGGCGCGAACGCGGCCCGCAAGGAAGAGCTCCTGATCGAGGCGGAGAAGATCGACGCGTCGGCCAACCTGGAGGCGGCGAAGAGCGCGTTGCGGCGCATCCAGGAGCAGTGGGACGAGATCGGCAAGGTGCCCCGCGAGCGCATCCGCGAGCTGGACGGCCGGCTGAAGGCGGTCCAGGACGCGGTCAAGTCGGCGGAGGACTCCCGCTGGCGGCGGACGGACCCGGAGGCCCAGGCCCGGGCGGCGCAGTTCCGGGAGCGGGTGGAGCAGTACGAGGCCCAGGCGGAGAAGGCACGCGCGGCCGGGGACGAGCGGCGGGCGAAGAAGGCCGACGAGCAGGCCGCCCAGTGGCGTGAGTGGCTGCAGGCCGCCGAGGCGGCGGTTGCGGATCGCTGAGGTTGTGGCGGCTGAGGTTTCAGGGTCGCTCAGGCTGAGGTTGCGGACCGCTGGAGTTGCGGATCGCTGAGTTTGGGTTTCGCGAAGGCCCTTCTTGCCAGCTGTTTTGGCTGGCGAGGAGGGCCTTCGTGGTTCTCCACAGGGTCGTCGTGTTGTGGGCAACGCGGCCGCCCCGGGGCGTTTTCGGCCGGTTTTGTCGGTCGGCGTCGATACGCTGGAAGCGGGGGCAGCCCCCAGGGAGGGCGGGTCCTGCGTGCCGCGGCCGTGCGAGCCAGCCGCGCAATCGCAGCCGTGCGAACGGGCCGCGCGAACGCCAACCGCGCAAGCCGCAGCCGCGCGAGCGGCCAGCGGCAGCCGCAGCCGCAGCCGACCGCGGTTACGGGCAACCGGTGCAAGCGGCGGCCGAGCGCGCAAGCGGCAACCGTGCAAGCCGCGGCCAAGCGCGCAAGCCAGCCCACCCGAAGGGGTTCGGTCACCGCCCCGACCGGGTATCACCGCGCGCCTTCCGCGTCCCCCGATGCTGGACTGCGGTCATGACCAGGACACCCCGCAGCGCCCGCCGGATCCTCTCCGCGCTGGTGATCAGCATCGCCCTCGCCGGGCTGACCCCCGCCGCCGCCGGAGCCGCGCCGGCCGCTGAGCTGAACCACGCCACCCAGGCCGGCAAAGGCAAGGTGAAGGTCGACGGGAAGCTCGGCAAGGACCACGTCAAGGTCAACGAGAAGGTCGACCTGAAAGGCAGCCTCAAGGTCCTCGACGCGCCCCGCTCCGAGGGGTCCGTCGAAACCGTCATCGTGCAGCAGCTGCAGGCCGGTGCCTGGGTGAACATCGCCGACACCACCTGCCGGCCGAACGGGGGCTTCTCCTTCACCCTCAGCTTCAGCCTGAGCGCCACCGTCTCGCTGCGGCTCTACCACCCCGAGACCACGCTCTACGCCGCCGCCTACTCGGCGAGCACCCTCACCCTGCGCGTCGGCTGAGCCCCGTCCCCACCGGTGCTCAAGACCGCGAGAACGCCGTCCGCATCCACTGCACCGCCAGGCAGATCATCGTGATGAAGGCGATGATCATGCCGATCCCGGGGCCGCCGCCCGCGGAGCCCGGGGCGTGGGACGACTGCTGCGACCAGATCGCCAGCAGCCCGTCCACCGAGGCGAACCAGCCGCCCGCCGCGCAGACCCAGGCCAGCCACCAGCGTCGCGTCACCAGGGCCAACGCCGACGCCAGGATGCCGACGCCCGTCGACGTCGCCGCGAACAGCTGCGGGATGCCGCCGCCCTCGCCGGCCAGTACGCGCCAGCCCGCGTGGTCGCCCACCCACGGCAGGATCTGGCAGATCAGCAGCACGAACGTGAACACCGCGATGGTGAACCCGCGGCGGCCCAGCTCCACCGTCCGGGACGCCCGCGCGCCCGCTTCGTCGATTTCGGCGGCCAGCTCGGCCAGCTCGCCGTTGCCACGCGGCTCAGTCACAGCGCACACCCACTCACCGGTTCGGGCTGGGCGGCGGGGGCTCCGAAGCCCGGCAGGCCCAGCGTCACACCGCTCGTCTTCGGCCGCAGCCCGGCCTCCGCGTTGTCGCCGGCCCGCGTCCGCCGGTGGGACAGCAGGTCGCCGTCGGCCACCAGGTGGTGCGGGGCGCCGTAGGTGACCACCGTCTCGACGACGTCACCCGGGCGGACCGCCCGGTCGACGGAAGCGCCGGTCGGCGTGAAGTGGACCAGCCGGCCGTCGCGGGCGCGGCCGCTCATCCGGTGCGTCTCGGCGTCCTTGCGGCCCTCGCCCTCGGCGACGAGCAGCTCGACGCGGCGGCCGACGATCTTCTTGTTCTCGTCCCAGGAGATTGCGTTCTGCAGGTCGACCAGGCGCTGGTAGCGCTCTTGCACGACCTCCTTCGGCAGCTGGCCGTCCATCGTCGCGGCCGGCGTGCCCGGGCGCTTGGAGTACTGGAAGGTGAACGCGCTGGAGAAGCGGGCCTGCTCGACGACGTCCAGGGTCGCCTGGAAGTCCTCCTCGGTCTCGCCGGGGAAGCCGACGATGATGTCGGTGGTGATCGCCGCGTCCGGCATGACCGCGCGGACCTCGTCGAGGATCTCCAGGAACCGCGCCGAGCGGTAGGACCGCTTCATCTCGCGCAGCACCCGGTCGGACCCGGACTGCAGCGGCATGTGCAGCTGGTGGCAGACGTTCGGCGTCGCGGCCATGGCGTCGATGACGTCGGAGCTGAACGCGGCCGGGTGCGGCGAGGTGAACCGGACGCGCTCGAGGCCGTCGATCGTGCCGCAGGCGCGCAGCAGCTTGCCGAACGCCAGCCGGTCGCCGAACTCGACGCCGTAGGAGTTCACGTTCTGGCCGAGAAGCGTGACTTCGAGCACGCCCTCGGCGACGAGCGCCTCGACCTCGGCGAGGATCTCGCCGGGCCGCCGGTCGCGTTCCTTGCCGCGCAGCGCCGGGACGATGCAGAAGGTGCAGGTGTTGTTGCACCCGACCGAAACGGACACCCAGCTCGCGTAGGACGACTCGCGACGCGCGGGCAGCGTCGAGGGGAAGGTTTCGAGCGACTCGAGGATCTCGACCTCGGCCTCGGCGTTGTGCCGGGCGCGCTCCAGCAGCGTGGGCAGCGACCCGATGTTGTGCGTCCCGAAGACGACGTCCACCCACGGCGCCCGCTTGACGATCTCCCCGCGGTCCTTCTGCGCGAGACACCCGCCGACGGCGATCTGCAGGTCCGGGTTCGCGACCTTGTCGGGGCGCAGGTGCCCGAGGGTGCCGTACAGCTTGTTGTCGGCGTTCTCCCGCACGGCGCAGGTGTTGAACACGATGAGGTCGGGCTTGCTCCCGGCGCCCACCGGGACGTACCCGGCGTCCTCGAGCTGCCCGGCGAGCCGCTCGGAGTCGTGCACGTTCATCTGGCAGCCGAAGGTGCGGATCTGGTACGCCCTGGGTGCCTGGTTCTCGGTCATCGTCTCTCAGGGTAACCCGCGCCTGACCAGGGCAAGCCGCCGCCCGCCCGGCCTGGGTCAGCGCACGTAGGTGCAGCCCGTCGCCAGCAGGGAGCCGTCGGCCCGCACCTGGTACGCCGTGCAGCTCGCCGTGGCCGGGCCCAGTGAGACCAGCAGCACGTCCAGGCCGACGAGCCGCCACCCGTACAGCGTGCCGATCCGGAACACGTACGGCGCGCCTTCGTCCGGGAAGCCGGCACACGTGGCCGGGATGATCAACGTGCTGAACTGGTTCAGCGGCTGTGTCGCGCTCGGGCAGCTCGTCGTGGTCGTGGCCTGGGCCGGAGGCGCCACCAGGCCGCACCACGTGGCGAATCCCAGTGAAACGACTGCCGTCAAGCGTCGCATTCTCATCCCGTTTCCCCCCTTCGATCCGCTGACGATATCCCGGTCGAGAGCGGCTCGAAATAAGACATCCGGGCGATGAGAATGACACACGGTGAAATTGTCAGCTTTTTGTCCCGAATCCCGCACCCGCCGCCCAGGCCGCCAATTCCGCGCGGACCGCCGCCAGCTGCGCCGCCGTCGGCGCGGCCGCCGGTTCCGCGATCAGCGCGTAGTGCAAGCCCGGTGTCGCCGCCAGCTGCAGCTTGTCTCCCACCCGGTTCACCGCAGCGGCGTCCGTCACCACCGTCGGCGTCATCCCCGCCGGGACGTGCAGTTCCGTCGGTGCTCCCGCCGCGGCGCCCTGCCAGACCAGCACGCCGTACCGCCCGGCGGCCGTCAGCGCAGCCGTGGCCGGGAGCGACGACGGCACCTGGTTCCACGTCAGCGTCTGGCTGCCGTCGCGGGACCGGTCCTCGTACGTGAACGCCAGCGTGTGGCCCGCCACCGCCGCCGGGTAGAGGCGGTCCAGGAGCCGTGCGTCCTGGCGGAGCTGGACCGTTCCGTCGTCCGCCGTGCGGGCCGAGGAGAAGTCCTCGCCGTTCCAGGCGTCGCCGTCCGTCTTGACCTTGTCCGGGTTGTCGTTCATCAGCTCGTGGTGGCGGCCGCTGTAGATGTCCCACTGCCACTGCGTCGCCGACAGCACCGGGCCCGACTCCGCCGGCTTGCGCCACCAGTTCGCGCCGGGCACCCGCGAGTCCAGGGCCTGGTACATCGCCTTGTCCACGGTCGGGGTCTTGTCGGAGGTGTAGCCGGTCATCGGGTGGCCGAATTCGGTGACGATCGCCGCCGTGCCCAGGGCCGTCGCGCGGTCGCGGACCGTGGCGAAGTTCGCGCTGTACTGGCCGTCGCCCGCCTTGCCCGGCATGAACACGCCCGACTGGGCCAGCTGGTCGTAGAAGTGCGTGTTGAACACGTATCGCGGGCCCATCGCGCCGGTGTCCTGGAAGCCGCCGGGGTGGAGCTGGAACGAGATGTTGGCGTTCCAGAACATGTTCGGCTCGACGAACGCCGGTTTGTCCTGCCAGCCGGCGGAATCCATCGCGTTGCGGAAGCGCTCGAAGAACGGCCACAGCACGTTCTGCTCCCACGCCTTGCTGTCCTGGCCCTGGTCGTACCGCCCGGCGAAGGGCTCGTTGTACGGGTCCATGCCCGCGATCCCCGCGAACTGCGCCGCACTCAGGTTGGTGCGCAGGTACGACATCGTCTGCACGGCCTGGCCGACGAACTCGTCCTGGACGCCGCGGGCGTTGTGCCAGAAGTCCTTCGTGGCGTCCTGGACCGCGCCGTTCTGCGTGATGTTCTGACCCCAGTGGGCGCAGATGCCGCAGCTTTCCGCCGGGTAGCCGCCGAGGTCGACCACCCACTTCGGCGCGCCGTCGCCGGTGTACCAGCTGCCGCGGTTGAACAGGTAACGGGAGAACAGGTCCTGGTGGAAGTCCGGCAGGACGGTGAAACCCTCGTCCAGGAACGCCTTCACCTGCTCGGTCAGCGCCGCCAGATACTGCGTGTTCACCGGGCCGCGCACCGGCTGCGTCCCGGCCCACGCGATCGGGAACCGCACGGCGTTCGCGCCGGTGAGCGCCCGCATCGCCTGCGCCGAGCGGCGCGCGTCGGCCGCACCGGCGAACGGCAGGAAACCGTTTTCTGCCAGCTTCGTCTCCCCCGAGACGTTGAAGCCGCGCAACACCACTTCGCGCCCGAATTCGTCGACGAACGCCGATCCCCGCACGGTCAGCCGGTGTGGCGGGACGTCTTCGGCGACGGCGGAGGCGGAGGCGACGACGCCGGAGGTCATCGCCAGGGCGGTGAGCAAAGCCACGAGCATGCGCATGATGGCGGCCCCAAACATGAAGGAGTTTCGCAAAAAGCTAGCGACCCGGCCCCGGGGCCGTCAAGGGCCGGGAGCCGCGATCAGGCCGCCTTCCGAAGCCATTGCTGGTTCGTGACCCCGGTGCACGGGTACTGCTTCACGGCGGCACCGTCGGCCGTGGACGCGGAAACGACGTCCAGGCACTTGCCGCTGTGGCGGGCCACCCACCGGACGTATCCGCCACTGACGGCCTGCGCCTGCCACTGCTGGTTCGCGCCCGAAGTGCACGCGCCCTGCACCGCCGCCGCGCCGTCCGCCGTCGAGCCGCCCGCGATGCCGAGGCACTCCCCGCTGTGCCGCGCGATCAGGGTGACGTAGCCGTCGCCGGTGTCGACCGCGCTCCACTGCTGGTTCCAGCCGTTGTTGCACGTGTACTGCGTCAGCGCCACGCCGTCGGTCCGGGACGAACCCGGGATGTCCGCGCACTTGCCGCTGTGGCGCGCCACCAGCGTCTCGTACGCGCTGCCGGTGCCGGAGCCGGTGACCACCCCGGTGGCCACGTCGATGCTCACCTTCGGGAACCAGCTCATCGACAACGTGGTGGCACTGGGGAAACTCAGCGGCAGCCACACGTACCGCGACTCGTTGACCGGACGCTGCCAGGCCCCCGCCCAGCGGTCGCCGAGGTAGAGGTAGGAGGTCGCCTGCGAACCCTGCACGGGCAGCACGTAGGCGGTCTGGCTGCCGTAGCCGGTGGCATCCCCGACGTTCGCCAGCCCGCTCCAGCCACCCGTGACACTGGTGGCCGTGGCGTACTTCTGCTGGTTCGGCTGCCAGCCCGTGGCGGCCGAAGTGACCATGAAGTAGACGCCGTTCCGCTTGAACATCGCCGGCGCCTCGCGGTACGAACCGGGCCACAGCGTCTGCACCAGCGCCGCGACACCGGTGTAGTCGGCGGTGAGCCGGTAGACGTTCAGGTCGGCGTTCTCGCGGGCCGCGGAAGCCATGTACGCGGTTCCGTCGTCGTCCTTGAACAGCGTGATGTCACGCGACATGTGGACGCCGAGCGGACGGAAGCTGCCGCGATAGGTGTACGTGCCGTCCACAGTGGACGAGGTGGCCACGGCCGCGCGCGCCTCGGCGTAGTCGTCCCCGTTCTCCTTGTGCATCCACATCACGTACTGCCCGGTCGAGCTGTTGTAGATGACCTTCGGCCGCTCGATCTTCGCCCGGCCCAGCTCGGCCGCCGAGGACTGCGTCAGCACGTCGTTGCGGAACTCCCACGTCTTCAGGTCGGCCGAGCGGTAGACCGAGACGGCGCGGAAGGTGTCGTCGGCGTTGCGGTTCTCGCCGAACCAGTAGTAGTACGCGCCCACCTTGAGCATCCCGCCGCCGTGGGCGTGCACCAGGGCACCGGCCGGGTCGGTGAACTGGCTGCCGTTGGTCACCGTCACCGGCGCGGCGGACGCGCCCGGCGCGCCGAGCAGCAGGGTGACCAGCACGAGCAGGGACAAGACCGTGCCACGTCGTCGTAGCATGACGGCTCCTTCGCAAGCCTGTCTGTTAGCGCTAACAGAACAACCGGAAGTTTAAGTGACACGGCAACCGGGCGGCAGGGCCGAACGTCGGACGGCGCGAGCGCAACGGCCGATTGACCCGGTCCGGCGGGACCGCTATGTTAGCGCTCACTTCGCGCTCCGCGGCCGCCCGTCGGCACCCCTTGGGAGAGCCGGTATGCCCGTTCGACTCTCGGCGACGACGCCCTCGTCGCACCTCGCCCGGCGGCACCGGCCGCTGACCGCGATCGTCACCGCCCTCGCGCGGGCGAGGGCGCGCCTCGTGAAGTAACGGCATTCGGGTGGGTGAATCGGGCCGATCGGCCGAACCGGATCCGCGTTCCCGCCGTAGTCCCCGCAGACGAGCCGACGACACGGAGGGACGACGACGTGGCGCGCGAAGGAACACTCATCGGTGAGCGGTACCGGCTGCTGGGGCCCGCGGGACAGGGCACGGCGGCCTCGGTCTGGCGCGCCCGGGACGAACGGCTCGACCGGCTGGTCGCCCTCCGGCCGCTGTTCGACGAGCCGGCGATCCCCTCGCCGAGGACGCCCGTCTGCGACGTCGTCGACGAGGACAGCACGACGTACCTGGTGCTCGAGTACCCGGCGTCGCGCACCCTCGCCGAGCTGCTCGACGAGCACGGCGTGCTGCCGCCCGAGCACGTCGCCCAGCTCGGTGCCCGGCTGGCGGCGGTGCTGGCGGCCGCGCACGACGACGGCGTGCTGCACCCCGCCGTCGATCCGGGTCGCGTGCTGATCGCCCCCGACGGCCACGCCGAACTCGCGACGAGCGCGAGCAGCCACGCGCCCGGCGGCGAGGCGTACCTCGCCCCGGAGGTGGCCGACGGCGGGTTCCCCGACTTCCCGGCCGAGGTGTTCTCCCTCGGCGCCACCCTGTACGCCGCGCTGGCGGGCCGTCCCCCGGCCGGCTCGGCGTTCGCCACGGGCGGGAGCACCGGCAGCCCGGTCGTCGAGGCCGTGCTGCGGCTGCTCCACCCGGACCCGGCGGCCCGGCCCACCATGGCCGCCGCCGAACACCTGCTCCGCAGCGTGGCGCCCCGCCGTCCGGTGGCGCAGCCGGAGGGCGGGGCGGAGCGGGTGCCCGCGGGCGACTACCGCTGCGTGTAGACGAAGCCGAGCTTGTCGACCTCGTCGCCGGCGCGCCCGTGGAAGCCGGCGATCTGCCAGCCCTCCGGTGCCGTCCGGGTCACGCAGTCCGACGTCGTCGAGCCGCCGGCGAGCGCGCGCCCGAGGTTGGTGGTGAACCGGGCCGAGAAGATCCGCGTCGTGCCGTTGTACTTGCCCTGGCACAGCGTCGCCGTGGTGACGTACTCGCCGCTGCCGAGCGTCAGCGACGCCGCCGTCCCGCCGGCGGCGCCGTGGGTGAGCGTGGTGCCGTTCTCCAGCGTGACCCCGACCTGGTCGACGCGGGACCCGCTGCGCAGCGAGAACGTCCGCGCCCGGGCGGCCGCGGGCACGGTGGCGACGTCGGTGAAGTAGTCGCCGTGCGGGCCGCCGAACTGCTCGGACAGCTGCAGCGCCGGGTTGCGGGTCCAGCTGAACCGCACGGTGATCGGGTCGTGGTCGGACAGCATCTTGCCCGCGCTGTCGAGGAACTTGGCGTGCTCGTTGTTGTAGAGCGTCGCGTCAAGGGAGACGAGCTTGCTGCCGCGGTAGAGCACCTTGTCGACGACCTCGCAGTCGTTGGTGACCGCCTGCTCGTCGCACACCAGCGCCGGGCTGCCCGGCGCCGGCGCGACCCCGCCGCGCACGAGCTTCACCCACGCGTCGGTCAGGCCGTTGTCCGCGGCGAACCCGGCGATCGTGTCGGCCGCGCGGGTGTAGCGCGTGTTCGTGTCGCCCATGACGACCACGGCGTTGCCCGCCGAGTGCGTCCGGATGAACGCGGTCAGCTGCGCCAGGTTGGACGCGCGCGAAGCCTCGTCGCCGTCGTTGGTCCCGGCGTTGGTGTGGGCGTTGTAGAAGTCGACGTACACGCCCTCGGCCAGCCGCACCCGCATGAAGGTGAAGCCCTTCGGGGTCAGGCAGTCCCCGGAGTCGACCTGGCAGGACGTCCAGTGGACGCGCTCGAAGTCGTCGGTGTCGTACGGCAGCGAGGACAGCGTGTTGAGCCCGCTGCCGATCCCGGCGCCCCCGCTGGTCGGCGTGCGGTACGGGTGCTGGTCGGCCGCGTAGAGCTTGGCGTGGTAGTTGAAGTCCTCCTCGACGTGCACGACGTCGTAGGGGCCGAGCCGCTGCCCGATCGCGGTCGTCGCGGGGTCGCGCGGCGTCGGCGCGCTCGAGATCCCCTCGGGCAGGCCGGCGACGTTGTAGCTCAGCACCGAGAAGCTGCCGCCGTCGGCGGCGTGCGCGGCGGCCGGGCTGACCACTGTGGACACTGCGGCGGCGAGCAGCAGTGCGGCCAGGCGTTTCTTCACGAGGACTCCCGCAGGATTCGGAGGGAAAGACCGGTGGGCGTGTAACGCGGAACCACCCGGTACCCCGGGCGGTCGACCTGGATGGCGGCGAACCGGCCGCGCAGCCGCCGCGCGCACAGCACCTCGACCTCGTGGGCCGGGCAGGAGCCGGGCGACCGGATCTCCAGGACGCTGCCGCGCTCGAGCGTGGCTTCGCCGCGGACCAGCAGCGCCGAGCCGGCGGTGACGGACAGCGTGCCGCCGGTCTGGTGGTAGCCGCCCACGCGCAGGCCGGACACGCGCAGCGCGCCACCGGCGAGTTCGACGTCGCCGGCGCCCAGCGCGGCCGGGGCCGCCGCGACCAGCGTGCCCGCCTCGATCCGGGTGCCACCGCGGTAGCTGTTGCCGCCGCTGAGGGTCAGCGTCCCGGTGCCCGCCTTGACGAGCCCGCCGTCGCCGCCGATGTCGTTGCGCCAGCTGTCGTTCGCGCAGAACCCGCCGCGCGCGGCGTCCATCGTGACGCGCACGCCGGTGTCGAACGCGCCGAAGCCGTCGGCCGCGGCGAACAGGTTCAGCCGTCCCCACAGCTCCGGGCCGTCGAGCAGCGGGTGCCCGGCCGGGAACGCCGTCGTGCGCAGGACTTCCCGCCGCTGCGCCGCGTCCAGGTACGGCAGACGCGTCTCGAGCAGCACCTCGGCGCCCTTCGGGACGCGCATCGCGGTCCGCGCGGCGCGGTCCGGCAGGCCGTAGGTGGCCCGGCGGGCGACCATCGCGGCGTTGGCCCGGCGGTCGCCGTATTCGTCGGCGCCGGTGTGCGCCCGGGCGAACAGCGTGTCGGCGGTCGTGCCGGTCTGCGCGGTGCAGTACTTCAGCGCCTGCTCGCGCGCGCCCGCCTTGAGCGCGGCGTTCTCCGGGTCGGCGAGGGTGGCGGCGGTGAGGGCGGTGGCCATGATGCGGCCGCCGATCACGTCCACCGGCGAGTGCATCCCGGCGACGATCCGCGTGTCCGCCAGGTCGTAGGCCCGCGCGACCAGTTCCTGGAACCGCTCCGGGACGGCGTAGGCCAGCGCGAGGCAGGCGAGGTGGAAGGCGTTGGTGTGCCCGCTCGGGAAACCGCCGTCGTCGACCGGGCTGGTGCTGCGCTGCCGCAGCAGCTGCGGCGCGACGACCACGTCGGACCGGTAGACCGGGTAGCCGAGCGCGTCGGTCTCGCCGGTGGGGACGACCCGGCTGTCGGCGGTCAGCCGCCACGGCCGCGGGTACTGGTAGGCGTACTTGCCCGGGTTGCCGGAGGCGAAGGTGCCGCGGACGGTGTCGACGAGCTGCGCCACCAGGCCGAGCTCGGAGTCGTGCGAACCGGCGCCGAGCGCCGAACCCACCGGCGCGTCCGCCGGAACGGCATCGTCGATCTTCGCCGGCGGCGTACCGTCGGGGGCGGTGGTGATGCTCGTGACGGCCAGCGCACCCCGGCGGTAGAGACCGGCAAGGGGCCCGAGGCCACCGATGGCGGCGTAGGACTGGTGCTGGCGGTCGTAGACGAAGGCGCGCTTGGCTTCGGCATCGGTCCGGGCGCGGGTGACGGCGACGCAGTGCCGGACGTTCGCGCGCAGCACGGCCGCGTCGATCACGACCCCACTGTCCCAAGTGGACCCGGTCCGCCAGAGCCGCTGCATCCCGGTCAGGATCCGCACGACGGCGTTGGTCTCCGGAGTGCGGTTCGCCGGAAGGTTGGTGCGGTAGGCATCGACGAACGCCGCCTCTTCCGCCCAGGCGGGCACACCCACCACGACAGGCACGGCGGCAACGGCGGGAACGAGAGCGGACCAGCGCAGGAAGGTCCGCCGGTCCAAGGGCGCGAGGCTCAAAGGGTTCTCCAGGGAAGGCGCCGGAAAAGCGCACGGTGAATCGCTGCGGGAATGATCAGCGCCGCGCCGGGCCGGGTCAAGGAGCGTCCGGACTAATTCGCCGGGCAGTAACCTGATCTTTTGCCCGGGGACCACGAATTCGACGAATTCACCCGCTTCGGGCCGTGGGGGCGGGGTATGGACGCGAGGCGTCCGTGGACGGCGACGCGCACCGGCACCCACCAGTGCGCGCCCAGCCCGCAGATCGCCCAGGGTGGTCGTGGCAACGAGCCGCTGCCAGCGGGCCGGTTTCGACAACCTCCGCCGAGGAGGCGGACGGCGAATCGGCCTTGCGGCGTGGGCGCAACCCCGGCTGTTCAACGGCCAGGCTGATGATCACCTTCGTCAGCACCGACAACGCTTGTCATCCACCCATCCGCAGCAACCTGCTCACGTTCTGTCATCTCCAGCGCTCTGCAGATTCATCTTTACTGTCTATCTGACATTAATTAGAGTCGACCCCATGCCCGCCGAACACTGGACGCCCCCACCCGTGCTGCTCGCCGTCGATCTGGTGATCTTCACCCTGCGCGAATCAGTCCTGCACGTCCTTCTCGTCGAGCGGGGTATCGCCCCGTTCCAAGGCATGCCGGCTCTGCCAGGCGGGTTTCTCGCAACGGGCACCGAAGACATCATCACGGCCGCACACCGGGAACTACGAGAAGAAGCCAATCTCGACGCCACCCAGCTGCATCTGGAACAACTCGGCACCTACGGCACCCCCGGCCGCGACCCGAGGGGGCGGGTCGTCTCCGTGGCCTACCTGGCGATCGCGCCCAGGCTCCCGGAACCGCTCGCCGGCACCGACGCCGCCCAAGCCGCGTGGACACCTGTCACCGACATCCTGAGCGGGCGCACCCGCCTCGCCTTCGACCACGAAAAGATTCTGGGCGACGGCCTGGAACGAGCTCGAGCCAAACTCGAACACACCGCCCTCGCCACCGCGTTCTGCGCCCCCACGTTCACGATCAACGACCTGCAAAAGGTCTACGAGGCGGTCTGGGGCGTCGAGCTCGACCCACGGAACTTCTACCGCAAAGTCCAGGCAGTCGACGACTTCATCATCCCGTCGGGCGCCGAGCGGCGCGCCGGCCGAGGCCGCCCGGCCCGCCTGTTCCGGTCCGGCACCCGGACGACGCTCTTCCCACCCCTGGTACGCCCCATCCCGACGACAGCGGAGGCGCAAGGATGACCGACGACCTGGTAGTGATGCTCACCGCGTTCAACGACGAGTACAAGGCCGTCCGCCGGCGGCTGACCGAAATCGCGCCCCACCGGCACGACCGCGGCACGCGGTTCGAGATCGGCACGATCGGCGGCACTTCGTGCCGGGTCGCGCTCGGGCTCACCGGCAAAGGCACGCAGGCGGCCGCCGTGCTTTCCGAACGCGCCATCGCGGAGTTCTCCCCGGCCGCGATCATGTTCGTCGGTGTTGCCGGCGCGCTGTGGGACACCCCGCTCGGCGACGTCGTCGTCGCCACCCATGTCTATGCCTACCACGGCGGCACCAGCGAGGACGACGGCCTCAAAGCTCGTCCGCGGGTGTGGGAAACCAATCACGAAATCAGCCAGATCGCTCAGCACATCGCTCGCGCCGGCCGGTGGGAAGAAGGTCTCCCACCGCGAACTGCCGTGCACTTCGGCGCCGTCGCGGCCGGTGAAGTCGTCCACAACTCCAGGCTGTCGGCCGAAGCTCGTTGGATTCGCCAGCACTACAACGACGCCTTGGCGATCGAGATGGAGGCTGCCGGGGTCGCCCAGGCGGCGCACCTCAGCGGGTCGCCCGTCGCCGTCGTCCGCGGAATCAGTGACAGAGCGGACGGCACCAAAACCACCGCTGCCGACCGCAACTGGCAACCACAGGCCGCAGCCAACGCTGCGGCGTTCGCCGTCCACCTCGCCACCGAGCTCGTCCACGAACGGAAGAATCCGACCATGAACGACCGAACCGACCCCGGTCACGGCACCGTTTACTCCACCTCCCACGGGCAGGTCGGAATTCAGGGCGTCAATGTCACCGGCAGCACGGTGTGGCAAAACGCCGGCCCGAGCCCGGCCGGCACTCCCGACTTCGCTGCCGAGCTCGCCGCGCTTCGCAACGATCTCGCCCGGGAACGCAGCCGCGGCCGGCTGGACGACGAAACCCACGACGCCGCCCGCACCGAACTCGACGTCGCCGACGAAGCGCTGAAATCCCCGGTTCCCGAGGACAAGAAGAAGTTCGTGCTCGCGCTCAAACGACTCGGCGGCCTCATCGCCGACCTGGCCGGGCCGGCAGTCAAGATCACCGCTCTCATCACCGCAGCGAAAGACCGCTCATGAGCGGCCCGCACCCGACGACCCACGCCACAGTCGGCGCCGGTGCACATGTCGGCATCGTCGCCACCGAGGTCCATGATTCGACCGTCTACCAAGTGCTCCCCGGAGCGTCGCCCAGGGATAAGTACACCGTCGGTCTCCGGTACCTGGACGACGGCATTCCCAGTCGTGCCCGCGAACTCATCGAAGAAGCTCGCGGGCACGGTCTCACCGGCGGGGAGGTGCAGTTCCACTGGGTGCTCGCGATGCTTTCCAAGCGGTCCTACCGCGATCTCACGGCCGAGGAACGGGACCAGCTGGCCGGCCTGCCGACGATCTGTGCGTCGCTCCCGGACGATGCGTGGGGCCGCGCGCTCGCCGTCCTGTGCGAATTGCTGAGCTGCCTTGCGACACACGACAGCAACCCCCAACCGGCGATCAGGGCGCTCGCGGGACTGGATTCGCCGCAGCGCAAGCAGATCCTGCGCCACCTCGATCTTGTCCTCACGGGAGGACTTCGTGACAGCTTCTGGGCCGAAGCCCGTCGCAACGCCGATGCCGCGCAGCTGAGCAACGGCCGGGAGAATCGCGTCTGGGCCTACTTCCACCCCCAGCCGGCGCGACCTCGAGTCCGCCGGCCCGCTCCTTCCGGAACCACCGCGCTGGACCGCGCCCGGGCCACGATCGGGACATTTCTCGGCGTCCTCGCCGTCGCCTACCTGGGGCGGACGATTCTGCTGACCGCGGAGGTCCTGCCGATCGTCGCCTACTTCGCCGCCACGGCAGCGGCCGTCATCGCCGTCCGCAACGGACATGAATGGCACTACCGGACGGCCCGGATCACCGCGAAGGACCGTCTTTACCGCTACCACCCGCGGCGTGGAGCCATCCTCGAGGAAGGCTTCAGACGCCAGGTGGATAGCGCGTTCACTAAATACTTCGCCCGTTACGCTCCCCATGACGACACCCGCCAGGCATGCCTTTCCATGACGGCCGGGTTCCGAGCTGCGCTACGCAACGAGATCGCCGACATCTACCGTGAAAGCCGCATCCCCGCTGAACGCGTCAGATGGTTGATCCGTTACGAAACCGGCAACGTGATCCGCCAGTGGCAAGCCGGCCAGCTGTACCGGTACCGTGCGCAGTACCGCGTCGGGCCGTCGGTCAAACTCCGCTGCGTCGTCGCGACCATCGTCCTCATCGTGGCAGCCGCTTACACGATCGCTTCGGCTGTCATGGCGAGCCTGATTTCCAACTCTGCCGCGACGGTTGTCGCGACCTTGGCGGCGGCAGCAGCCGGCGCGGGCTGGTCACGAATCGTCAGCGAGCGCCGCCGGGTAGCGGAAGAGCAGCTCGAATGTGACGAAGTACTGGCTCTACGGGAAGCCGCCTACACGCGTTGGGAACACAAACTCGACTCGACCCGCCCCTCCGAAACCGAGATGGAGCTGTGGCTCAACGCCGACAAGATCAAGCTGCTCGACAAGGCGCTGAACCACTACCGGCTGGCGTGGCGGGACATCCTCACCCATGCGTTCCTGCAGACTCCCGCCAAATCCTGCAAACGAGCGCGGGTCAACGGCGCGCCATGGCGCTACTCGAAGTACGACATCCGGCTTTTCCTGATCACCGTCGATGGCGTGCGGGAATTGAGCACGGAGATCGACTTCGAGAACGCCTGCCTCCGCGGCGAAGAACGCAACAACTTCCGATTCGACGCTGTCTCGTCGGTCCACGTCGCCACCAGCTCCGAATTGAGCTACAGCATGGAACTCGTACTCATGAACGGCGAGCCGCAGAACATCGACATCACCGATCACGAATCCAGCCAGGCAGCTTCGGACGAAAGCTCGCTCGCGCTGGCGAAGATGTCTCTCGAAGCCGCCGGCTTCACCAATACCCTGCACATCCTGGAAGGCATCGCCGCCGAAGGAAAGAACTGGATCAAACGCGACCCCTACATCAACGCACTCCCGGGTGGGAGCATCACCGAGTCCGGTCGATGACCAGGCAGCGCTATCGGTCTGACCGGTAGCGCTGCATCTTCTCCCGCGCCCCGCAGCCGCTCATCGAACACCACCGCCGCACGCCCGCCCGCGATGTGTCGACGAACAACAGCGAGCACTCCGGATTCGCGCACTCCCGCAACCGGCCGGCCGCCGCCCCGCCGAGCACCGCGACCGCGTCCGCGGCGATCAGTCCCAGCAAAGCCGGCACCGTCGCCGGCACCTGCTCGACACCCAGCCCGGTCGCCGTGATCCGCAGCGCGGCCACCGGTGGCGGCTCCTCCGCCCACCGGTTCACGACGTCGACGTCCGCCGGCCGCACCGACGCCCCGGACAGCCGGGCGCGCATCAACCGGTAGACAGCCTCACGGAGCTCCCTCGCCGCCGCCAGGTCCGCCTCCACACAGGCCGGCTCCTCCGGAACCAGCCCCGCTTCGACGAACCACCGGCCCAATGCGGCCGGGTCCGGCAGGCGCTCGAAACCGCCGTCGCGCCGCCGCATGCCGACCGTGGCCGTGAAGTTCACCGAGGGGCGGCCACCGTGGAAGCGGAACGCCTGCTTGTCTCCCACGTCGATCAGACTACCGGGTTACCGCTTGAACAGGTAACGTGAGACTCGTGAAATTCGCGATCATCGGGGCAGGTGGCCTGGGCGGGTTCTTCGGGGCCCGGCTCGCCACCGCCGGACACGACGTGTCCTTCCTCGCCCGCGGCGAAAACCTCGCCGCCCTGCGCCGCGACGGCCTCACCGTGCTCGGGCCGGACGGCGCCACCACCCTTCCCGTCCACGCCACCGGTGATCCCGCGGACCTCGGCGCCGCCGACGTCGCCCTGCTCGCCGTGAAGACCTGGCAGCTGGACGCCGCCGTGGCCGCGCTTCCGGCCGGGGTGGACGCCGTGATCACCACGCAGAACGGCGTCGACGCACCCGCCCAGGTCGCTCGCACCTTGGGCAGGGACGCCGTCCTCCCCGGCGTCGCGAAGGTGATCGCCGCGCTCACCGGACCCGGCACCGTCCGGCACGTCGGCGGCACCGGCTCGCTCGACATCGCGGAATGGGACAACCGGGCGACCGGCCGGGTCGAACGGATCCGTGCCGCGTTCGGTGACGCCGGGATCGGCACCACCGCGCCAGGCGACATCTGGGCCGACCTGTGGGCGAAGTTCCTCTTCATCGCCCCGGCCGGCGGGCTCGGCGCGGTCACCGGTGCCACGTTCGGCGCGCTGCGCGACCATCCCGAAACCCGGCGGACGCTGCACGACGCCATGGCGGAAATCGAACGCCTCGCCCGCGCCGCCGGCGTCACCCTGCCCGCCGGCGTCGTCGACGACACCATGGCGTTCTTCGACCGGCAGCCCGCCGAAGGCACCACGTCCCTGCAGCGGGACATCGCCGCCGGGCGTCCGTCCGAATTGGACGCTTGGACCGGCGCCGTCGTACGGCTAGGCAGGCAGGCCGGTGTCCCGACACCGGTCAACGACGTCCTCCACGCCGTGCTGCGGCTGCGCGAGGACAGCTGACCTACGCGGGCCGCAGCTCCACGCAGCACTCGCCGGCCCGGGGATCGAGGACCGCTTCGACCGTCGCGGCCTGGAGTCCTTCGAGGACGCCGCCGAGGAACGCCTGGTTGATCCCGCACACCAGCTCGGGCGCCCTCGCGGCCAGCGGGTGGAACGGGCAGTTGCGCAGCCGCAGGCAGGCCGGGGTCTCGCGGTCCGGTTCGAAGCCGTGCCGCTCGACCAGCGCCGAGGCCAGCGTCAGCGCCCGCTCGGTGCCCAGGCGCCCGGGCCGGGCGAGGTCGCGTTCGGCGGCGCCGAGGTCCCGGCCGTGCCGCCGCGCGGACCGCAGCGCGGCATCGCGGGCCGTCTCGTCGTCGCCTTCGCCGAGCACGGCGTCCAGCAGGATTTCGGCCAGGACGTCGGGGCGGCGCGGCGGGACGCTGACCCGGACCTCGATGTCCGAAGGCTCGTACACCTTGGGGGCGCGCCCGACCTTCCGCACCCCGCCGGCGAACTCGTAGCGCGTCCGCAGCAACCCGGCCGCGACCAGCTTGTCGAGGTGGAACGCCGCCAGCTTGCGCGAAATCCCGACCGCCTCGGCGGCCTCGTCGCGGGTCACCGGATGCCGGGCCCGGCGGATGTGCGCGTACATGCCGCGCCGCGACGGATCGTCCAGCGCGGCCAGCGCACTCATCGGCTCCCGGTCCACGACAGCAGGCTAACACCGAACCTCGTGCCCGTAACTCCGATCGGGTCACCTTCACCAGGCCACCTTGACCCGACCGAGCAATAAGACCAAACTTTGTTGGCGAAAAGGAGCCGCCATGAGTCAGCAAGCCGAACAGTCGAAGCAGCCGGTGAGCGCGGTGCTGGCCGGTCCGTACGGGCACCCGTTCCACCCGATCCTGATCACCGTCCCGATCGGCGCCTGGGTCTCCAGCCTGGTGTTCGACATCGGCTCGCTGATCGTGGCCGAGCCGGGCTTCCTCGCGCGCGGTTCGCTCTGGCTGGTCGCCATCGGCGTCGTCGGCGCGCTCGCCGCCGCCCTGGTCGGCGTGCTCGACCTGCTGGCCATCCCGGCCGGCACCCCGGCGTTCCGCACCGCATTGACGCACATGGGCCTCAACCTGGCGGTCACGGCTGCCTACGTCGCCGGGTTCTTCTGGCGCCGCGCGGCATCCGACGGCCCCGGACCGGTCGGCACCGGCCCGCTCGTGCTGTCGGCCGCCGCCCTCGTCGTGCTCGCGGCGTCGGGCTACCTGGGCGGGAAGCTGGCCTACCGCTACGGCGTGCGCGTCGCCGCGGAATCCACCCAGGCCGAGGGCTACCGGACGCACTGAAGGAGACCGATCATGGACATCGCCGCGCTGATCGCCTGGCTGGTCACCGCCGTGGGCGGCTTCGTCATGCTGGGTACCTGGATCGCCAAGGGCGGGACCCGCTCGCGGACCGGCCGCTTCGCGCCGGGCCTGGTCTTCGGGCACTTCGCGCTCGCCGCGGCCGGGCTGGTCCTGTGGATCGTGTACCTGCTCGCCGGCGGCACGGCTTTGGCGTGGATCGCCTTCGTCCTGCTCGTCCCGGTGGCCCTGCTCGGGTTCACCATGCTCGCGCGCTGGCTCCCCGGCTACCGCGCCCGCGGCGCGTCGAGCGGCGAACGGGCGCCGGAGCAGCACTTCCCGGTCGCTGTGGTGGGCGCGCACGGGCTGTTCGCGGTCGCCACCGTGGTCCTCGTGCTGCTCGCGGCGCTCGGCGTCGGCAGCTGACCTGCCCGCGCCGGGCGAAGTCTGGCACGATCGGCCCGTGACCAGCAACCGTCGGACGCGTGGGCTCGCGCTGGCGGCCGCCCTTCTGCTGGTGCTCGCCGCCTGCACCGATGGCTTCGGCGGGCTCAAGCTGCGGATCGCCGCGGGCAACCCCGGCGGCGTCTACGACAGCCTGGCCCAGACGCTCGCCACGGCGTGGCAGAACGACCTGGACATCGACCGGCCGCAGGTGCTGCAGACGCAGGGGTCACCCGACAACGTCGCCAAGGTGCTCGTCGGGCAAGCCGAAGTCGCCTTCGTCGCCGCCGACGTCGCCGCCGACCGGTACCGGACCAACCCCGGCCTGGCCGCGCTCGCCCGGATCCACGACGACTACCTGCACCTCGTGGTCCGCCGGGACTCCGACATCCAGTCGGTGGGCCAGCTCCACGGCCGCCGGATCGCGGTCGGCTCGCCGGCCTCCGGCGTCGAGTACATCGCCGACCGGCTGCTGGACGTGGCCAACCTGACCAGCTCGGTCACCAAGCGCCGGCTCGACCTCGACCAGTCCGTCGCGGCGCTGCTGAACGGCGAGGTCGACGCGTTCATCTGGTCCGGCGGCCTGCCGACGCCGAAGCTGGCGGGCTACAACAACGGGAACGCGCTGCGCCTGCTCGACATCGGCGGCCTGATGCCGAAGATGCAGGCCATCAGCCCGGTCTACGGCACGGCGACCATCCCGGCGAGCACGTACAACCAGCTCCTGCCGGTGACCACACTGGTGGTCCCGAACTTCCTGGTGGTCTCGAAGTCGATGCGTGACGACGTCGCCGAAGCGCTGGTCCGCGGCCTGTTCGACGCCGGCCCCCAGCTGGCGGTGGCCAACCCGGCAGCCCTGTCGATCGACGTCCACCCGGGCATCGAGACCCAGCCGATCCCGCTGCACCCGGGCGCGCTGCGCTACTACCGGGCGCAGAAGACCTGAGCCACGACCGATGGCCGGCGACCCTTTCGGGCCGATGTCGCCGGCGTACTCGACGGCTGGAACTCCGGGAGCCGGCTCGTCGGTCCGGCTCTGCCGATACCTTGGCGAGGCCGGACCGACGCCGATGCCGGCTATGTGGTCATGAGCAGTGCGGCTTCGCGGTCGGCGGCGAGCTCGGCGAGGTGGCGTCCTCGGGGTTCACGCGGTCACACTCCCGGACCAGGAGCGCGGGTGCGGCAGCGGGATGCCGCGGACCAGTGCCAGCAGCGTGACCACCACTCCGGCGGCGACCAGGAGGTCACTGCCGAGCCTGTCGAGCACGATCACGCCGATCAGCGCGGCGGTGAAGGTCAATGCCTCCAGCGCGCTGAGCGCGCCGCAGGACCGCTTGGGCCGCCTGGGCGGCACGAGGTAGACCACGATGGGCCCTCTCTTTCGTTGAATGGTGACTGGGCCGTTGCCCGATGCGCGGCGGATGTACCGGCGGTACGTTCCAATGCGCCGGAATTACTCCTGGAACACAAGGGAATCACATTGTTGTAATCCGGCGAGCCGAGCGGTGGACGAAAGTGTGCAGCAATGCATAACGAGCCGGGGTGTGACCCGCAAAACGGGGGTATAGCAAGATCGCGAACTGCGCAGGGTGCAGCGTCGGCTCTTCCTGTGGGCGCAGGACGGCACCGCACCCGGCCGTTTTTCCACGTGAGCCGGGATCAGAACTCGTCGTCACGGATCATGCCGCGCAGCCGGGTCAGCGCCCGGTGCTGCGTCACGCGCACGTTGCCCGCCGAAATGCCGAGCGCTTCGGCGGTCTCGGCCGCGGAGAAGCCGACTGCGATGCGCAGGGTGAGGATTTCCTGCTGCATCCGCGGCAACGACGCAAGCAGCCGGCCGAGGCGGGCGCCGAGATCCAGGTGCAACGCGTGCGTCTCCGGCTCGTTGCCGCTCGCGAGCGGGCGCTCGGGGAGTTCGGGGACGGGCTCGGAGCGGTCGCGGGCCACTGCACGGTAGGCGTCGGCGACTTTGTTGGCTGCGAGCGCGTGGACGAGGTAGAGGAACGAGCCGCCGCGGTCCTGATAGTCCGGCAACACCTTGAGCACGGCGAGGCAGACCTCCTGGGCGACGTCGTCAGCTGCCAGGTAGGACAGGTCGCGGCCGCCCATCCGCGCGCGACAGTAACGGACCACCACCGGCTCGATCAGCTGCAGCAGGGAGTGGATTGCCGCCGGGTTGCCCTTGCCCGCTTCCCGCACCAGAGGGTCGAGATCCTCCTTGGTGAGCCTCCCGCCAGGCCGGGGCGACGACTCCGCCTTGATGTACTGCTCACTGAACTCCGTCGTCCTGGCCAGTCCGGGGGCGGGTTCAGTCCGGTGCGCGCGGTCCAGCACGGCCGCCACAGCGTCGGATGAAACCCTCGCGGCAAGCCGGCGCGCACCGCGCGTTCCCACCGAAGACCGGTTCACCAATGCCTGCGCGTGCTCCCGGGACACCACCGCCGCACTCGATTCAGGCATGCCGGCCTCCTTCGCGCTGCTGCTGTTTGACGTAGGCGCGGTACGCGGTCCGAATTCCGCGCACGGCCTTGAGCGTGTAGGTGGTGGATTCGCTGTTGATCAGCTCGACGATGGCGGCGGCGTCATAGCCCAGCACCAGGTAGTTCAGGACCACCCGGGCCACATCCGGCGGTACCCCCAGCTTGTCCAGCTTCCCGAGCTTGCCGGTGAGGGCAACCTCGACGTCCATCCTGGCCAGCGCAACGTGCTCGGCCGAGGGCACGCTGGCTTCGTGCCAGTCGAATCCGGCGACGAACACGTCGTGCTCGGAACGCCGGCGGGCGCTCAGCTGCTTGCGGCAGGCGTTGGCGAAGCACAGCACGCACGAGCCCAGGAAGTAGGTGGACAGCCGGGCACCGCGGTCCGGACGCCAGCCGTCATCCTGCAAGCCCTGTTCTTGGAACAGCCTGATCCCTGCGCCGACGGTCTCATAGGCGAGCTCGATCTGCTCGTCCCGGCTGAAGGGGGGCCGCGGTGGCCTGACGGGCCGCCCTTTTTCGGTGGCCCGGCGGTAGATCTCTCCGGTGCCGACCCAGGCGCCGACGACCCCGACGCCGTAGCCGGCGAGCCGGTTCTCCAGCTCCGACCACACCAGCCCGTCGAAACCGTCTGATTCCAACGCGCACAGCAGCTCCAGATCGGGGATCGACATCGGCCGCGCCGGGCCGCGCCCCATCCACAGCTCGTCTTCCGGCGCAGGTTTGCCGGGCAGCACCAGGTCGAACAGCTCCTGGAGCTCCGAGCGACGACGAGTCTCCGCAGCGGGTGCCACGACCTGCCGCAGCAGCGGCAGGCCTCGCCCCCCGGGCGGCCTGTCGAGCGCGTGGTCCTTCTCGAACGTCATCGAAGTGTTCTCCGGTGGGTGAGCCGTAGCGCGGTGGCTGCGGAAGACGCGAGGACCTCGGCAACCCGGACTTCAGCCTTATAGGTGCACCCCGGCGAACCGCGAGGCCCTTCGTTATATTTCCGTTATATTCTACTTGTAATGGAAGACCAGACGAACTGACGTGGAGGCTGCGCCTCGACAGCGCGCATCCTGGTGCGTTCTTTCGATCATGAGCAAGGCTCCGGAATCGGATGCGCGAGAGAAGACGGAAATCCGGGAGAATAGAACCCGGCGCTCTCCCCTAAGCCACCGGGAACACCATCGCGATCCGCAGCCCGCCGCCCTCGGGCAGGTCCAGCTCCAGCTCGCCGTCCGAGTGCGCGACGATCTCGCTCACGATCGCCAGGCCCAGCCCCGAGCCCGGCACGTTCTGGTGCGCCGGGCTCCGCCAGAACCGGTCGCGGGCGCGGTCCAGCTCGTCCGGCCGCAGCCCCGGCCCGTGGTCCCGCACCGACAACCGCACCCGGTCCGCCTCGCGGGACACCGCGATCCGGATCTCCGTGCCCGCCGCCGTGAACTTCAGTGCGTTGTCGAGCAACGCGTCCAGGATCGTCTCGGCGCCGCGCGGGGGCATCCGGACCGTGGCGCCGTCCCCGGCCGTTTCCACCACCAGGCGCACGTCACGGGCCTCGCCGACCACCGTCCAGTCGGCCACCCGCTCGGCGACGGCTTCGTCCAGCACCACCGGGTCCAGCTCGCCGCCGGAGGCCTCCGCGCGGGCCATCGACAACAGTCCGTCCAGGATCTGGTGCAGCCGGCCCGCGTCGACCCGCGCCGCCTCCAGGTCGGCCGCGGCCGGCTCGTCGTCGACGTGGCCCTCGAGGTTGCCGAGCCGGATCTTCAACGCCGTCAACGGATTGCGCAGCTGGTGGGACGCGTCCGCGACGAACGCGCGTTGCGCGGCCAGCGCCCCCGACACGCTCTCGGCCATGCGGTCGAACGACCGCCCGAGCTGACGCAGTTCCGGCGGGCCGCCGCCCTCCCCCACCGGCTCGGCTTCCCGGCCGCCGATCACCGACGCCACCAGCGCACCGGTCGCGTCGTCGAGCCGCTGCACCGGCCGCAGGATCCAGCGGACCACCGGGACCGCCACGGCGAGGGCGAGGGTGAAGGCGAGGATCCCGCCCGCGGCGAGCAGCAGCCACCACCACAGCACGTCGGCGCGCTCGGTGCCGGTGCCGGACACCGTGAGCACCGCGCCGTGCACCTCGCCGTCGGCGAGCACCGGCTCGGCGAGCACCAGCGGCGTCGAATCCCACGGCATCAGCACGCCGGCCGGCTGGGACCGGCGGCCGGCGAGCGCCTCGTGGATCGGGCCGCTGATCCGCTCGGCCTTCAGGTCGATCTGCGGGGCCGACGGCGCGAGCGAGCTGGCGAACAGCTTGCTGTCCTGGTCGACGACCACCACCTGGACGCCGTAGACCTCGTTGTAGCGGATCAGGTCGGATTCGATCAGCGACTGGTTGTTGTCCAGCAGCGGGCGCTGCGCCAGCGACGCGAACCGGGCGGTGTCGGTCAGCCGGTCGAGGAACAGGTCCTGCTGCGCGCCCGCGGCGATGCTCCGGGCCAGCGGGATGCCGAGGCCGAACACCAGCAACGCGACCAGCGTCAGCACGATGCCCTGCAGCCGGACGCGCACGCTCAGCTCCGGGCGACCTGGCCGCCGAGCCGGTACCCGACCCCGCGGACGGTCTCGATCAGCGCCGGCCGGCCCAGCTTCGTCCGCAGCGTCGCCACGTGGACGTCCAGCGAGCGGCTCTCCGCCGCGCCGCGGTGCCCCCACACCTCGGTGAGCACGTGCTCGCGCGAGCACACCGCGCCGCGGGCGCCCGCGACCAGCGCGAGCACCTGGAACTCCTTGCGGGACAACGCGACGGCCTTACCGTCGACCAGCACCTCGTGCCGGGACAGGTCGACGCTGACGTCCCCCACCCGGATGACCACCGGCTCAGTGACATGTTCTCCCCGGCGGCGGCGCACGGCCTCCACCCGGGCGAGCAGCTCCTCGACGTCGTAGGGCTTGACGAGGTAGTCGTCGGCGCCCGCGCGCAGCCCCTGGATCCGGTCGTCGACCTCGCCGCGCGCCGACACGACGATGATCGCGACGTCGCTGACCGCGCGGATCTGGCGGCACAGCGTGACGCCGTCGATGTCCGGCAGGCCGAGGTCGAGCAGGATGACGTCGACCTCGTGCACCCGGTCGAGCACGCCGGCGCCGGTGGCGAGCCGGGCGATCGCCAGGCCACGGCGGGTCAGCGCCGGGATGAGCGCACCCGCGACCCGGTCGTCGTCCTCCACCAGCAGCACCCGCACCCGTCCGCCTCCCATGGTGACCTGCTTCACCGGCCGGTACGGCGAACTCTAGGACGTCCGGGCAGGCCCCGCACCGGCCACCCGGACGGTCACTCCGCGTGACTCCGGGTGGACACCCCCCAAAATGGACATCGATACTCAGTTGAAACCCTAAGTATTGCTCAAGCGGCCTTGCCAGCCGGTAAAGCAACGGTAGGTTCTCGCCATCGCGTGGTGACCCATGCCCGATTTGCACGAACGACCCGGGAGGCCAGATGACCGCGGAGGTGGCGGCGCCGATGATCAAGGCGTCCGCCGTGAACAAGTACTTCGGCGACCTGCACGTGCTCAGGGAGATCACGCTCGAGGTGCCTCGCGGCCAGGTCGTCGTGGTGCTGGGCCCGTCCGGCTCCGGCAAGTCGACCCTGTGCCGGGCGATCAACCGGCTGGAGCCGATCAACTCGGGCGAGATCGCCGTCGACGGCGTCCCGCTGCCCGCCGAGGGCAAGGCGCTGGCCGCGCTGCGGGCCGACGTCGGCATGGTGTTCCAGTCGTTCAACCTGTTCGCGCACAAGACCATCGTCGAAAACGTCATGCTCGCGCCGGTGAAGGTCCGCAAGACCGCGCAGGCCGAAGCGCGCAAGACGGCGATGGAGCTGCTGGAGCGCGTCGGCATCGCCAACCAGGCCGACAAGTACCCGGCTCAGCTGTCGGGTGGCCAGCAGCAGCGCGTCGCCATCGCGCGGGCACTGGCCATGCGGCCCAAGGTGATGCTGTTCGACGAGCCGACCTCGGCGCTGGACCCGGAGATGGTCCAGGAAGTCCTCGACGTGATGACGGGCCTGGCCAAGGACGGCATGACGATGCTCGTCGTCACCCACGAGATGGGCTTCGCCCGGCGGGCAGCCGATCGGGTGATCTTCATGGCCGACGGCGAGATCGTCGAGGACACGACGCCGGAAGAGTTCTTCACCGCGCCGAAGAGCGAGCGCGCGAAGGATTTCCTCGGCAAGATCCTGACCCACTGAGAACAACCACTGAGCACGTTCCGCGGCGCCGACGGCGCCCGGGTGACGACACACAGGAGAGATTCACATGAGGATCCGCACCCTCGCGGTGGGACTGCTCGCCGGTGGGCTGGCGCTGACCACGCTGACCGCCTGCGGCAAGGAAGGCACACCGGCATCGCCGGGTTCGGGCGACCAGAGCGGCACGAACGCCCCCGCGGCGCTCAGCTACCCGGTCGCGCAGGGCGTCGACCTGGCCGGCTCCCCGGTGTTCGCCAAGATGAAGTCGGCGGGCGCGCTGACCGTCGGCGCGAAGGACGACCAGCCGGGCCTCGGACTGAAGGACCCGACGACCGGCAAGTTCGGCGGCTTCGACATCGAGATCGCGAAGCTCGTCTCGGCCGGCCTCGGCTTCGACCCGGAGAAGATCACCTTCCGCACGGTCGACTCGGGTGCGCGTGAGCAGACGATCGCGAACGGCGACGTGAACTACTACGTCGGCACCTACTCGATCACCGACAAGCGCAAGGCGCTCGTCTCCTTCGCCGGCCCGTACTTCGTCGCCGGCCAGGACCTGCTCGTCCGCAAGGACGACACCTCGATCACCGGCCCGGAGACCCTCAAGGGCAAGAAGGTCTGCTCGGTCACCGGCTCGACCCCGATCCAGCGGGTCCGGCAGCAGAACCTGACCGAGCCGGGCAACATCGTCGAGTTCCAGAAGTACTCGCAGTGCGTCGAGAAGCTGCAGTCGAAGGACGTCGACGCGGTCACGACCGACGACGCGATCCTGAAGGGCTACGCCGCCCAGGAGCCGGACACCCTGAAGGTCGTCGGCAAGACGTTCTCGACCGAGAAGTACGGCATCGGCCTGAACAAGGACGACAAGGTGCTGCGCGACAAGATCAACGACATCCTGCAGAAGGCGCTGGACGACGGCACCTGGCAGAAGATCTACGACGCCACCCTCGGCAAGTCCGGCTCGGCCGCGACCAAGCCGACCCTCGAAAAGTACTGACACTCGCGTGACGGCCGGTGGATCGGGCTTCCCGGTCCACCGGCCTTCTCCATCCATCCCATGACCACGGACGCGGGGAAGGCTCCATGGACGTCCTGTTCAACAACCTGGACCTGTTCGGTCCGTTCTTCCTCACCACGATCGAGCTGTTCCTGCTCTCGGCCGTCGGCAGCCTGATCTGGGGCACGATCCTGGCCATGCTGCGGGTGAGCCCGGTCCCCGTCTTCCGCGCCGTCGGCACGGCGTACGTGACGATCGCCCGGAACACCCCGCTCACCCTGGTGTTCGCGTTCTTCGTGTTCGCGTACCCGCTGCTGGACATCGTCAAGCTGGACTACTTCCCGGCCGCGGTGACCGCCCTGACCGTGTACACCTCGGCGTTCATCTGCGAGGTCGTGCGCTCGGGCATCAACACCGTGCCGGTCGGGCAGGCCGAGGCGGGCCGGGCGCTGGGGCTGACCTTCGGCCAGATCCTCGGCCAGGTCGTGCTGCCGCAGGCGCTGCGGTCGGTCGTCCCGCCGCTGATCAGCACCCTGATCGCGCTGCTGAAGAACACCACGATCGCCGCCGGTTTCTCCGTCGCGGAGGCCGGCGCGATCCGCTCGTACCTGTCCGAACGCGGTGAGAACCAGCTGATCGGGCTGCTGTGGGTCGCCCTCGGCTTCATCATCCTGGTCGCCGTGCTGTCGTTCGTCCAACGCAGCCTGGAGAAGCGCTGGAGCGTGGCCCGATGAGCAACGTCTTGTTCGACGTCCCCGGCCCGAAGGCGCGGCTGCGGTACCGGACGTACGCGGTGGTCGGCACCCTCGTGGTCCTCGCGTTCATCGCCTACATCGGGTGGCGCTTCTACGACAGCGGCCAGTTCACCGCCCGGAAGTGGGAGTGGCTGCAGTACGCGCAGGTGCAGCGCGACCTGGGCAACGCGGTGCTTTCGACGCTCCAGGCGTTCGCGGCCGCGGCCGTGCTGGCGCTGATCTTCGGCGCGATCTTCGCCGCGGGCCGGCTGTCGGACCACGCCTGGATCCGCGGGATCGCCACGTTCGTCGTCGAGTTCTTCCGCGCCATCCCCGCGCTGATCCTGATGTTCCTGTTCTACTTCGGCCTCCCGACCGTCGGCGTGCCGACGAGCCCGTTCCTCGGCGTGGTCTTCGGCCTCACGCTGTACAACGGCTCGGTGCTCGCCGAGGTCTTCCGCGCGGGCATCCAGTCCCTGCCGAAGGGGCAGAGCGAAGCCGCGTACGCCCTGGGCATGCGCAAGACGCAGGTGATGTTCCTGGTGCTGCTGCCGCAGGCGATCCGGGCGATGCTGCCGACGATCATCAGCCAGCTGGTCGTGCTGCTGAAGGACACCGCGCTCGGCTTCATCATCACCTACCAGGAGCTGCTGTACTACGCGCGCTACATCGGTTCGCAGGGCACGTTCGGGCGGCCGATCGTGCCGTCGACGATCGTGGCGACCGGCATCTACGTCGTGATGTGCCTGCTGCTGACGGCGCTGGCGACCTACCTGGAGCGGCGCAACCGCCGCAACAAGAAGGTCGTGGCGGCGCCGCCCCCGGTGACCGACACGCTCGCCGCCGCGTCGGCCTGAGTCACCCGTTCGAGGCCCCCGGGATCCGTCCCGGGGGCCTTGTCGTGTCCCGGGGTGTCCCCTAGCGTCGGGCACATGGGTGTCGCACTGGTGACCGGCAGTTCCCGCGGCCTCGGCCGGGTGATCGCGCGCCGGCTGGCCAGAGACGGGTTCGCCGTCGCGGTCAACGGCCGGCACGACGACGCCGACCTCAAGACGGCGGCGGAAGGCATCCTCGGCGAAGGCGGCCGCGCGGCGGCGTTCGCCGCGGACGTGACCGACCGGCGCCAGGTCGGCGAGCTGGTCGACGCGGTCACGGCGCTGCTCGGCCCGATCGCGGTCCTGGTGCTCAACGCGACCGGCCCGCAGCCGGAGGCGCCGCTGTCGGGCGTGGACTGGCCCGATCACCTGGCCCAGCTGGACTTCTTCGTGCGGTCGCCGGTGCTGCTCGGGCACGCGGTGCTGCCGGGGATGCGCGCCCGCGGCCACGGCCGGATCGTGCACGTCGACTCGGAGGTCGCGGACCGCCCGCCACCCGGCCGCTCGGCGTACGCGACGGCCAAGAGCGCGCAGATCGGTCTGGCCCGGGCGTGGGCCCGCGAACTGGGACCGGACGGCATCACGGTCAACACGGTGGCGCCGGGGTTCATCCCGGTGGAGCGGCACGCGGAGGTCCCGGCGGGCGAGCTCGAGGAGTACCGGGCCTCGGTCCCGGCGGGCCGCCTGGGCACGCCGGAGGACGTGGCGGCGGCGGTGAGCTTCTTCGCGTCGGAGGAAGCGGGCTTCGTCACCGGCCAGCGCCTGCTCGTCGACGGCGGCCGGGCCCTCGGCTAGCCCCGGCCGGTGCTCACCGGCGGTCCACGAACCCGAGCCGGCGGTTCATCATGATCGCCGCGATGTTCGCCGCGTGGTGGCACGCGACCAGCCGCCGATGGCCGGCGGCGCGGACGAAGCGGACGGCGAGCAGTTTGAGCGCGAGCGAGAGGTGCCGCCCGCGGTGGGCCGCGAGGACGCCGGTCATGTCGCTGAAGGCGTACTCGGGACGCAGCGACGTCGCGGACATGCCGATCCAGTCGCCGCCGCGCAGCGCGACGAACACGCCGTCGGGCGTGAAGGACGGCACTTCGATCCGCTGGGCGACGTACTCGTCGTAGGTATAGAACGGCCCGCGGCCGGGGATGTCCGCGGCGCACACCCGGTTGAGCTCGTACAGCGCCCGCCGGTGTTCGGCGGTGTCACCCAGCTCGGCCAGTGACCGAACCGGACGCCGGGGCGGCGCAGTAAGGGCTCGAACGCGCGGTCGTCGAAGGCGTCGACGTCGAGTTCCAGCCACACCCAGTCCGTCATCGCACGGGCCGCCGCAGCGCCACGAGGACCCCCAGGACCAGCACGAGCGCCACCGCCAGCGCGGTCCACATCGCGACGTGCAGCTGCAGCAGCCCGCCCGCGAAGGCCCCCGCGAGCATCGCCCCGACGGCGGCGGCCTTCCGCACCGGGTGCGCACCCGGACCACCGGCGACCTTCGAATCCGCGGCGAACCCGGTCAGCGTCATGGTCAGGACCGTCGTCGTCAGGTCGGGCGCGCCGATCCGGCGGACGGCCGCGTTCTGCAGCCCCATCGCCAGGCCGAGTGTGACGATCAGCAGCTCGGCTCCCAGCCGCGTGCCACTGCCGAGCGTCGCGGACAGCACGACGGCCACCGCGATCAGCGACGCCTGCACCGCGGTGGCCTGCCGCAGGGCGTCGCGGTCGTCCTCGCGGCGGGCGAGCCGGCCACCGGCGAACGCCCCGGCCAGGAAGGCGAGCACCGCGGTCAGCGACGCGACCACCGACAGCGTCGTCTCCCCCGCCGCCGCGAACCCGAGGAAGACGACGTTCCCGGTCATGTTGGCCACGAACACCCGCCCCAGCCCGAGAAAGCTGACGGCGTCGACCACCCCGGTGACGACGGTCAGCGTCAGCAGCAAGGCGGCCAGGTGCCGCGGTTCCGGTTCAGCCATGCGGGCAGTCAACCACCCCGCGGGTGAACGTGCGGTCGCCGAGCGCGTCGGTGTTGTCGACGAACTGGTCGATCGCCCCGGTCAGCGCCGCGGGCGGTGCTCCCGCGAGCAACGGCGTCACGAAGCGGCCGGCGTGGATCACCTGGAACGGGCGATCGTGGTAGCCGCCGGCCCGCGGGTCCACGGGTGCGGTGAGGCCGAGGTCGTTGTGCAGCCCGGCCACGCACTCGTACGCGGCCACGAGGTGCCGTTCGCGGTCGTGCCAGGCGGTCGCGGCCAGCGCGGCGGTGAGGTGCGGCGTCAGCCGCGCGGCCGCGGGCAGCCGTGCGAAGGCGCTGCCGAGCCACTTGCTGTACGGCGGGTACCGGCGCGCCATGAGCAGGCACAGCCGCATCAGGTCGCGGACGAGCCGCGCGGCGACGACCGCGGACCCCAGTTCGTCCCCGGCCTCGCCGCACCGGCCGACGAACGCCTCTTCCTGGCCGATCCGCTGCCACTGGCACGCCAGCACGTACCGCCAGACGTCTTCGGGGTACCAGGCGACGTGCCGCCGCAGGGTTTCGAGCCCGAGGTCGTCGTGGAAGACGGCGCCGCCGGTGAACTCGGCGAAGATCTGGGTGGGGGTCGCGAGCCAGTCGGCACGGGCCGGCCGCCGCGGGTCGAACCCGAGCGTCCCGCGGACCCACTCGTCGAGCTTCGCGACGACGACGCCGTGGTCGAGGGGGCCGGTCGCCGGGGCGAGGTACCGGGTGCCCGTCCCGTCGGTCGCGAAGTGCGTCGGATACCCGAGGAACGTGCGCGGGAGGTGATCGGCGAGGAGGCCGGGGATCCGCTCGTGGTCGCCGTCGGCGAACAGCAGCAGCCGCGGTCCCCAGTTGTGGTCGGTGGAGCGGGGCGAGTCGAAGCCCAGCACCTCGGAGCCGAACCCGATGAGCGCGGCGGTGTAGCGGAGCCGCGGAAGCTCGCGACGCAGGATCGGCCGGACCGCTTCGGCGTGGAAACGCCGGGACAGTTCGATTCCAGGAGTGAATTCCATGGGCTCATTGTGCCGTGCGAAAGCGCGAAGCGCGCTTCATTATGCGAAGCTGCTTCGCAGCGCTTCGCGGCCGGTTTCCGTTGTCACATAGGCAGAACAGCGACCTCCTTGCGGTGAATCCGCGCGCGGCCTGCCCCGTTTTGTCGGAGGTCCCCTCTAGCGTGCGGGGCATGACCGAAAAGAGCACGGTGCGCACGCGCGAAATGGCCTGCGAACTCAAGGGCCAGCGCGAGCAGAAACGGATGAGCCTGCGCGAGCTGGCCCGCCGCGCGGACTGGTCGGCGTCCAAGGTGTCGGCCTGGGAGAACGGCCGCCGCATCTCGCCGATCGACGCGGCGATCTACCTCGCCCACTGCGGCACCAAAGCCGCCGAACGCGCACGGCTCCTCGAACTGACCAAGCCCCTCGGCGACCTGTACTGGGTACGCCCCTACTTCGACAAGCTCGTCGACCCGATGAAGTCGCTCATCGTCCAGGAAAACCTGGCCGGCACGATCGTCTCGCACAGCCCGACGGCGATCCCGGGCATGCTGCAGACCGAGGACTACGTCAAGGAGCTGCACGAACTGACCGGGCGCTACACCGCGGACCGCCTCAAGATCCTGGTGCAGGCGCGGGTCGAGCGCCAGCAGCTCCTGCAGCGGCAGAATCCGCCTCGCTGCCTGTACTTCGTCTATGAACGCAGCCTCCGGACCATGGTCCGCGATCCGGCGCTGATGCACGAGCAGCTGCAGTACCTGGTGCTGTCGACCAATCTGCCGCATTGCACCATCCGGGTCCTGCCGGACTCCGCACACCCCTACCACCTCGTGGGCAGCCGGTTCACCCTCCTGGAGTTTCCGGAACATCCACCGGTCGTCTACGAGGAAACCTTCGCGGCAGGCCTGTTCATCGACGACCGGGTCGCGGTCGAGGCGTTCTACGTCCTGGTGGCGAAGCTGGAGCAAGCGGCCCTGCCCGAGGCACAGTCAAGGGAGGTGCTCATCCGGCTGGCGGACGAGTTCGAGCGCATGAAGGAGTGACCACGGCAATCCGCGACGCGAAGGCACCTACAACCGGCCACCTCACCGTCCCCCACTCCGCCTGGAACGCACTCCTCGGCTCCCTGCGCTGAGGCATTCCTCCGGCCCCAACAAAACCGCGGGAGGTGGACTTGGTTCACCAGCAGCCCCAGCGGAGGCAGGAACCCCACCCCTGCGTCGAAGTCGCCCACGACACCGGGACCACCGCGACTCGAACACGCCCACCAGCTGCCGCTTGACCGTCCCCCATCCCGCCGGGAACGCACTCCTCAGCTCCCTGCGCTGACGCGTTCCCCGTCGTGCCAGACCTGCCGGATCCGGCCCGGCAGGTCGGACACGTCGAGGTCCGGGCCGTCGAGCAGCACCAGGTCGGCGCGCAGGCCCGGCTCGATGCGGCCGCGGTCGTCGGCGAGGCGGAGCAGCCGGGCCGCTTCGGAGGTGGCCGCCTTCAGGGCGGCCGCCTCCCCGAGGACCGCGGCCAGCAACCGCAGCTCGGTCGTCAAGTCGACATGGGGACGCGGGGCGAGGTCCGAGCCGGCGGCGATGCGGACGCCCGCTTCCGCCGCGAGCCGAAGCGAGCGGCGGTGCGTCTCGGCGAACTCGCTGTCGCTGATCGGCGCCAGTGTCGGCACGTACCAGGCGTCGGCCAACGCCGCGACCGCGGAGTCGTCGAGGAACGTGCCGTGCTCGATGCTGCGCGCCCCGGCGCGGGCGGCCGAGACGACCGCGGCGGACGTGTGCGCGTGCGCGAGGACGTCCCGGCCACAGCGGCGGGCCTCGTCGACCAGCGCCGCGAGCTCATCGTCGGTCGGGCGCACGTCGGTGCCCGACCGCACCGCCCGCATCGCCCCGCTCGCACCGACCTTGATCCAGTCGGCGCCCGCCCGCACCATCCGGCGGACCGCCGCGCGCGCCGCATCCGGCCCGTCGAACAGCGGGTCGGGCAGCGACGGGTCGCCGTAGTGGTCGACGGCGCCCGCGGGCGGCTCCCAGCTGTCGCCGAGCCCGCCGGTCGGCCCCAGCTGCCGCAGGCTGATCAGCAGGTCCGGCCCGCTGACCCAGCCTGCGCGCAACGCGTGCTTGAACCCGGCATCGGCGCCCCAGGCGTCCCGGACGGTGGTGATCCCGCGCGCCAGCAGCCCACGCAGGACCGGCACGGCTTCGAGGATCCGCGCACTGCGTGGCAACGGCTCGGGCCGCGGAAAGGCGACGTGCACGTGACAGTCGATGAGCCCGGGAATCAGCAGCCCGCCCGAGCAGTCGACCCGCTCACCCTCGAGCCCGAGGCCCACCTCGGCGATGCGCGAGCCGTCCAGCCGGACGTCCGCGCGGGTCGTCTCCCCGGTTTCGGGGTCGAACACCCGCGCACCGGCAAGCACGGTCATCGGCGATCCTTGCGGTGAATGAGGAAGGCGCACGGCGCGGCCAGCGCCGGCGCGAGGCGCGGGTATCCGTCGGCGAAGTCGGCGCGGTGTGTCACGCGGTAGCCGAGCCGGCCGTACCGCTCGGCCAGGAACTGCTTCGCCGGGTGCGTCCACTCCCACGGCATGAGCAGTTCGACCACGGCACGGCCAGCCGACGGCGGCAGCAGCTCGATCTCCATACCGCCATACTGCCGTGCGCCGCCCAAAGCCGAACCGGGCTGCCCCGTCGCCCGGCGCTGATAACGGAACGATCACAAGGTGTATCAGTTGCTCGACGGTCAGCGATCAACATCCACGTCGGCGCGTGTGCTTTCAGCCATCTCCGAAGACAGTTCGCACCGATTGATCAGGCGACATGAAGGGGGCGGAGCACCGATGGCACGGCGTACCGGGATTCTCGTTCAGATGCAGCGGGACGCAGCCCGTCGCCAGCGGGAAAGGCAGCGAGCTGCGGCGACCTATGCACGTCAGCAAGCGCAAGCCCAGCGGGATGCCCAACGGGCGGAACGGGAAGCTCTCCGCACGCAAGCCGCCGCGTTGCGGCTGGCCGAACAACACGCGAAGGCCGATGCCCGGGCGCAAGCCGACGCCATCAAGCAGCAGAAGCAAGCCCATCTCGAACTCCAGCAGGCGCGGGTGGCCAGCCAGAACGCCGACCTCGAAGCAGAGGTGGCAGAGCTGGAACAGCTCCTCTCCGCGACGCTCGAAGTCGACGACTTCATCAACCTCGAATCACTCAAGCGCACTGCTGAGCACCCGCCGTTCCAACCGGGAACCATCGGGCGCCCCACGCCCCCGCCGCGACTCGAGAACGCCCCTGCCGAACCCTCCTTCGCCCAGTTCGCCCCGCCACCGCCGACCGGAATGGCCAAGGTTTTCGGCAAGGGCAAGCACGAGCGGGGTGTTCTCGCTGCCCAGCAGCAGTTCGCCCACGCGCACGCTCGCTGGCAACAAGAACTGGGCGCCGTACAACAACGGAATTCGGCTGCCGCACGGAAGCACCAACAGGCCGAGCACGCGCGCATTGAAGCGTTGAAGAAGGCCAAAAGGGCCTACGACGAAGAGTGCGCGGAACGGGAGAGCGAAGTATCCGCACACAACGCAGACGTGGCCGCCCTCGCAGCCGCCTTCGCACGTCGCGAGCCCCAGGCGGTTCTCGATTACTTCACGCTGGTGCTCGCCAATTCCGACTACCCGGACAATTTCCCCCAGCAGTACCGGCTGGCCTACATCCCCGAATCCACCCAGATCGTCGTGGAGTACGAACTCCCGGACCTCACCTGTGTTCCGGCTGTGCGCGAATACAAGTACGTCAAGTCCAAGGACGAGGTGAGTTCCACCGCACGACCGGCCCGCGACATCAAGGCCCTGTACGGCTCCGTCGTGGCCCAGATCGCCCTTCGGACCCTGCACGAGATCTTCGAGGCCGACCGAACCGGGCTCGTGGACACTGTCGTCTTCAACGGCATGGTCACGACCACCGACCCGGGAACCGGCAAAGAGGTGCGCCCTTGCCTGGTCACCGTCCGGACCACCCGCGAGGTGTTCGCCGATCTCGACCTGGCCCTCGTTGAGCCCCTCTCCTGCCTGGAGCGGCTCAACGCCTCGGTGTCCAAACGGCCGAGCGACCTGGCCCCGGTGCGCCCGGTGCTGGAGTTCGACATGGTGGACAAGCGGTTCATCGAGGAAACCGATGTCCTCTCGAGCCTCGATCAGCGGCCGAACCTCATGGAACTGACCCCCAGCGAGTTCGAAGCCCTCATCCAGAACCTGTTCAGCAAGATGGGTCTCGACACCAAACAAACCCGCCCCTCACGTGATGGGGGCGTCGACTGCGTCGCGTACGACCCGCGTCCCATCTTCGGCGGGAAGGTGGTGATCCAGGCCAAGCGATACCGCAACACCGTCGACGTCTCGGCCGTCCGCGACCTCTTCGGGACGATGCAGAACGAAGGGGCGTCGAAAGGCATCCTGGTGACGACCTCCGGTTACGGCCCGGCCAGCTACGACTTCGCCGCCGGTAAGCCGCTCGAGCTCATCGACGGCTCGAACCTGCTCTACCTCCTGACCGAACACGCGGGCATGGAGGCGAAGATCGTACCGCCGGAGGCCTAGCACAAAAGACGCTCGCGAACCGACCTGGGGCGCGGTTCGCGAGCGTCGACGAGAAAGCCCTACTTGTCCCGGCGGAAGAGCTTGTTGCCCAGCCAGACGATCGGGTCGTACTTGCGGTCTGCGACGCGCTCCTTCATCGGGATCAGTGCGTTGTCCGTGATGTGGATGCCCTCCGGGCACACCTCCGAACAGCACTTCGTGATGTTGCAGTACCCGAGGCCGTGCTCGTCCTGGGCCGCGTCTCGACGATCCGCGACGTCCAGCGGGTGCATCTCCAGCTCCGCGATCCGCATCAGGTACCGCGGCCCGGCGAAGGCTTCCTTGTTCTCCTCGTGGTCACGCACCACGTGGCAGGTGTTCTGGCACAGGAAGCACTCGATGCACTTGCGGAACTCCTGTGACCGCTCGACGTCGACCTGCTGCATCCGGTATTCGCCCGGCTTCAGGTCGGCCGGCGGGGTGAACGACGGGATCTCGCGCGCCTTCGTGTAGTTGAACGACACGTCGGTGACGAGGTCGCGGATCACCGGGAACGTCCGCATCGGCGTCACCGTGATCACCTCGTCCTCGGTGAACGTCGACATCCGCGTCATGCACAGCAGGCGCGGGCGGCCGTTGATCTCCGCCGAGCACGAGCCGCACTTGCCCGCCTTGCAGTTCCAGCGGACGGCGAGGTCCGCGGCCTGGGTCGCCTGCAGCCGGTGGATGATGTCGAGGACGACCTCGCCCTCGTTCACCTCCACCGTGAAGTCCTGCAGCGCGCCGCCCTCGGCGTCACCGCGCCAGACCCGGAAACTCGCCTTGTAGCTCATGCCTTGCTCCCGGGGTGCGTCTCGAGCTCCGCATCGGTGTAGTACTTCCCGAGTTCGCCGAACTCGAACAGCTCCAGCAGGTCCTGCCGCAGCGGCACCTGCTCCTTCACCTCGACGTCGATGTCCGGCACCACCGGGTTGTCGCCCGGGGAGGCCGAACACACGAGGAGCTTGTTGCGCCAGTCCGCTTCCATGCCCGGGAAGTCGTCCCGCGTGTGCCCGCCGCGGCTTTCGGTCCGCGTCAACGCCGCCTTCGCGACGCACTCGCTGACCATCAGCATGTTGCGCAGGTCGATCGCGAGGTGCCAGCCCGGGTTGAACTGCCGGTGCCCTTCGACCGTGACGCGCAGGATCCGCTGTCGCAGCTCGGCGAGCTTCATCAGCGCCTGCTCGATCTCGCCCGCCTTGCGGATGATGCCGACCAGGTCGTTCATCGACTGCTGCAACTCGGTGTGCAGGGTGTACGGGTTCTCCGCCGAGGCACCGGAAGGCGGGTCGAACGGCGCGAGCGCCATCTTCGCCGCAGCGTCCACATCAGACTCGGAGACGGCGGGCCTGCCCTCGAGGCCGAGCACGTATTCGGCCGCGCCGAGCCCCGCGCGCCGGCCGAAGACCAGCAGATCGGACAGCGAGTTGCCGCCGAGCCGGTTGGACCCGTGCATGCCGCCCGAGCACTCGCCGGCCGCGAACAGGCCGGGCACGCTCGCCGCCGCCGTGTCCGGGTCGACCTCGATGCCGCCCATGACGTAGTGGCAGGTCGGGCCGACCTCCATCGGCTCCGCGGTGATGTCGACGTCCGCCAGTTCCTTGAACTGGTGGTACATCGACGGCAGCCGCTTGCGGATCTCCTCGGCCGGCAGCCGGCTGGCGATGTCGAGGAAGACGCCGCCGTGCGGGGAGCCGCGGCCCTCCTTGACCTCGGAGTTGATCGCGCGGGCCACCTCGTCGCGGGGCAGCAGGTCGGGCGTGCGCCGGTTGTTCTCCTGGTCGGAGTACCAGCGGTCGGCTTCCTCTTCGCTTTCGGCGTACTGGCCCTTGAACACGTCGGGGACGTATTCGAACATGAACCGCTTGCCGTCGGAGTTCTTCAGCACCCCGCCGTCGCCGCGGACGCCCTCGGTGACGAGGATGCCCTTGACGCTCGGCGGCCAGACCATCCCGGTCGGGTGGAACTGGACGAACTCCATGTTGATCAGCTTCGCGCCCGCCCGCAGGGCCAGCGCGTGACCGTCACCGGTGTACTCCCACGAGTTCGACGTCACCTTGAACGACTTGCCGATGCCGCCGGTGGCGAGCACGACCGCGGGCGCCTCGAACAGGACGAACCGCCCGCTCTCGCGCCAGTAGCCGAACGCGCCGGCGATCTTCCCGTCGGTGGTGAGCAGCTCGGTGACCGTGCACTCGGCGAAGACCTTGATCTTCGCCTCGTAGTCCCCGGTCTCGGCGAAGTCCTCCTGCTGCAGCGAGACGATCTTCTGCTGCATCGTGCGGATCAGCTCGAGCCCGGTGCGGTCACCGACGTGCGCCAGCCGCGGGTAGGTGTGCCCGCCGAAGTTGCGCTGGCTGATCCGGCCGTCGGCGGTGCGGTCGAACAGCGCGCCGTAGGTTTCGAGTTCCCAGACGCGGTCCGGCGCCTCCTTGGCGTGCAGCTCCGCCATCCGCCAGTTGTTGAGGAACTTCCCGCCGCGCATGGTGTCGCGGAAGTGGACCTGCCAGTTGTCGTTCGAGTTCGCGTTGCCCATCGAGGCGGCGCACCCGCCCTCGGCCATCACCGTGTGCGCCTTGCCGAACAGGGACTTGCACACGACCGCGACGCGGAAGCCGCGTTCGCGGGCTTCGATCACGGCGCGCAGACCGGCGCCACCGGCACCGATCACCACCACGTCGTAGCTGTGCCGTTCGACCTCGGTCATGAAGAGATTCCACCTCGGAACTGGGGACGTCGTTATGGGGAAAGCGGGACGCTAGTTGACGAATCTCAGGTCCGAGATCGCGCCGCTGGCGACGAGCATGACGTAGAAGTCGGTCAGCACCAGGGTGCCGAGCGTCGTCCAGGCCAGCGTCATGTGGCGGGTGTTGAGCTTCGTGACCTGCGTCCAGATCCAGTAGCGCACCGGGTGCTTGGAGAAGTGCTTCAGCCGGCCGCCGGTCACGTGCCGGCAGGAGTGGCAGGAAAGCGTGTAGGCCCAGAGCAGGATCACGTTGGCGAGCAGGATGACGTTGCCCAGCCCGAAGCCGAAGCCGCCGGTCTTCCCGTGGAACGCCGTGATGGCGTCGTAGGTGTTGATCAGCGAGACGATCAGCGCCACGTAGAAGAAGTAGCGGTGGACGTTCTGGATGATCAGCGGGAGCCGCGTCTCGCCGGTGTACTTGGCGTGCGGTTCCGCGACGGCGCAGGCGGGCGGGGAGAACCACACCGACCGGTAGTAGGCCTTGCGGTAGTAGTAGCAGGTCAGCCGGAACCCGAGCAGGAACGGCAGCACCACGAACCCGAGCGGGATGAACCCGGGCAGGTCGCCGAACCAGTGGCCGAAGTGGCTCGACCCCTCGACGCAGGAGGTGGACAGGCAGGGCGAGTAGAACGGGGTCAGGTAGTGGTAGTCGGGCACCCAGTACGCGGTGCGCACGAACGACCGGACCGTCGCGTAGATGATGAACGCCGACAGTCCGAGCACGGTCAGCAGCGGCTGGAGCCACCACCGGTCCGTGCGGAGGGTGCGCTCGGCGATCCGGGCCCGCTTCGGGGCCCGGACACCGGTGCCGACGCCGTTGTCAGCGGGAGCGCTCACCGCTGGTCGCGCTTGTAGCCGCCGACGCCTTCGTCATCGGCGCCGTGCCACAGCGCCGGGTCGTAAGGGGTGTCGGGGACGGGGACGCGCTCGGCGGCCTTCGCCTGCGCGGGCACCGCGAGGGGCACGCCGTCGAGGTCCGCGGTGTCGATGTCGAGGCGCTCGACGTCGTTGGCGAGCCGGCGCACGGCCGACGCGTCGCCGTAGCGAGAGCGCAGTGCGCCGACGCACTGCCGGAGCTGGCCGATGGTTCGCCGCAGCTCGGCGATCTCGGAGGTGGACATCATGCCTCCCGTGTGGTGGGGCTGGCAGGGAACCCGGCTAAGGCTTTGCCACGCGTCGTGCAGTGTGACAACTAGCACACTAACGGTTCCGAGGGTGATCGGGGTCACGCGCGGCGATCTTCTGAATCGATTTTGATTCGGCGTTTTCCCGAGGTAGTGTGGCCAGTGTCACGACCCAGAGGCGTCAGCGCTGCCGTCCCGCGGACCACCCCACCCCAGTGATCCGGAGCCGGACATGAGCCCGACCCCATCGTTGCACCCCGTCATCGCCGAAGTCACCGCCCGCATCGCCGCGCGCAGTGCCGCGACCCGCACGGCCTACCTCGACCGGATGGCCGCGGCGTACGCCGAAGGCCCGGTCCGCCGCGGTCTCGCCTGCAGCAACCTCGCCCACGGTTTCGCCGCGATGGACGGCGTCGACAAGGAGGCGCTGCGGGCCGCGCGCGCTCCCGGCGTCGCGATCGTGTCGTCCTACAACGACCTGCTTTCGGCGCACCAGCCGATGCAGGAGTACCCGGCATGGCTGAAGAAGGCCGTGCGCTCCGCCGGCGGGGTCGCCCAGTTCGCCGGCGGCGTGCCCGCCATGTGCGACGGCATCACGCAGGGCCGCGCGGGCATGGAGCTGTCGCTGTTCAGCCGCGAGGTCATCGCGATGTCGACGGCGATCGCGCTGTCGCACGACATGTTCGACGCGTCCCTGCTGCTCGGCGTGTGCGACAAGATCGTCCCCGGCCTGCTCATCGGCGCGCTGTCGTTCGGGCACCTGCCCGCGCTGCTGGTCCCGGCCGGCCCGATGAACTCCGGACTGCCGAACAAGGAGAAGGCGCGCGTCCGGCAGCTCTACGCCGAGGGCCTCGCGACCCGCGAAGACCTGCTCGACGCCGAAGCGGCGTCGTACCACTCGGCCGGCACCTGCACCTTCTACGGCACGGCCAACTCGAACCAGATGGTCGTCGAGGTGATGGGCCTGCACCTGCCGGGCGCCAGCTTCGTCCAGCCGGGTTCTTCGCTGCGTCGCGCGCTGACCGAAGAGGCCGGACGGCGGGTCGTGGCGATTTCACGCGGCGAGGAGTACACGCCGGTCTCGCGGATCCTCGACGAGAAGGCGTTCGTCAACGGCGTCGTCGCGCTGCTCGCCACGGGCGGGTCGACCAACCACACGATGCACCTGGTCGCGATCGCCGCGGCCGCGGGCATCCAGCTGACCTGGGACGACTTCTCCGACCTCTCGGCCGTCGTGCCGCTGCTGGCGCGGGTCTACCCGAACGGCAGCGCCGACATCAACCACTTCCACGCCGCCGGCGGCATCCAGTTCCTCGTCGGCTCGCTGCTCGACGCCGGGTTCCTGCACGAAGACGTCCACACGGTGGCCGGGTTCGGGCTGCACCGCTACCGCGCGGAGCCGATCCTGTCCGACGGCGAGCTGGTCTGGCGGGACGTGCCCACCCGCAGCCTCGACGAGGACGTGCTGCGGCCGGTGTGGCGGCCCTTCGCCGCCGATGGCGGGCTACGGATGGTCGAGGGCAACCTCGGCCGCGCGGTGGTCAAGGTGTCGGCGGTGGCGCCGGAGCACCGCGTCGTCCAGGCGCCCGCACGCGTGTTCACCACGCAGGAGGACTTCACGGCCGCGTTCGAGGCCGGCGAACTGGACCGGGACGTCGTCGTGGTGGTCCGGCAGCAGGGCCCGCGGGCCAACGGCATGCCGGAGCTGCACGGCCTGACGCCGGCGCTGGGCGTGCTGATGGACCGCGGGCACGCCGTGGCGTTGCTCACCGACGGCCGCATGTCGGGCGCGTCGGGCAAGATCCCGGCGGCCATCCAGGTAACGCCGGAAGCCGCGGCGGGCGGCCCGATCGCGCGCATCGCCGACGGCGACGTCATCCGGCTCGACGCGTCCTCGGGCTCGCTCGACGTGCTGGTCGGTGACGAAGAACTCGCCCGGCGCGAGCTTGTGGACTCCCCGCCGTCCGAAGCATCCTGGACCGGCACCGGCCGAGAGCTGTTCGCCGCGTTGCGCCGTGCCGTCGGCCCCGCTGACCAGGGCGCTTCGGTGTTCGGCGGCTTGACCCCGGAGCACTTCGGAACGCCCGCTTTCGCACCCCAGGAGGTCGGTCAGTGACCACCGGTCAGGACCTGCTCGAGCTGTCCCCCGTGATGCCCGTCGTGGTGATCGACGACGCCGACGACGCGGTGCCCACGGCCCGGGCCCTGCTCGCCGGCGGGATCGGGGTCATCGAGCTGACCCTGCGCACCCCGGCGGCGCTGTCGGCGATCGAGCGCGTCGCCGCGGAGGTGCCGGACATCGTCATCGGCGCCGGCACCGTCGTCTCGCCGGACCAGGCGAAGCAGGCGGCCGACGCGGGCGCGAAGTTCCTCGTGACGCCGGGCTGCACGGACGCCGTCGTCGACGCGTGCTTCGACTCCGGGCTGCCGTTCCTGCCCGGCGCGAGCACGGTCTCCGAAGCGATGCGGCTGGCCGAGCGCGGGCTCACGGCGTTGAAGTTCTTCCCGGCGGAGGCGTCCGGCGGCGTCGCATACCTGAAGTCGATCGCCGGTCCGTTGCCCTCGCTGAAGTTCTGCCCGACCGGCGGGATCACCGTGGCCTCGGCGCCGTCGTACCTGGCGTTGCCGAACGTCGGCTGCATCGGCGGCTCGTGGCTGACGTCGTCGCTGGACCCCGCCACCATCGAGAAGCTGGCCGCGGAAGCCGCCGCGCTGTAGCGGAGATCACGCCGCCTCATCGGCTTACCCGAACGGCGGAATGCGCGTCCGCATTCCGGGAGCACCGTTCCAGCGCGCTGGAACGGTGCTCCGAGCGGGTGTGGCGCCGGTCATCGGAACGGGCCCCGTCCCGCTGAATGGCGCAACGGTCACTCTGGTGGGTTATTTACCTGCCTGTTATCGTTTCTCTTCGCTATTTCCAGCGAGGAGAATCAGTGTCCCTGACCAGCGTGGTCGCCCCCAGTCCTGCCCCCGAGACCGTCGCCGCCCTTGTCGGCGAACGCCTTTCGGTGTCCGCACTCCACCAGCTGGGCGGCACGCTCGGCGGCTATTCCTTCGTCAAGGTCGTGGTCGACCGCGAGCAGGCGAAGATCCACTTTCTGAACAACGCGCGCCATTCCTTTCACGCGATCTATATCGGCGAAGAGATCCTGGGCGTCCCCGAAGAACGCGTGCGCACGGAGATCGACTCGTACAACGAGACTTTCTACCACGCGCCGGACCGCCGGTTCCTCCTCGGCATTCTCGCGCTGCACCCGCAGCTGCTTTCGCTGGAAACGGTCGAAGTCGACACCATGCCGGCCGAGCTGATCCGCGAGTTCCACGCCTTCGTCGCGCAGTACACCGACCCGTCGCTGCCGCTGGTGTTCAAGCCGGCCAACCAGCGGCAGGAGCGGATCGTCCGGGAGATCCCGGCGAGCGAGCTGCCCCGCGTCTACGCACACGAGCTGTTCTCCACGGCGCCGTTCGTCGCGCTGAACCCCGGCACGGCCACCGGACGGCTGCGCGCGTTCCGCACCGAGGCCGAGTACCGGGCCGCGACGCTGGACTGGACCGACATCATCGTGATGGACCGCGTGCCGGACGACATCCCGCGGCTGTCGGGGATCGTCAACGCCCGGCACACGACGCCGCTGTCGCACACCAACGTCCTCGCCACCGGCTGGCAGATCCCGAACGCCGTCCAGCTCGGCGCCTTGGCGGAGGTCGAGCGCCGCGGGCTCGACGGCAAGTGGGTCGAGTACACCGTCGACGCCCAGGGGTTCTCCCTGCGCGAGATCGACGAGCCGGCCGACGCGGCGCCGCCGGCCTGGTACGCCCAGCGCGTCACGCTGGAGCAGCCGGAGGCCGACCACAGCCCGATCGTGAACCTCGCGCGGCTGCGCGCGTCCGACCGCCACCGCTACGGCACGAAGGCGGCCAACCTGGGCGAGCTGCACCACGTCCTGGCCGGCGGTTCGGAGCGGCTGCTCGGCTTCTACCAGGTGCCGCGGCCGCCGCGGGAGAACCTGCTGCCGTACCTGGCCCGGCTGCTGGACGTCCCGGCGGACGCCGATCTGGGCGCCGCGGCCCGGCGGCTGCTCGACGAGCACGTCCGCGTGCCGCGTGGGGTCGCGCTGCCGTTCTCGCTGCAACGGCGGTTCCTCGAGTCGTCGCCGCGGATCCAGCAGGCCATCGGCAAGCTGAAGATGGCCCTGGAACTGGACGCGCGGGAGATCGAGCCGCTGTGCGTCGAGCTGCAGGGCCTGATCAGGTCGGCGCGCATGCCGGGCGCGCTCGCCGGCGAGATCGACTCCGCCCTGGTGTCGCAGCTGGCCGGGGTGCAGGCGTTCGTCGTGCGCAGCTCGTCCAACGCCGAGGACCTCGCCGGGTTCTCGGCCGCCGGGATCTACGAGTCGCTCAACCACGTCACCACGGCGGAGCGCATCTTCGCCAGCGTCAAGGAGGTCTGGGCGTCGCTGGTGTCGGTGCGCAGCGTCCGGCTGCGGCAGCAGGCCGGGATCTCCCTCGACGAGTGCTACATGGGTGTCGTCATCCAGGAGCAGGTCGCGGCCGACTTCGGCGGGGTGCTGGTGACGACGAACCCGCTGAACCGCGCGGACTTCCGCACGGTGTACGTCAACGTGTCGCCGCGCGTCACCGACGTCGTCGAGGGGTCGGCCCTGCCGATGCAGTACCTGTATTCGACGGTCGAGGGCGGCGGCCGCACGGTGTCGCTGGGCGACGCGTCCGAAGACCTCGGCTCGCGGGCGCACGACCAGCTGCAGCGGCTGGCGATCGCCGGCCGCCTGCTGCAAGGACACTTCTCGCCCGACTACACGTTCGGCTCACCGGTGGACATCGAGTGGCTCGCCGACGGCGACCACCTCCACCTCGTGCAGCTGCGCCCCTATTCGGCCTGATTCCGGGAGACAGACCATGCTGGGCCTTCGCCTGCCAGCGACACCCGCCGTTCAGCGCGCCGTCCGGCTGAGCTACGGGTTCCAGTTCTTCTTCGGCCTGCTGCTGTGGGTCCCGATCTTCTACTCCTACCAAAAGCTCGCCGGGCTGTCCGACGGCGAAATCTTCGGCATCCAGAGCATCTACTACATCGTGTTCTGCCTGCTGGAAATCCCGACGGGGATGATCGCCGACCGCTTCGACTACCGCACCTCGCTGGCGGCGGGCGCCGGCGTGCTGGTGACGGCGAACCTGGTGCCGGTGCTGTCGGGCTCGTACGCGGGCTTCCTCGTGCACTTCGTCCTGATCGCCCTGGCCCGCTCGCTGGTGTCCGGCGCGCAGAGCGCGTACCTGTACGAGTATCTGCACGCCTCCGGCGCGGGGGAACACTACCTGCGGGTGGAAGGCGTCGGCCGCGCGTACAGCCTGGTCGGCAAGATCGTGTTGTGGCCGGTGATCGGTCTGCTGATGGCGTGGAACCTCCCTTCCCCGTACTGGCTGACGGCGATCAACGCGGGTATCGCGCTCGTGTTCGCGTGCAAGCTCCCGCCGATCCCCGGCGGCCGCCGGGCGGCAGGCAAGACGGCATCGGTGCTGGCGGGAGTCGGCGGCGCGTTGTCGGCGCTGCGTTCGTCCCGCTGGCTGGTGTTGCTGATGGTGCAGGGCATCGCGATGTTCACGCTGGTGCGGATCTGCCAGGTGAACCTGTTCCAGCCGATCCTGGAGTCGAAGTCGCTCTCGGTGAACTGGTACGGCGCGGTCCTGGCCGCGATGACGGTCTTCGAGGCCCTGGGCGCGGCCCGCCCCCACCGGCTCCGCCGCGCGATCGGCCCGGTGGGTTCGGTGTTCACCCTGACGATCGTGATGGCCCTGTGCCTCGGCGCGATGGTCTTCGTGGGCCCCTTCCCGGCGGTGGTGCTGCTGTGCGTGTTCGCGGTGGCGACGGGTATCGCGTTCCCGATCCAGAAGCAGCTGCTGAACGACTCCATCCCGGACTCCCGCTACCGCGCGACCCTCTTGTCCATGGAGTCCATTGTGGACAGGGCGGTGTGCGCCCTGGTCGCGGTGGCGCTGGGCGCGTACCTGGCGGCCGGGCAGCTGAACGAGTTCCTGGTGCTGACGGCCGTGGTGACGTGCGTGGCGATGGGCCTGCTGGCGCTGCTGTTGCTGGCGGTCCGCAAGCACCGCTCGGACCGGCGCCACCCGGTTCCCCGGGAAGCGGTGTCGGCGTGACGGCCGGGACCGCGCCCTTACGCCCGGACGCCCGCCGTGATGCATCCCATCGACCGGACCAGAGCGCTGTCGCCACGCTCGCCCCTCCGCCCGTCAACTCGGGCGAGGGAATCAGCGCTTACTTCCCTGTCGAGGTAATCGAATCACCCAGAAAATGACCTCTTTATGTCCACATTGGATAACCGTGAAGTCTCACCCGGCATCCGACCGAGTGAACACTCTTACGAACCGTGGACTTGGCCGGCCGAGGGTTGATATCGATCCCTGGATGACCGAGCACCCGATCGGAGAAGACGAACCGAACTCATTCCCGACACGCAAGATGAGCCTGTACCGGATGTATCCAGCCGACTCGTTGCAGGAACTTGCCGCACTGAAGATCCTCGAAGACACCGCGGAGAGATTCACCCACCACGAAGTTCGGGTCGGTTCGACACCCGGCCTGCTGATCTCAGGTGAATCACCGGCGGAAGTGGTGGACTGGGTACCGGCGATCACCTCGTTGACCGGAGTGAACCTCGGCTTCACCAGCACTACTGCCTCCGCAGCTCTCTTCCTTAAGATCGACGACGTCCACTACGCACTGACCTTCGGACATGGATGGCGATACCTGCGGGACAGCAAGCTCGACCGCGAGTTCGGCCTCGAAGCGGCGGTCCGGCTGCTTGACCCCGACGAGATCCGTCGCATCACACGGTGGGCGCTCAGTGCCAAGGCGAGAGTCGACCAGAACATGGTCCCCGGCGGCCAAGGCCTCTGGGCATTCGGTCTGAGAGAGCACGCCGAGCTAGTACGTAAACTCAGCGGCAAGGTGCACGGTGACATTACAGTCGACCTGGCCTACGTCCGGCAGTGCGGCAGCTACCGCAACTTCCGGCTCAACTTGGAGTGCGGCGACGGAGTTCAGCTTCCTCTTGGTATCCAAGGGGAGTCCTTGATATCGGACTTGCGGGAGTTGACTCAGGTCGTTGCCCAACTGAAGGTTCGCGATCGCCTGGAGCCACTGCAATGGGTGCGCCGACTCGCACCCGGACACGATCTGCATGATCTACTCGACTCGACCGCAGTGGACCTGCTGGCGCAGCCCGATTCCGACCGCGGCGAAGTAGGCATCGCCTATCCCGCGAAGTACTACGACGGTCCGGACGTTCGGGTCTACCGCGGCCACGTCGGAAGCGTTCAGATCGACACCGATGACCTCGGGATCGATGACCTTCGCATGGGGATCGCGAGCCGGACCGCCGTGGACCAGCTCCGAACACTGCGCGCCAGCACGATCGAAGGCCTCGACGAAACCGGCAAATCCCTCGGCGGAAGTGTCAGTGCGCTGCATTGGATGGCCGCCGAGATCATCGACCCCAAGTGTCGCTACATCCTCCTCGACGGCGATTGGTACCGGCTCGGTGACAAGTACCTCCGGCACGTGGACCGGATCGTCACCGAAGCGTTCGCGAACACCCCGGAATGGACGCTTCCGGCTTGGAACATGGCTCCGCGCAATGCCAAGACCAACTCAGTGCACGAACGCGACTACAACGAATACGTCCCGACGGCGGACGACCGTTTCCTGTGCCTAGATCGCAAGCTGCTGAGAACAAGGATCCATCCGCAAGGGTTCGAAACCTGCGATCTGCTCGGCCCCAGCAACGTCCTTGTCCATGTCAAGAAAGTCAGTAGCGAGACCGGCTCGTCCGTCCTCAGTCATCTTTTCGCGCAAGGGTTGGTGGCCGTAGAAAGTCTCACCGATCCGGCCACATGGACCGAGTTCGTCGAACTAGTCCGGGAGCAAGACCCGGCCAGAGCCGAAACGCTCGGCTCCAGGCCTGAAGGTCTGGTGTACGCCATCCATCGATCCGACAAGCCGCTTCTCCCGAATACCCTCTTCACCTTCGCACGGTCAGCCTTGGTCTCTGCTGCGATCTCGCTGACATCCGCCAACATCCCACTGCAGGTCAGCGTGATCCCTTAGGTTCGGAAACGCGGCATCAGTCGACGAGCAGCTCGACCTGTCAACGATGACGGGCTCTTGGTCGAAGTAGACCGTCATCGTCAAATCGTCCTCCCCGCCGACCCGGCGCGGCAAGTCGGCCACATCGCTAAGCCTTGGGCCCGCCGGGTCGTTCTGGGAGAAGTGCTCGACGGTTCAGCTGTCCGCCATCAGTCGATGACGGCGTCGTCGAGCAGGGTGGACTCCGCGCCGTACTCGCGGAGTTCTTCCCTGATCACGGTGTAGGCCAGCCCCTGCGGGTAGCCCTTGCGTGCGAGGAAGCCGAGCAGCCGCCGCAGGGCGGTCTGTTCGTCGACGTTGCCGAGCGAGCCGAGGCGCTTGCGGACCAGTTCCCTAGCCATCTGCTCCTCGGACTCGCGGTCGACCTCGCCGGCCGCCTGCGCGGCCACGTCGCCGTCGACGCCTTTGCGCCGCAGCTCGGCCACCAGCGCGGTGCGGGAGAGGCCCTGGTTCGCGTGCCGGGACTTCACCCACAGCTGGGCGAACTCCTCGTCGTTGACCAGCCCGGCCCGGTCGAGCTTGCCGAGCAGGGTCTCGCTGGTCTCCTCGTCGAACCCCTTGCGCTGCAACGCCTGCCGCAGTTCCTCCTGGGTCCGCGGCCGAGCGGCCAGAAGATCGAAGCAGATCTCCTTGGCCTTCTTGTACCGCTCCTCAGCAGAAAGTTCAGCAGGCGGCACCTTGGGCGCCCTGGCCACCTAGATCACTCCCAGTTCTCAAGCCCCAGCAACACACATCACCAAAGCCGCACGCCGCCAAGGCCGAACGTCACCACCCAACGCAACCCCACCGGGGGTCCAGGGGGCTCGCCCCCTGGCGGGGGTCCGGGGGTTCGACCCCCGGAGAACACGGCGAAGGGATAAGGGCGAGCGCACTCCGCGAGCACACCTCACCCAATCCCGCACCCCCCACCCCACTCTTCGATCAGAAGTCGACCGGAGCCGGGACCGCCTCGACGGCTGCCGCGTCGAGCTGCGGGCCGATGCCGAGCTTCTCCTTGATCCGCTTCTCGATCTCGTTGGCGATGTCCGGGTTGTCGCGCAGGAACCGGCGCGCGTTCTCCTTGCCCTGGCCGAGCTGGTCGCCTTCGTAGGTGTACCAGGCGCCCGACTTGCGCAGGATGGCCTGGTCGACGCCCATGTCGATGAGCGAGCCCTCGCGGGAGATGCCCTGGCCGTACAGGATGTCGAACTCGGCCTGCTTGAAGGGCGGGGCCACCTTGTTCTTGACGACCTTGACGCGGGTCCGGTTGCCGACCGCCTCGCCGCCGTCCTTCATCGTCTCGATGCGGCGCACGTCGAGCCGGACCGAGGCGTAGAACTTCAGCGCCTTACCACCGGTCGTGGTCTCCGGGGAGCCGAACATGACGCCGACCTTCTCGCGGAGCTGGTTGATGAAGATCGCCGTGGTGCCCGAGTTGGACAGCGCACCGGTGATCTTCCGCAGCGCCTGGCTCATCAGGCGGGCCTGGAGGCCGACGTGCGAGTCACCCATCTCGCCCTCGATCTCGGCGCGGGGCACGAGCGCGGCCACGGAGTCGATGACGAGGATGTCGAGCGCGCCGGAGCGGATCAGCATGTCCGCGATCTCCAGCGCCTGCTCACCGGTGTCCGGCTGGGAGACGAGCAGCGCGTCGGTGTCGACGCCGAGGGCCTTGGCGTACTCCGGGTCGAGGGCGTGCTCCGCGTCGATGAACGCCGCGATGCCGCCGGCGCGCTGCGCGTTCGCCACCGCGTGCAGGGCGACCGTCGTCTTACCGGAGGATTCCGGGCCGTAGATCTCGACGACGCGGCCGCGGGGCAGCCCGCCGATGCCGAGCGCGACGTCGAGGGCGATCGAGCCGGTGGGGATCACGGCGATGGGCGGCCGGGTGTCCTCGCCGAGGCGCATCACCGAGCCCTTGCCGTACTGCTTGTCGATCTGCGCGAGCGCGAGCTCGAGCGCCTTGTCCTTGTCGGGTGCTGCAGGCATGGAAGTCCACCTCGCTGGTCGAAGCCCCGGCTTTCCGGGGGCTCTGTGTCGGTTCTTCAGCTGTCCGGTCCGACGCTAGCGGCGGGGACCGACAATTCCAGGCGCGGCGCCCAATCTGTGGATCGCTGGACCCGATGTGGACAACACCTTAGACGAACACCTGTTCGAGGTCGGCAGCGACACACCCTTGCGCTAGGATTTTCGCCCGCCCGGGTCAGGTCCCGGGCGTATCCGCCCAGGTCAGCGCCGTTCGGCCGGGATGTCGAAGGCGTCGCAGACCTCGCGCCAGATCTCCTTCGCCGGAATTCCCGCGGTCAGCGCCTGGTCGACGGTGCGCCCGCCGAGGCCGCTGAGCACGTGGTCCCTGGCCAGCACCTGGGCCCGCCCGGGGCCGAACTCGTCGGCCATCAGCCGCCGGAAAACCGTGATCCGCATCGGGCCCACTCTAACCGGCGGGCGCGCACGGCCCGCACACGCCGTCGCCGGCTACTCCCCCGGCTGGACGCTCGCCTCGAAGTAGTCGGCGAGCGTGCCCGGCGTCGTCACCTGGGCCTGCTCGCTCGTGTTCAGCTGGTAGATGAACCCGGCCAGCGGCCGGTCCGAGACGGTGAACACGAGCACCGCCGACGTCTTCCCCGCGGCCGACGAATAGTGCCCCTTGAGCCCGTTGCCGCCCCAGTCGGCCTCGGTGCGGTCGCCGCCGGCCGAGGCGAGCAGGCCGTCGGTGTACTGCTTGAGCACGTCGGCACCGGCGCCGTGGACGTAGGTCACCTGGGTGCCCGCCCGGCCCGGCGCGGAGCAGGTCGAGGCCGCGCCGAGGCTCTGCGCCGGCGCGGCCGGGCCGTTGCCCATGCCGGGCTTGCAGTCGCCGGTGTCGGCGATCTTCCCGGCGAGCTGGCGCAGGCAGCCGGTGAAGCCCTTGTCGTCGGCCTGTCCCGGTGTCCTGCACTGGTCCGCGGTGTAGGTGGCGACCGAGGACGACGACGCGAGGAAGAAGGTCAGCCCCGCGGCGAGCACCACGACGACCGCGGCCGCGATCCCGATGAGCAGCTTCTTCTTTCCGCCCGGCTTCGGCTCGGCCTTGTCCGGTGCGGGCGCGTACGACGGGAAGTTCGACGGCATCGGCTGCGGGCCGCTGGGCGGGAAGTTCCCGTAGTACTGCTGCGGCGGAGGTGGCGGCGGAGCGTACTGCGGGCGGTGCGGTGGAGCACCCGCGGCCACCGCGCCTTCGACGTTCTGCGTCCGCACGGAAAGCCCGTCCCTGGCCACGTGCTGGGCGCCGAGCGCGACGGCCGTCTCCGGCTGGTCGAGGCTGCCCGGCACGACGCCGAGCTTCTCCGCGATCATGGTGCCGACCAGCGGCAGCCGGCTCGACCCGCCGACGAGGTAGATGCCGGCCAGCCGGTCCGGGGCCAGCCCGGACGAGCGCAGCGTCCGCGACAGCAGCTCGACGCTGCGCAGCATCGCCGGCCGCACCAGGCCTTCCAGCTCACCGCGGGTGACGAGGACGTCCTTGAACGGCTCGGGCATCGGCACCTCGGTCTGCGGGTGCCGCGACAGCGCCTCCTTGGCCGCCTTCACGTCTTCCTGCAGCGCGCGCCGGGTGCGCCGGTCGGCGGTGGACTCCGGGCGCAGCAGCCGCTGCCAGCGCTGCGGGTCGGAGTGCGAAACCTCGCGCCCGACGTGCACCATCAGCGCCTGGTCGACGTCGAGGCCGCCGAGGTCGGGCAGGCCGTCCTCGGCGAGCACGGTGAACCCGTTCTGCGTCGCGCCGACGACGGCGACGTCGAACGTGCCGGCGCCGAGGTCGTAGACCGCGAGCGCCTGGCCGGGGGCGAGCGCCTTGCCGGGGAACGACGCGAAGTGCGCCGCCGCGGCGACCGGCTCGGGCACCAGCAGGATGTTCGGGCCCATCCCGGCGAGCCGGGCGGCCGACATCAGGACGTTGCGGCGGGTCTGGCCCCACTGCGCGGGGTGGGTCAGCCGGACCTCGTCGGGTTGTTCGCCACCGAGCTGGCGGGACGTCTCTTCGAGCACCCGGCGCAGGATGGCGGCGAGCGCCTCGGTGACCGGGACGACGTCGGTGCCGAGCAGCAGGGTCTGCTCGTCGATGCGGCGCTTGGGGTTCGGTTCGAAGCGCGTCGGGTCGAGGCGGGCGCGGCGCTCGGCATCGCGGCCGACCATGATCGTGCCCTCTTCGGTGGCGAACACCGCCGACGGCATGTTGGCCGAGCCGTCCACCTCGACGACCCGGGCCGGCATACCGTGCGCCGAAAGCACGGCGACGGTGTTGGACGTCCCGAGGTCCACCGACAGGATCCGCACAGCACTCCCCTTCGCGAAAGGCGCCTCAGCAGCGCCCGCGGTGATGCTGCCATGTGCGCGGTCACCGTGCGTGCGGACCCGCGAAAGTCACTGCTCCTTGACGCGGACGGGGATCAAGGTGCACGATAGTTGCACAGTTCGCGCAACTCAGTTGCTCGGATCGCGCAAGAAGGGAGGGTCCGGTGCCGAAGCTGCTCGTCCTCGGGGACGACCTGACCGGCAGCAACGCGACCGGAGCGCTGTATGCGCGCTCCGGGCTGCGCGCGGTCTCCGTCAACACGCCCCTGACACCGGGCGCGCCCTGCCTGCGCGCGGAAAGCGGGATCGACGCGCCGGTGGTGAACCTGGGTACCCGGCACGTCTCGCCACCACACGCCACGCAGGTGGTGCGGGAGGCCGGCGCGGCGGCGGGGCGAACTCTTCGCGGCCGGGCACCGTGTGGTGGGCATGCGAGCTCGCGCCCGGGGCGCCGGTCGATCCGGAGGTGGCGGCGCGGCTCCCGCCCGCGCTCCGAGAGGCCGCCCGGCCGGTGCTCGGCACGCACCGGATCGGCGGGCTGTACGCCACCGGCGGCCACATCGCCGTCGGAGTCACCAAGGCGCTCGGGGCCGAAGGCTTCGAGATCGACGCCGAAGGTGGCGAAGCCCCCGGCCCGAGGCGAAGCCTCGGTTGTCACAGCCGCCTGCCTGGAACACCCGAACCACGTCCTGGCCACCGGAAGGAAGAACCCGTGAGCGACCTCCCCGTCCTCGCCGTCACCCTCGGCGACCCCGTGGGCATCGGCCCGGAGATCACCCTGAAGACCCTCGCCGAGCCCGAAGCCCTGCAAATGGCGCACGGGGTGGCGGTGGGCGACGCGATCGTGCTGGAACGCCTGGTCCGGCACCTGGGCCTGCACCTGGAGATCAACCCGATCGCCACGGTCGCCGACGCGCGCTTCACCACCGGCGTGATCGACGTGCTCAACCTCGGCGTGGTCACCGAAGACCTGCCGTGGGGCGAGGTGAACGCGACCGCGGGCGCCGCGGCGGTCGGGGCCATCGAGGTCGCCACCCGGCTCGCGCTGGCGGGCGAGGTCGACGCCGTCGTGACCGCACCGATCAACAAGGAAGCCATCTGGGCGGCCGGCTCGCAGCACCTCGGGCACACCGAAATGCTCGGCGAGCTCACCGGGTCGACCCGGTTCAACACGATGTTCTGGGTCTCCGGGCTGAAGATCTTCTTCGCCACCCGGCACCTTTCGCTGCGCGAAGCGATCAACCAGATCACCCGGGAGAACATCGAGCACGCGATCCGGGAGGCGTACACCGCGCTGGAGGTGTTCGGCACGGAGAAACCGAGATTGGCGGTGGCCGCGCTGAACCCGCACGGCGGCGAGAACGGCAAGTTCGGCGACGAGGAGATCATCGCGATCGCCCCCGCAGTGGCCGCCGCGCGGGTGGCCGGGCTCGACGTGGTCGGCCCGATCCCCGCGGATTCCGTGTTCCACCAAGGGATCCAGGGCCGGTTCGACGGCGTGCTGTCGCTCTACCACGACCAGGGGCACATCGCGTCGAAGACGTACGACTTCGACGGCACGGTGTCGGTGACGGTCGGCCTGCCGATCCTGCGCACGTCGGTCGACCACGGCACGGCGTTCGACATCGCCGGCACCGGCCGGGCGTCGCACGGCACCATGCGGGCGGCGTTCAAGGCCGCGGCCACCCTGGCGCCGTTCGCCCGGAAACTGCCCGCCATCTACCCGCCGACCCTCCGGTGATCCCCCGCAGGCGCTGGGCGTACGTCATCCCGGTCGCGGTGGTGATGTACATGCTGGCCTACCTCGACCGCACGAACGTCGCGGTGATCCTGCCCTACATCGGCGACGACTTCCCGTTGTCCGCCAGTGCGAAGGGGCTGGCGAGCGGCATCTTCTTCGTCGGCTACCTCGTGCTGCAGATCCCCGCGGCGGTGCTGGCGGCGAAGTGGAGCGCCCGCAAGACCGTGCTGATCCTGATGGTCGCGTGGGCGTTCGCGGCGGTGCTGTGCGGCCTGGTGCAGAACGAAACGCAGCTGCACCTGGCTCGGCTGCTGCTCGGGCTGTTCGAAGGCGGCGTGTGGCCCGCGGTGCTGATCCTGCTGGCGTCCTGGTTCCCGCAGGCCGAACGGGCGCGGGCGAACGCGCTGTGGATGACGTGCCTGCCGATCTCGGCGATCCTCATGTCGCCGCTGTCCGGGTTCATGCTCGATCACATGTCGTGGCGCTGGGTGTTCGTCCTGCAGGGGCTGCCGCCGCTGCTGTGGGCGGTCGTCTGGTGGTTCGCGGTGGCCGACCGGCCGGCGCGGGCCCGGTGGATCTCCCCGGCGGAGCGCGAGTACCTCGAACGCACCTTGCAGGCCGAAGAGGACGCGAAGCCGGCGTTCGCGAAGCAGGGCTACCGGCAGGCGCTCGCGAACCGCCAGGTGCTGCTGCTGGTCGGTGTCTACTTCTTCTGGATCACCGGCTTCTACGGGTTCTCGCTCTGGCTGCCGTCGGTGGTGAAGACGATGACCGGCGGCTCGGCGACCGCCGTCGGCTTCCTGTCGGCTGTGCCGTACGTGCTGGCCCTGGCCGGGATGGTCGCGTGCGCGCACTGGTCCGACCGCACCGGCAACCGGCGGCTCGCGGTCACGGTGCCGCTGCTCGGCGCCATCGCCGGGCTGCTGCTGGGCAACCTCGTGCGCTGGCCGGCGGCCGTGCAGCTGGTGCTGCTCTGCGTGGTGGCGACCGGCGTCTACATGCCGTACGGGCCGTTCTGGGCGATCCCCGGCCGGGTGCTGGGCATCGAGGTGGTCGCCGTGGCGATGGGCCTGATCAACGCACTGGGCAACCTCGGCGGGTTCGCCGGGCCGTACCTGGTCGGCTGGCTCACCGACGTCACCGGCACCGCGACCACGGGGTTCGTCGTCCTGGCCGCGTTCCTCGCCGTGGCCGCCGGACTGGCGTTCTTCGGGCTGAAATCCGCGACTGTGGAAGAGTCGGCGCATGTCCCAGCCGCGACCAGGCACCCGTGACCGGCGCGCGATGCTGCTGGAGGCCGTCCGCGACGGCGCCGGCGGCATCGCGGAGCTGGCCGAGGAGTTCGGCGTCTCCGAGTCGACGATCCGCCGCGACCTCGCCTCGCTCGCCGGGGCGGGCCACGTCGTCCGCACCTACGGCGGCGCGCTCGACACGGAACGCAGTCCCCGCGAAAAGGACCGGGAGCACGCGGCGGCGAAGGACATCATCGCCCGGGAAGCCGCCGCGCTGGTCCAGGACGGCGAAGTGGTACTGCTCGACGCCGGCACCACCACCGGCAGGCTCGCCCGCCACCTCGCCCACCGCGAGGGGCTGACCGTCGTCACCAACGGCGTGAACGCGATCCGCGAGCTCGCCGGCTTCGCCGGGATCGACCTGATCGTCCTCGGCGGCCGGCTGCGGCACCCCAGCGAAGCGATCCTCGGCGAGAGCGTGCTCGCGCAGCTGAGGCACATCTCACCCGATCGGGTGTTCCTGGGCGCGGACGGCGTGGTGGCCGGCAAGGGGGTGTGCTGCCCGTCACTGGAGCAGTCGGTGGTCAAGCACACGATGCTCCACGCGGGCACGGAGGCGTACGTGCTGGCCGACCAATCCAAGCTGGACCAGGCCCCTTTTTCCTACTGGGCGCCGCTCGACCGCGAGTACCGGCTGATCACCGACGAGCCGAAGGTCGACGTCACGTTCCCGCAGTTCGCCCAGAGCGTGATCGTGGCCGGCGAGCCGGAAACTGTCGGTGGTGCCGCGCATCATGAATGACGTGGCAACCGACGTGCTCGACCTCTTCTCCCCGGCGACCCGGGACTGGTTCGCGGGAGCCTTCGCCGCGCCCACCGCGGCGCAGGAAGGGGCCTGGCGGGCCGCGCACGCGGGCGAGCACGCCCTCGTCGTCGCGCCCACCGGGTCCGGCAAGACGCTGTCGGCGTTCCTCTGGGCGCTGGACCGGCTCTCGGTGGAGCCGCCGCCGGCGGAAGCCACCAAGCGCTGCCGGATCCTCTACGTCTCGCCGCTGAAGGCGCTGGCGGTCGACGTCCAGCGGAACCTGCGGGCCCCGCTCGCCGGCATCTCCCAGGCCAGCCGCCGGCTCGGACTGCCGGTGCCCGGGATCGAAGTGGGCATGCGCACCGGCGACACCACCGCGGCCGAGCGGCGCACGTTCGGCAAGACCCCGCCGGACGTGCTGGTCACCACGCCGGAGTCGCTGTTTCTCATCCTCACGTCGTCGGCCCGGGAGTCGCTGCGCGGCGTCGAGACCGTGATCGTCGACGAGGTGCACGCGGTCGCCGGCGGCAAGCGCGGCGCGCACCTCGCGCTCTCCCTGGAACGGCTGGACGCGCTCCTGCCGAAGCCGGCGCAGCGGATCGGCCTGTCGGCGACGGTGCGCCCGGTCGACGAGGTGAGCGCGTTCCTGGCCGGCGGCCGCCCGGTGCGTGTCGTCCAGCCGAAGCTGGCGAAGACCATCGAGGTCCGCGTCGAGGTCCCGGTCGAGGACATGAGCAATCTCGACGCCCCGCGCGGCGGGCCGGCGCCGAGCCCGCTCGACGCCCTCGAATCGCTGGAGTCGCTCACCGAGGCGTTCCCACCCGGGGACATCGCGCCGGGCGGCCTGGGCACGCTGGAAGAGATGGCCGGCAACCCCGTGCAGCGGCCGTCGATCTGGCCGGCGGTCGAGGAGCGGGTGCTGAGCCTGATCCGCGCACACCGCTCGACCATCGTCTTCGCCAACTCGCGGCGGCTCACCGAGCGGCTCACCGCCCGGCTGAACGAGCTGGCCGCCGAGCAGACCGAGCTCACGGCCGCCGACGCGTTCCCGGCGGAGGCTGTCGGCCAGTCCGGGGTGACCACGGGCGCGCCGCCGGTGATCGCCCGCGCGCACCACGGGTCGATGTCGCGGGAGCAGCGCACGCACGTCGAAGAGGCGCTGAAGTCCGGGCAGCTGCCCTGCGTGGTGGCGACGTCGTCGCTGGAGCTGGGCATCGACATGGGCGCGGTCGACCTGGTGGTGCAGATCGAGGCGCCGCCGACGGTGGCGTCCGGGCTGCAGCGGGTCGGCCGGGCCGGGCACCAGGTGGGCGCGGTGTCGTCCGGGGTGATGTTCCCCAAGTTCCGCGGTGACCTCGTCTCCTGCGCGGTCGTCGCGGAACGGATGGCGAGCGGGGCGATCGAGGCGGTGCGCTACCCGCGCAACCCGCTCGACGTCCTGGCGCAGCACGTCGTGGCCATGGTCGCGCTGGAACCGTGGACGGTGCCGGACCTGGCGTCGCTGGTGCGGCGGGCGGCCCCGTTCGCCGCCATGCCGGACGACGCCCTGCACGCGGTGCTCGACATGCTCGCGGGCCGCTACCCGAGCGAGGAGTTCGGCGAGCTGCGGGCGCGGATCACCTGGGACCGCATCACCGGCGAGCTGCGCGGGCGGCCGGGTGCGCAGCGGCTGGCGGTCACCTCGGGCGGCACCATCCCGGACCGCGGCCTGTTCACCGTCATGACGCCGGGCTCGGACGACAAGGCGGGTTCGCGCGTCGGCGAGTTCGACGAGGAGATGGTGTACGAGTCGCGCGTCGGCGACACGATCCTGCTGGGCACCTCGTCGTGGCGGATCACCGACATCACCCACGACCGGGTCATCGTGGTGCCCGCACCCGGCGAGCCGGCACGGATGCCGTTCTGGAAGGGCGACGCACCGGGCCGTCCACTGGAACTCGGCCGGGCGCTGGGGAAGTTCGTCCGCGAACTGTCCACTTCGGACGAGGAGAAGGCACGCGCGCGGGCCGAGGCGGCGGGGCTGGACGAGCGGGCGCGCGACAACCTCCTCGCCTACCTGGCCGAGCAGAAGGCCGCGACCCGGCACGTCCCGAACGACCGGACGATCCTGCTGGAGCGCTACCGCGACGAGCTCGGCGACTGGCGGATCATCGTGCACTCGCCGTTCGGCGCGCAGGTGAACGCGCCGTGGGCGCTGGCCATCGCCGCGCGGCTGCGGGAAAACCGCGGCGTCGACGCGCAGGTGGCGCACTCCGACGACGGCATCGTCCTGCGGCTGCCGGACGCGCTGGACGCCGAGGGCGGCGAGGTCACCATCGGCGCGGACGACGTGCTGCTCGACCCCGAAGAGGTCGAGCAGCTGATCGTCGCCGAGGTCGGCGGCTCGGCCGTGTTCGCGGCGCGGTTCCGGGAGTGCGCGGCGCGGTCGCTGCTGCTGCCGCGCCGGGACCCGCGGCGCCGCACCCCGTTGTGGCAGCAGCGGCAACGCGCGTCGCAGCTGCTTTCGGTCGCGGCGAAGTACGAACGGTTCCCGGTCGTGCTGGAGGCGATGCGGGAGGTCCTGCAGGACGTCTACGACGTGAGCGGCCTGCGCGAGCTGATGGCGGACGTCCGCGCCCGCAAGGTCCGGCTGGTGGAGGTCGAGACGCCGGCCGCATCGCCGTTCGCGCGCAGCCTTCTATTCGGCTACGTCGGGATGTTCCTGTACGAGACCGACGCGCCGCTGGCCGAGCGGCGGGCGGCGGCGCTGTCGCTGGATTCCGCGCTGCTGGCCGAACTCCTGGGCACCGAGGCGATCCGGGAGCTGCTGGATCCCGAGGCCGTCACCGAGGTCGAACGGTCGCTGCAGCGGCTCGAGCCCGATCGGCACGCACGCTCGGCGGAGGACGCCGCCGACCTGCTGCGGTTCCTCGGCGACCTGACCGTCGAAGAGGCCGCCGAACGCGGGATCCAGGAAGCGTGGCTGACCGAGCTGGAGGCGGCGCGGCGGGCGATCCGGGTGCGGATCGGCGGCGCGGAACGCTTCCTGGCCATCGAGGACGCCGGTCGCGTGCGGGACGCGCTGGGCACCGCCCTGCCGGTGGGCGTGCCCGAAGCCTTCACCGAACCGGTCGCGGACCCGCTCGGGGACCTGCTTTCGCGCTACGCCCGGGGCCGGGGCCCGTTCGCCGCGGCGGACGCGGCCGCGCGGTTCGGTCTCGGCACGGCCGTGGTCACCGGGGTGCTCGACCGGATGACCGGGGAAGGCCGCCTGGTGCGCGGCGAGCTGAGCCCGGTCGGGCACCCGGAGACGCACGGTGCCGGGGTCGAGTACTGCGATTCGGCGGTGCTGCGGCGGCTGCGGCGGACGTCGCTGGCGAAGCTGCGGGCCGAGGTGGAGCCGGTCGAGCCGGCGGCACTGGGCCGGTTCCTGCCGTCGTGGCACGGGTTCGGCGGACGCGTCCGGGCGGCGCCGACGGCGGACGACGTGCTGTCGGTGGTCGAGCAGCTCGCCGGGGCACCGCTGCCGGCGAGCGCGGTGGAGTCACTGATCCTGCCCGGACGGCTGCCGGGTTACTCCCCCGCCCTGCTGGACGAGCTGACGACGGCGGGTGAGGTCACGTGGGCGGGCTGCGGCGCCCTGTCCGGCGGCGACGGCTGGATCGCCCTCGCCCCCACCGACGTCGCCGACCTGCTGCTGCCCGAGGTCGTCGAGGACATCCCGACCGGCCCGCTGCACGACGCGATCGTGTCCACTTTGGAGGGTGGCGCGCTGTTCTTCCGCCAGCTGGTGGACCGCGCGACAGTGCTGGTGGACAAGGCCCCGAGCGACGCCGAGGTCGTGGCGGCGCTGTGGGACCTGGTCTGGGCCGGCCTGGTCACGGGCGACACGCTGGGCCCGCTCCGGGCGCAGGTCGCCGGGCACGGCGCGCACAAGCCGCGGCGCCAGGCCCCCCGCGGACGGTACGCCCGGCTGCGCGCGGGACGGCCGCAGATGCCGTCGCGGTCCGGGCCGCCGACGGTGGCGGGCCGCTGGGCGCTGACCCCATCCCGCGAGACCGACGCCACCCGCCGCGCCCACGCGCGCACCGAAGCGTTCCTGGAACGCCACGGAGTCCTGACCCGGGGTGCCCTCGACACCGAACGCGTCACCGGCGGGTTTTCGGGGATCTACAAGGTGCTCCGCGGCATGGAGGACACGGGCCAGGTGATCCGCGGTTACGTGGTGGAGGGCCTCGGCGCGGCCCAGTTCGCGGCCAAGGGCGCGGTCGATCGCCTGCGGGCACTGTCCGGCCCGGGTCGCCCGGCCCCGGGCCGCCCGGTGGTCCTGGCGGCGGCGGACCCGGCCCAGCCGTACGGCGCGGCCCTCCCCTGGCCGGCGGCAACGGGCGATACGAAGCACCGCCCGGCCCGCAAGGCGGGCGCGCTGGCGGTGCTGGTGGACGGGGTCCCGGCCCTGTACGTCGAGCGAGGAGGAAGGTCACTGCTGAGCTTCACGGAGGAAAGGAAGGCATTGTCGGAGGCAGCGCAGGCCCTGTCGGCCGCGGTGCGCGAGGGCTGGCTGGGCCAGCTGTCGGTCCAGCGCGCGGACGGCGAGCAAGCGCTGACGTCGGAACTGGCGGAAGTACTGCAGGAGGCGGGCTTCCGAGCCACCCCCTCCGGCCTGCGGCTCCGGGCCTGAGGGTTCGGCCGGGGCAGGGAGGGACCGTCGGGGAAGGCTCCGGGCCTGAGGGCCGGGGGCAGATCCCCGGCACCGCGGCTTTCCGGCACCGCCGCTCTCCGGAACCCCCGATCCCCGGCACCGCCGCCACTCCGCCCCCGGCACCACCGCACCACCACCGCTCCGCCCCCGGCACCACCGCTCCCTCGCAGCGCGGCGCCCCGGCGCCCCCGCTGCCCGGACCCCGTTCTCCGGCACCGCCGCTCTCCGGCATCGGCGCTTCGCCGCTCCCTCGCACCGCGTCCTGGCACCGCCGCTGCCCGGTACCGCTGCCCTGGCACCACCGCTCCCCCACACCACCGCTCACCGGCACCGCCGCGCTCCGCACCCTCGCACCGCCGCGCCCTGGCACCACCGCGCCGCGGTCTCCACTCACCGCAGCAGCGCGACTCCGGCCGAAGCGGGTTCGCGATTCCGTGTACGGCCGCCGTCCGGGCTGGCCTAAGCTGCCAGTCCGACACGCACGAAGGATGTTCTGCTCATGGCGATGCGCGAACTGCGCTATTTCGGTGACCCGATCCTCAAGTCCGTCTGCGATCCCGTCACCGTGTTCGACGAGAAGCTCGAGGCGCTCGTGCGGGATCTCGTCGACTCCGTGAAACCCGCCGGGCGCGCCGGGCTGGCCGCGCCGCAGATCGGCGTGGGGCTTCGCGTCTTCAGCTACGACGTCGCCGGGTTGACCGGGTATGTCATCAATCCCGAGATCGTCGAGCTGTCCGAGGAAACGCACGAGATCGACGAAGGCTGCCTGTCGGTGCCGGAGCTGTGGTTCCCCACCAAGCGGGCGAAGCACGCGAAAGTCCGGGGCGTCGACGTCCACAACGAGCCGATCGAGGTCGAAGGCGAGGACGTGCTCGCGCAGTGCCTGCAGCACGAGACCGACCACCTCGACGGCATTCTCTACCTCGACCGGCTCACGGCCGAACGCAAGAAAACCGCCATGCGCCAAGCGCGCGACAAGGACTGGTTCTGGAAACGCTGACCGCGGCTCAAGCCGGCCGGAACAGCCTCAGCTTGGCGCCGTCCTCGACGCCGCGTTCCGTGCGCAAGCCCGCTCGGGCCGCCGTGCGGGGCAGGACGTCGTCGCCCGCGAGGCAGTCCGCGGACAGCTCCGTGATGCCCTGAGCCTCCGCCAGCACCGCCAAGCGCGCCAGCAACGCCGTGCCGATCCCCTGCTGCTGCCAGTCGTCCTCCACCAGCAGCGAAATCTCCGCGCCGCCGGAGGTCACCGGGATCAGCTGGGCCAGGCCGATCACCTCGCGGCCGAACACGGCCAGCACGCTCGTGCCGCGCGGGGGCACCAGCAGCCGGTGCAGCCAGCGGCGCGGCACCGAGCGCACGCCCGTGTGGTAGCGGCGGAACAACGTCGCCATCGAACAGCGCCGGTGCAGCTCGGACACCGCGTCGGCGTCGCCGGGGACGCCCTTGCGCAGGACGATCGCCGCGCCGTCCGGGCGGTCGAGGACCACCGGGCCGGCGACGTTCCGGGCCGCCGCCGCGAGCAGCGTCACCAGCGCTTCCGCGCGGGTCAGCTCCAGCTGCACGAACGGCGCCCACTGGCGGCGCGCCACCAGCGCGCTGCCGTCGGCCAGCTCGAACACCGCCCGGTGCCCGCTCTCCGTGCGCGCCGGGTTCGCCTCGACGGCGGGGACGAGCGTGACGACGTCCGCCGCCAGGACGTCCTTCAGCACTTCGGCCAGGCGGGCCGGGTCGTCGACCGCGCGACGGGCCGCGAGCAGCGTCGACGCCGACGGGTCGACCAGCTCGTGGACGTCGGCGTCGACGATCGCCGTGCATTCGCAGCCCTCGGCACGGATGGCATCCACCAGGTGCCGGCGGGGCAGGCCGATCGCGGGACGCAGCACGATCTCGTCGAGCACGCCGCCGGGCACCGGCAGCACGGACAGGCCGAGGATGTTGCACTCGAGGTCGGCGAGCCGGATGGCGATGCGGGCGAGGGTGCCCGGGTGGTCGTGCATCCGGATCCGCACCCGCCACGCCGACGGCGTGACCGGCTCGGCGACGGCGGCCGTCCGGCCCGGTTGGGGCAACGCTCTGGAGGTCTTCATGCCCCCACGGTCCCGCGGGGTTGTTGCCGCTCCAGGACGCCGGTGTTTCGTGCAGGTCAGCGTTCGACGCGGCCCGGCAACCCGGCCGAAACACCGAGCCAGGCCCGCAACTCGGTCGCCAGCGCGACCGGGGCGTCCAGCTGGATGAGGTGGCCCGCGCCGGCGACCGGGGCGAACGTCGCGCCGGGGAGGCCGGCGGCCAGCCGCTCGCCGATGGCCGGCGGGATCCACGTGTCCTCGGCGCCCCACAGGACGCGCACCGGCACGTCGGCCGCGCTCAGCCGTTGCTCGTTCTCGGCCAGGTACTGCTCGTCGTAGGCGGCGATCTGCCGGTAGAACGCGGATTGGCCCTCGTCGCCGAGCCACGGGGCGGCGAGCTCGGCCAGGTCGGCCTCGCGCAGCTCCCGGAAGCTCGCGTTGGCGACGTAGGCGCGGACCAGCGCTTCGTGGATGTACGGCGGCACTCGGGCGAGCACGTCGGGATGCTCCTTGACCAGCCGGAAGAACGGCGAACCCGACGGCGGGATGACCACGGCGTCGGCCAGCAGCAGCGACGCGTACGGCACGCCGTGCACCAGGTGGGCGCGCAGCGATACAGCGCCGCCGTAGTCGTGGGCGACGACGTGCGGCCGGTCGAGTCCCCAGTGCTCGAGCAGCGCCCGGAAGGCGTCGGTCTGGACACCGAAATCGACCGGGTGCTCCGCGTCCTTCGACGAACGGCCGTAACCGGGCATGTCCCAGAGGTACACGGTGAACTCGGCGCTCAGCGCTTCGGCGAACGGCCGCCACAGCCACGACGACCAAGGTGTGCCGTGGCAGAACACCACCGCCGGCCCCGCTCCGGCGCGCTCCCAGGCGATCCGGCGTCCCTGCCAGTCGAAGATCTCCATGTTCCCCACGCTAGGTCAGCGCGGGGTCAGCACGCAGAACTCGTTGCCCTCCGGTCCGTCAGCACGCGCCACGGCAGCGCGGGAGCGCCCAGGTCCGCCGGCGCCGCACCGGCCGCGACGACCTCCTTCACCGCCGCGGCGTGGCCGGCGTCCGCCGGGGGCGCCACGTCCAGGTGCACGCGGTTCTTGACCCGCTTGACGTCGTCGTTGCGCAGGAACTCCAGCCACGGCCCCCGGCCGGCCGGCGAACGCAGGCCCACCAGGACGTCCCCCTCGCGGCTCCGGACCGGCCAGCCGGCGATCCCCGCCCAGAACTCCGCCAGCGGCCCGGGGTCGTGGGCGTCGACGACGATCGACGCCACCGCACCCGTGTCCGCGTACCGTTCGCGCGGCTCGAGAACGCAGAACTCGTTGCCTTCCGGATCCGCCAGCACGACCCACGGCACGTCACCCTGCCCGAGGTCGACGCGGCTTCCGCCCAGCTCCAGGGCGCGCGCCACCAGCTCGGCCTGGTGTGCGGGGCTCGTGCTCGCCAGGTCCAGGTGGACGCGGTTCTTCACCTCCTTGGGTTCGGGTACCGGCACGAAAACCAGGTCCAGCTCCCAGCCGTCGCTCGCCGGGGCGCGGACGTCGACCTCGCCGGCCTCCTCGAGCGCGACGTGCCAGCCGAGCAGCGCGGCCCAGAAGTCCGCCAGGACCCTCGGCCGCGCCGCGTCGATCACCACGTTCACCAGGCGTGTGCTCATGCAGCGCAGGCTAACCGCCACCCCCGACAGTTCCGGTTCGGCTTCCCCACCGGCCGGGTCATCGGGTTGCGAGCCGCAGCAACGCCCAAAGCTGAGCCGCCTGGTCGTGCACGCCCCGCACGGTCACCGAGGTCAGGGACGACCGGCCCCAGAGCCACAGGTAGAGCTGCGCGGGTGCGGCCGTGACGACGTCGTCCGCGGCCCCGGCCTCCTCGGCCGAGCAGCGCCAGGCTTCGGTGGTCACCGGCCCGGCCCGCGCGATCCAGCTGTGGGCGCCGGCCCGGACGCCGACCGTGCCCGCCTTGGTGCCGGTCAGGCCGAGCATCGGCAGCTTCTGCCCGAACCACAAGGTCAGTGCCTCGTCGATGCCGTCGATCGCGACGTCGTCGGGCACGCCACGGGACTCGGCGCCGGCCGCCTGTTCGACATCCACCCGATGGACGACCGTCTCGTGCAGCATCCGCCGCCGCCAGAAGCCGTACGTGCGGTCCGCCGGCCACCAGGTGTCGGCGCGTTCCTCCGGGTCGTGCGCGGCCAGCTCGTCGAGCAGTTCGGTGAGGCCCGTCTCCAGGAAGTCCCGCAGGCTCTGGCCCGGTTCGGGGTCGCGCGGCCAGTCGTCGGGGCTGCGGCCGTCGGTCAATCGGCGCCGGACCATCCGGTAGAGGCTCCCGACGTGCCGGGCCACCTCGCCGAGCGACCAGCCCGGGCAGGCGGGCACCGGCGCCTCGGCCGGCGCGGCGTGCACCGCCTCGGCCAGCAGCCTGCCTTCGATTCCCAACGCCGTGAGCAACCGCCCCTGGTCGACCGGGCCGTGCTCACGCGACATGGGCTTCCCCGGTGATCGGCAGGCCGTGCACGAGCCGGCGGACGAGTTCCAGGAACGGCGTGGCGGCGCGCACGAGTTCGGCGGCCGATTCGGCGGTGACCTTCCCGCTGATCCCGGCCTGCGCGGCGGCGCGCGTGGCCGAGTTGCCGGCGAAGAAGGCTGACCACTCCCGCAGTTCGGGGGCGACGGAGTCGAGCAGCACCCAGGTGCTGGCAGGCCGGGCCCGCCCCCGGTGCGGCCGCCCCCGCGCGGCGAGCACGGCGGCAGCGCCCCGGAGCGCGGCGAGGTAGGCACCGATGAAGCGCTCGGCGGGCTGCGTTTCCCGCTCGGCCTCGGCGAGCCCGCGTCGAGCCTGCGCGAGCAACCCGGCAGCGGCCGGCGGAGCGGGCGGACGCAGCGCCATGGGCAGCGCGGACTGGTCGGGGTCGACGGCGGGCGGCATGGGCAGCGCGGGATGGGTGGCCGGCGGCCGGGCCTGGTCGGCAGAGGCGGGACGCTGCGGTGGGATCGGCAGCTCGGGCTGCGGCGCGACGTCTGAGGGCAGCGGGGACTGCGCCGGGTCCGCGGGAGCCGACGAGCGCAGCTCGGGGTCCACAGCCGGCCGGGACGGCGCCGAGTCCATGCGCCGCTGAAGCTGACCCGGGCCCGCGGCAGCCGACGAGCGCAGCTCGGAGTCCACAATCGGCCGGGACGGCACCGAGTCCGCGGGAGTCGCGCGCAGCTCCAGCTGACCGGAGTCCGCCATGGTCGGCCGACAGCGCGCCAAACCTGCAAGAGCCGGAGCCGGCGGCCGCAGCCGGACCTGCGCCGGGTCCGCGGGAGCCGGGCGCAGCTCCAGCTGGCCGGAATCCGCAGGAGCCGGATCCGTCGGGCGCAGCATCGGCAGCTCGGGCTGCCGGGCGTCCACCGATGGCGCCGAGGGGCGCTGCCGGGACTCCGCGCCGGGCGTCAGGCACTGCCGCGATCGGCGGGCGGCCTGCGGCTGGGTGGCCGGCGGGCGCAGCGACATGGGCAGCTCCGGCTGCCCGGGATCCGTGGGGGACACGACCTTGACGGACATGGCGACCCTCCTCCTGCGCGGGGTGAGCCCGATCATGTGCCCGGTGCCGAGACGCTTCCCCCGTCCCGGTCCCGGGCACCTGACCGGTGCGCGCTCACCGATGTCGAACGTCTGTTCGAACAATTTCCAGAGTAACCCCGGACCGGGTGTGCGCTCAACCCCGGGGGACGATCCCCGGACGTGGTGCGCGACACCAGGTCGGCGGCGTGATCTCATAGGTCCATGAGTTCGCTGGAGCACCCCGCCGTCGCCAAGGTGGCGGCCGCGCTGGCCGAAGCCGGGCAGCACGCCGCCGCCGAGGGCATCCGTGTCCTGCCCGCCGAGGTCCGGACCGCCGCGCAGGCGGCCGAAGCGCTCGGCGTGCCCGTCGGGGCCATCGCCAACAGCCTCATCTTCCGCCTGGGGTCCGACAAAAACGCGCTCCTCGCCCTGACCTCGGGCGCGCACCGCGCCGATCCGGCCACGCTCGCCCGGCTGGCCGGCGGCGAAATCGGCAAGGCCGACGCCGACTTCGTGCGGGCGCACACCGGGCAGCCGATCGGCGGTGTCGCCCCGGTCGGGCACCCCGTGCCGCTGCCCACGCTCGTCGACACCGCGCTGCGCGCCCACGACGTCGTGTGGGCCGCCGCGGGGCACCCGAAGGCCGTCTTCCCCACGACCTTCGCGGGGCTGGTGGCGTTGACCGGGGGCACCCCGGGCGCGCTCGGCGGCGCGGAGGAAGATGGACCGCTGTGACCGCGATGCCCGCCGGCTGCTCCCGCTACGTCCAGCTTTCCGCGGACGAATTCCGCGCCCGCCTGCCCGAAGCGCTGGACATCTACGTCCGGGCGATGCGGTACCCGGCGGGCACCGCCGAGCAGCGTGCGCCGATGTGGCTCACGCACGCGCTGCGTGAGGGCTGGCGCTGCATGGCCGCGTTCGACGCCGACGACGTCCTGCTCGGCCTCGCCTACGGCTACCGCGGCCGGGCCGGGCAGTGGTGGCACGAGCAGGTGCGGCACGGCCTGAGCCGCCGGGCCGGCTCCGTCGAAGCCGACCGCTGGCTGTCGGACTACTTCGAGCTGACCGAGATCCACGTCCGGCCGGAGAACCAGGGCCACCAGATCGGCGAGGACCTGCTGCGCGGCCTGCTCGACGGCGTGCCGAGCGCGAACGTGCTGCTGTCGACGCCCGAGGGCACGAGCCGCGCGTGGAAGCTCTACCGCCGCACGGGGTTCGTCGACGTCCTGCGCGACTACCACTTCGCGGGCGACCCGCGGCCGTTCGCGATCCTGGGACGCGCGCTGCCCCTCGACCCGCGCTGAGCCGAGGGGCAGCGTCCCCTCAGCGCGGTTCCGGGCGCCAGTAGCCGACGCCCAGCGCCGCGACCAGCACGGCGGCGCCGCACCAGGCCGTGACGCTCAGCCGTTCACCGAGCAGCACCGCGGACAACACCGCCGCCGTCAGCGGCTCGAGCACCGCCGAAAGCGCACCGAGCACCGGGTGGGCGTCGGCCAGGCCCCGCAGGTAGGCGGCGTAGGCGAGCGCGGTCGGGACGGCGCCGAGGTAGCAGAGGAGCGCGAGGACGTCCGTGTGCAGTGGGATCGCCATGCCGGTCCAGCTCGCGACCGGCAGGAGCAGCAGGCCGCCGGTCAGGCAGCCGAACGCCGTCGTGGGCAACGGGTCGAGGCCGTCGACCGGCTTCGCGGTGAGCAGGGTGAGGGTCGCGAAGCCGGCCGCTGCGAGCAGAGCGAAGCCGAGGCCGCCGAACGAGATCGCTTCGCCGGGTGACCACTGGAGCAGCACCAGGCCGGCAAGGGTGCCCGCCGTCGACACCATCGTCCAGCGACGGATTTTCCGCACCGACAGCAGGGTGACGATGACGGGTGCGGCGCCGATGGTGGTCATGGTGGCGACGCTGACCGAGCTGAGCGCGACGGCGGCGAAGTAGCTGGCCTGGAAGAGCGCGAAGAGGCCGCCGACGACGAGGATGCGCCGGAGGGCTTCCGGTGTGCGCGGGAAACCGCGGCCTTTCAGGACAAGCGTGGCGACGGCGCCGCCGACGAGCAGCCGGTAGTCGGCGACGGCGAGCGGGTGGAGGCCGGCTCGTTGACCGAGAAGGGAGCCGGCGAGACCGCCGGTGCCCCAGAGGACACCGGCGAGGACGAGCGCGGCCGAGGACCGGGCGCGCGTGGGGAGGACGAGGGACATGAACGCTCCTGCGTCTGTGTCGAAAGGAAAGGGAGTTCGACGACGCGGGGCGGTGCGCAAGACGAATCAGCCGCGGGCCTACGAGGCCACGCGGCGAGGGACCACCCCGCTCAGACGCGGGGCGGTGGGGTGACGAAAAGCCTTCGGCGCACGAGAGGAACCCTACCCAGACGCGCCCTCGCCAACCAGCGAATTCCGGCGGGGTGGTGACTGCCCTGTCGCCAGGACCACGACAGGCGCCTTCCTCCGGGGGCGCCGGTCCGTCCGGGATGCAGCGCGCCTGCCCGACGGCACGGCGCCGAACTCGTGCGACTGCCCGGCTGCTTTCCTGACTGTGGCTGTGGGGCGCGACCTCGTTCTATTGGGCGGTGAAGCTGCTGCTGAATTCCGCGTGGAAGCGTCGCGAAAGCGGCTCGCCGAGCAGGTCGTGAAGCAGATCAGAAATTCGCCCCGGCCCCTCCCGAAGAGGACGCGAGACCGCCGGAAAAGCGGCAGAACCGAACCCGCCGCAAGTAGCCGGCGGGTTCGGCCCCCTCGAACAGCTCAGTCCAGGCCGGCCAGCTGTTCCCGCAGCGTGTCCAGCCCCATCCCGCCCAGCTTCAACGCCTCCGTGTGGAACCGCTTGATGTCGAACGCCGCCCCCGCGCGGGCGCGGGCTTCCGAGCGGGCCGCCAGCCAGAGGCGCTCGCCGATCTTGTACGCCGGGGCCTGGCCCGGCCAGCCCAGGTACCGGTCGATCTCGTCGCGGACGTGGGCCTGGTCGGTGATCGTGCGGGTCAGCATGAACTCCAGGCCCAGCTCCGGTGTCCAGCGCTCGCCCTCGTGGAAGCCCGTTCCGGCCGGGATCGGCAGCTCCAGGTGCATGCCCAGGTCCACCACCACCCGCGCCGCGCGGAAGAGCTGCTCCGACAGCATTCCCAGGAGGTCTCCGTCGTCCGACAGGTACCCCAGTTCCTCCATCAGGCGCTCCGCGTACAGGGCCCAGCCCTCCGCGTGGCCGGACGTGAACGCCATCAGGCGCTGGTACTTGTTCAGGCCCGCCGACTGGTCCACCGCCGTCGCGATCTGGAGGTGGTGGCCCGGGGCTCCTTCGTGGTACACCGTGCTCGTTTCGCGCCAGGTGACGAACTCGTCGCGGGCCGGCGGCACGGACCACCACATGCGGCCCGGGCGGCCGAAGTCCTCGCTCGGGGCCGTGTAGTACGCGCCGACTCCGCCGCCCGGCGGGGCGATCTTGCACTCCAGGGCCATCACCCGGTCGGAAATCTCGAAGTGCTTGCCGCGCAACGACTTCAGGGCGTCGTCGGACAGGCGCTGCATCCACGCCTCGAACTCCGCGCGCCCCCGGACGCGGTAGCGGGGGTCCGCGTCCAGGATCGCCGCCGCCTCGGCCGGCGACGCGCCCGGCTTGATGCGGTTCGCCACCGCGCGCATCTCGGCCTCGATGCGGGCGAACTCCGCCCAGCCCCACTCGTAGGCCTCTTGCAGGTCCAGCGCCGCGCCCACGAAGTACCGGGACCACAGGCGGTAGACGTCCTCGCCGACGGCGTCCTTGACCGGGGCCTTCGGCGCCAGCTCGGCGCGCAGGAACCCGGCGAACTCGGCGAACGCCTCCTCGGCGGCCCGCGCGCGATGCTCGAGGTCCGCTTTCAACGCCGAACCGGGCGAAGGCGCGATGAGCTCGGTGAAGAAGCCCTTCTCCTCCTTCAGGCCGGCCCACGTCTCGCACTGCTCCGCCACCTTCGCGACCTGACGCAGCGCCGCGACGTGGCCTGCGTCGGCTGCCGAAAGCAGGCCGCTGCGGACGTCGGCGAGCGCGCGGGGGACCTCGCCGATCCGGGCCGAGACGGTCGCCCAGTCCTGCTCGGTTTCCAGGGACATCAGGTCGAACACCATCCGCAGTTCCTGCACCGGGCTGGCGATGACGTTGAGGCTCGCCACGTCCAGGCCGGCCTCGTGGATCTCCAGCTCCAGGCCGATGCGCTCGCTGAACACGGCCTTCGCCGCCCGCTCGGCGGTGTCCCGCGGCTCGGTGGCGGCGACGGTGGCGTGCGCCCGTGCGGCGATGCCGGCTCGCTCGGCGAAGCCGTCCGCCGAGTAGTCGGTCAGCTTGTGGTCGTGCCCGTTGATGCCGTGAACGGTCGCCGCGACCGGGTCCACGGCCACGAGGTCGTCGACGTAGCGGTCACAGATCTCGTGCACGCCCTGGGAAGCAGTAGAAGCCATGCAGGCACGCTACCGGGCCGGACCGACCCGGTGGTACGTACTTAAGCACGGGCCGGGACGAGCCCCAGCCGCGCGATCACCTCGCGCGTCGCCTTGGACCGGTTGAACGTGTAGAAGTGCAGGTTCGGCACGCCCTCGGCGATCAGCTTCTCGCACAGCTCCGTGATCACGTCGATGCCCGCCGCGCGGAACGCCTTGGGGTCGTCGGCCAGCGGTTCGAGCCGGTCCAGGAGCTTGCGGGGCGCCGGGGCGCCGGACAGCTTGACCGTCGTCTGCAGCGTCCGCATGGTCGTCAGCGGCATCACGCCGGGCAGCACCGGGACGTCGCAGCCGGTCGCGGCCACCCGGTCGCGCAGCCGGAGGAAGTCCTCGGCGTCGTGGAACAGCTGCGCGATCGCGAAGTCCGCGCCCGCGCGCAGCTTGCGGACCAGGTACTTCGTGTCGGTCTCGAGGTCGGCCGAGCGGGGGTGGCCGTAGGTGTACGCCGAAACGCCGACGCAGAAGTCGCCCAGCTCACGGACCAGCTGCACCAGCTCTTCGGCGTAGGTGAGGCCGTCGGGGTGCGGGATCCACTCGCCGTAGACGTCGCCCGGCGGGTCGCCGCGCAGCGCGAGGATGTTGCGGACGCCGACCGAGGCGTACCAGCCGATCACGTTGCGCAGCTCGGCGACCGAGTGGTTGACCGCGGTCAGGTGCGCCATCGGCACCAGGGTCGTCTCGGTCGCGACGCGGGCGATGCTGCGGATCGTGCCGTCGCGGCTGGAGCCACCGGCGCCGTAGGTGATCGACATGTACGCCGGGTCGTACGGCTCGAGCTCCCGGATCGCCTTCCAGAGGACGGCCTCGTCCGCCGGGTCCCGGGGCGGGAAGAACTCGATGGAGAACTTCGGCCCGTCTCCGCGCAACCGCTCGATCACCGACGTCATACCTCGAATGTTAAGGGTCCCGGCTCTAGACTCGATACAGGAGTGAACGATGAGGGATGACGACGCGAGCTGGGACGAAGACGTGCGCCTGGCCGTCTACCACGCCTTCGCCCGCCACGGCCGCGCCCCGAGCGCGCCGGAGCTGGCCGACGCCGCGGGCGGGTCGCTGGCCGTCGCGAAGCAGGCGCTGCACCGCCTCGCCGGCGCCCACCACCTGGTGCTCGACGAGTGCGAGCACGTCGTCTTGGCGCACCCGTTCGCCGCGAAGTCGCTCGGTTTCTCCGTGATGAGCGCGCACACGCTGTGGTGGGGCGGCTGCGCGTGGGATTCGTTCGCCATCCCCCACCTGGTGGAGGCCGAGCCGGAGGTGCTGGTCGCGACCCGCTGCCCCGGCTGCGGGCAGCCGCACGCCCTGGTCGTCGAGCGGTCGAAACCACCGGAAGGCGCGCAGGTCGCACACTTCCTCGTGCCCGCCGCGCGGATGTGGGACGACGTGCTGCACACGTGCGCGAACCAGCGCCTCTTCTGCTGCGAGTCCTGTGTGGACGCCTGGCTGGCGGAAACCGGGCAGGCCCGCGGATCCGTGCTGGACCTGGTCACGCTCTGGCGGCTCGCGCGCGGCTGGTACGCGGGCCGGCTGGAGCGCGGCTACCGGCGGCGCGAACCGGACGACGCCGTCGCCTACTTCGCCGAGGCGGGCTTGACGGGGCCGTTCTGGGCGCCCGCGGCCGGGGTCTGAGCCGGAGTCTGATTCGCCACATCCGGGTGCCCCGCGCGCCCGCGCCCCCGCGGGTTCGGCGAGGATGGCGGGATGAACGCGCCCGTCGCCGACACCGAGCTGCCCGTCCACGTCGAGCGCGCGCTGACCGGGTTCCTCGATCGGGCGGGCGCCGCGATCCTCGGCACCGAGCCGACCGTGGCCGCCGGGATCGACGCGCTGCGCGGGTTCGTGCTGGGCGGCGGCAAACGCTTGCGCCCGACGTTCGCCTGGTGGGGCTGGCGCGGCGCGGGCGGCGACCCCGCGGGCCCGGACGCCGAGGGTGTCCTGCAGGCGGTGGCCAGCCTCGAGCTGATCCAGGCGTGCGCGCTGATCCACGACGACCTGATCGACTCCTCCGACTCCCGCCGCGGCAACCCGACCGTGCACATCGCCGGCGCCAAGCTGCACGCCGACCGCGGCTGGCTCGGCTCCCCCGCGACGTTCGGCCTGGCCACCGCGGTGCTCGTCGGCGACCTGGCGCTGGCCTGGGCGGACGACATGTTCGCCGACGCGCCGTTGCCTGCCGGAACGCTGGCCGCGGCCCGCCCGGCCTGGCGCGCGATGCGCACCGAGGTGCTCGCCGGGCAGTACCTCGACGTCCGCACGCAGGCCACCGGCGACGCCTCGGTCGAGGCCGCGCTCAAGATCGACCGGCTCAAGACCGCCGCCTACACCGTGCAGCGGCCGCTGCACCTGGGTGCCGCGCTCGGCGGCGCCTCGCCGGAGCTGATCGCCACGCTGCTGGAGTTCGGCGGCGAGGTCGGCGTGGCGTTCCAGCTGCGTGACGACCTGCTCGGCGTGTTCGGCGACCCGTCGGTCACCGGCAAGCCCGCCGGCGACGACCTGCGCGAGGGCAAGCGCACCCTGCTCGTCGCGCTCGGCCTGCAGCTCGCCGCCGAGAAGGACGAGACGGCCGCGGCCACGGTGATCGCCGACGCGATCGGCGACGCGGACCTGTCCGACGAGGGCGTCGAGACCGTCCGGATGGCGCTGCAGCAGGTGGGCGCGGTCGACGCGGTCGAGCGCCGGATCGACGAGCTGACGACGGCGGCGATGGCCGCGCTGGACCGCGCGCACCTGGCCGAGCCCGCGCCCGCGGCGCTGACCGGGCTGGTCGTCAAGGCCACCCAGCGGACGTACTGACGTGCGGAGGAGCAGGAGGTCCTTCGGGGCCGCCGACCACGTCGTCGTCATCGGGGCCGGCCTGGCCGGGCTCTCGGCGACGCTGCACCTGCTCGGCGCGGGACGGCGCGTCACGCTGCTGGAACAGGCGGACACCCCCGGCGGCCGGGCCGGGCAGCAGAGCTTCGACGGCAACGCCGTGGACACCGGTGCCAGCGTGCTCACCATGCCGGAGCTGCTCGAAGAGGCGTTCGCCGCGGTCGGCGAGCCCTTGGCCAAGAACCTGCGCCTGACCAGGCTCGACCCGGCGTACCGGGCGCGGTTCGCCGACGGCGGCGAGCTCGCCCTGCACACCGACGGCGACGCGATGGAGGCCGAGATCCGCGCCTTCGCCGACGCCCGCGAGGCGGCCGGCTACCGGGCCCTGCGGCGCTGGCTGACCGAGCTGTACGCCGTGCATAAGGACCACTTCCTGGCGGCGAACTTCGACTCGCCGCTCGATCTCGTCCGCCCCGAGCTGGCGCGGCTCGGCGGGCTGGGCGGCTTCGGCCGGCTCGGCCCGCGCGTCGCCCGCTACCTGCGGGACGAGCGGGTCCGGCGGCTGTTCACGTTCCAGGCCCTGTACGCGGGCCTCGACCCGGCCCGCGCGATCGGCGCGTACGGCGTCATCGCCTACATGGACACCGTCGGCGGCGTCTACTACCCCGAAGGCGGAATGGGCGAAATCGGCCGCGCGATGACCGGGGCCGCCGCGCGGGCGGGCGCGGACGTCCGCTTCGGCACCGAAGCCGCCTGGCTCGAACGGGTGAATTCGCGGGTGCGTGCGGTCCGGACGCGCTCGGGCGAGCGGATCGCCTGCGACGCCGTCGTGCTGGCCACCGAGCTGAGCACGGCCTACCGGCTGCTCGGCGCGCGGCCCCGCCGTCCGCTGCCGCTGCGCTACTCCCCGTCGGCCGTGGTGCTGCACGGCCGGACGAACGAGAAGTGGGACCTCGGCCACCACACGATCTTCTTCGGCGGCGCCTGGGAGCGGACGTTCGCCGAGATCATCCGCGAAGGCACGCTGATGAGCGACCCGTCACTGCTGGTCACCCGGCCGACGGCGACCGACCCGGGCCTGGCCGGGCGCGGCGGCGAGATCGTCTCGGTGCTCGCCCCCGCCCCGAACCTGCGCCGCGGCCCGATCGACTGGGACCGCGTCCGCGGGCCGTACCGCGAAGAGCTGCTCCGGACGCTCGAAGCCCGCGGGCTGACCGGCTTCGGCGGCGAATTCACCGTCGACGAGACGATCACGCCGGCGGACTGGGCGGCCCGCGGGCTGGCGGCCGGGACGCCGTTCTCGCTGGCGCACACCTTCGCCCAGACCGGCCCGTTCCGCCCGGCGAACCTGGTCCGCGCGGCGGGCAACGTCGTGCTGGCCGGCTGCGGCACCACCCCCGGCGTCGGCATTCCGCCGGTGCTCATCTCGGGACGGCTGGCCGCGGAACGGATCACCGGCCGGTGAACGAACTCGACGCCGCGGGCATCCGCTCGCCGCAGCTGCGGGCCGCCTACACCGAGTGCCGCCGCATCAACGCCCACTACGGGCGCACGTTCTTCCTCGCGACGCGGCTGCTGCCCGCGCGGGCCCGGCCCGCCGCGCACGCGCTGTACGGGTTCGCGCGGATGGCGGACGAACTGGTCGACAACCCGGAGCCGGGCACCGATCCGGCGGCTTCCCTCGACCGGGTCGGTGACCTGGTCGACGTCGTCTTCGACGGCGGGACCCCGGACGACCCGGTGCTGGTGGCCCTGGCCGACATCGTGCGGCGCCACGGCCTCTCGCGGGACTTGTTCGACGCGTTCCTGAAGTCGATGCGGGCGGACTTGCAGCCGGTCGAATACCGGACGTTCGCCGAACTGGGCGAGTACATGTACGGCTCGGCCGCGGTGATCGGGCTGCAGATGCTGCCGGTGTTCGGCACGGTGGGCGCACCGGCGGACGCCGAACCGGGCGCGATCGCGCTGGGTGAGGCGCTCCAGCTGACGAACTTCCTGCGTGACGTCGGCGAGGACCTCGACCGCGGGCGGCTCTACCTGCCGCTGAACGAGCTCGCCGCGTTCGGCGTTTCGCGGGAGCTGCTCGAAGCGCGGCGGCCCGACCCGCGGATCCGGGCGGCGCTGGCGTACTTCGTCGCGCGGACGCGGGCGGTGTACCGGCGGGCCGACGCGGGCGTGGCGTTGCTGCGGCCCGAATCGCGGCCCTGCGTGCGGACGGCGTTGACGCTGTACGAAGGAATCCTCGACGAGATCGTCGCGCTGGACTACGACATCCTGACGCGGCGGGCGGTGGTGCCGAAGGGGCGGCGGCTGGCGGTCGCGCTGCCGCCGTTGGTTTCGGTCTGGACGCGCGAGACGTTCCGCGGCGGTCGTAGGCTGCGATCATGACCGAACGACGCATCCGGATCGGCCTGCAGCTCCAGCCGCAGCACGCCGACTACGACAGCATCCGGCGCACCGCGTCGGCCGCCGAAGACCTCGGGGCCGACATCATCTTCAACTGGGACCACTTCTACCCGCTCTACGGCGACCCCGACGGCATGCACTTCGAGTGCTGGACGATGCTCGGCGCGTGGGCCGAGTCGACGTCCCGGGTGGAGATCGGCGCGCTGGTCACCTGCAACAGCTACCGCAACCCCGAGCTGCTGGCCGACATGGCCCGCACGGTCGACCACATCTCCGGCGGCCGGCTCATCCTCGGCATCGGCTCCGGCTGGTTCGAGAAGGACTACGACGAGTACGGCTACGAGTTCGGCACCGCGGGCGGCCGCCTCGACGACCTGGCGGAGTCCCTCCCCCGCATCGAGTCCCGCCTCGGCAAGCTGAACCCGGCCCCGACCCGCAAGATCCCGGTCCTGATCGGCGGCGGCGGCGAAAAGAAGACCCTCAAGCTGGTGGCCAAGCACGGCGACATCTGGCACGGCTTCGGCGACCCGGAGGTGGTCGGCCGCAAGGTGAAGATCCTCGACCAGCACTGCGCGGACGTCGGCCGCGACCCGGCCGAGATCGAGCGCTCGTGCGGCGTCCAGGGCGAGCCGGACGAGCTGGGCCCGCAGCTGCTGGAGCTGGGCGTCACGACCTTCACGGTCGGCGCCGGCGGCCCGGACTACGACCTCGGCCCGCTCAAGAAGTGGATCGCCTGGCGCGACAAAAACCAGGGCTGAACTCTACCCGCGCGCCCGGTGCGCGGCGACGCGTTCGCGCGTCGCGCACCGGGGCGAGCAGAACCGCCGCGGGCTGCCGCCTCCCGTCTGCGCGAACGGCTTCCCGCACGACGGTGACGCGCACAGCCCGCCCGGCACGCCCTGCCGCTCCGCCAGCAGCGACGCCAGCCCCAGCGCCGACGACGTCACCAGCCACGCGCCCCACGGCCCGTCGTCGGCCGCGTCCGCGTGCAGGTGCCAGCCGTAGCCGTCTTGGTGGTCCGTCAGCCGCGGCGGGCCCGCGTACGCCGCGAACAGCGCGTTGAGCACCGAAGCCGCCGAAGCGACGTCCGGCGCCGCGAACACTTCGCGCAGCTCCAGAGCCGCCGCGCGCAGCTCGGCGACCTCGTCCGGCGACAGCGAAACGTCCGGTTCGCCGTGATCGCGCAGCACCTGCGCCACCGAAGCCGGGTCGGGGGCCGGGACCAGCAGCACGTTCAGCAGATCCACCGCGCGCTGCACGGAATTCCGGTGCGGAAAGGCCATACTCCATTGTAACGTCTTGCCAGTGATAAGACGTTACATGGTCGGCGCAACGCTCGCCCGGACCGGGGACGAGCTGTCCGGGCCCGCACTGCTGCTGCTCGGGATGACCTCGGGCCCGCACGCCGGCGCGGCGCTGCTCGCCGGGCTGACCGCGGCGGCCGCCGCCGGTGGCCCGGTCTTCGGCGCCCTGCTGGACCGCAGCGCGACTCCGGGACGGCTGCTCGCGATCGCGCTGGGCGGCTACGCGGGCGGAATCGCGCTGGTCAGCGTGCTCTACGGGCGCCTGCCGCTCGAAGCCGTCGTCGCGGTGGCCGTCGTGGCCGGCCTGCTCAACCCCGCCATCGCCGGCGGCTGGACCGCGCAGCTGCCCGCCGTCGCCGGGCCCCGGCACCTGCCGAAAGCCAGCCGCTTCGACGCCATGACGTTCACCGCCGCCGCCCTCGCCGGGCCGGGCCTGGCCGGGCTCCTCGGCGGCCCGGCCGGCCTGGTCGTCGCGGTCGGCCTGGTCGCCGCGGCGATTCCCGTGGCGTGGTTCCTGCCGGAGCGGACACCGAAGAAGACGCGCCTCAAGGACGGCTTCCGGGTTCTGGTCCACAACGCGCCGCTGCGGCGGGCCACCGTCGCCTCGGCGATCTCCTGCGCCGGCATGGGCATGGTCACGGTGTGTTACCCCGTTCTGGGGGCGGTGCACCTGCGCGGCCCGGCGGACGGCGCGCTGCTGCTGACCGTCCTGGCGGTGGCGTCCCTGCTGGCCAACGCCGTCTTCGTGCGGAAGCCGCTGCCGTGGGCCCCCGACCGGACCGTCTGGCTGAGCACGCTCCTGCTGGCCGCGAGCTGCCTCCTGGCGGCGAGCGGGCACGGCATCGTCGTGGCGGCCGTGCTGGCCGGATTCGCCGAAGGTCCGCAGCTCACGGCGTTGTTCGCGATCCGCCACCGCGAGGCGCCCGAGCACGTCCGCGCGCAGGTGTTCACCACGGCGGCGAGCGTGAAGATCACCGGGCTGGCCGCGGGCGCGGCGCTGGCCGGTCCGCTGGCCGCGTGGTCGCTGCCGGCGTGCCTGCTGACCGCGGCCGCCGTTCAGCTCATCGCGGCGGCGACCTGTTTCAGCAGGTCAGAACGCCATCGCCTGGGCGCGCCGCTTCACCTCGGTGCCGTGGCTGGTCCGCAGCGCGTTGATGGGCGTGCTGCCGGGCAGCGTGTCGTCGGCGGTGAACAGCCACCGCAGCATCTCCGTGCGGCTGAACCCGGAGTCGGCGAGCACGGTGATCGTGCCGGTCAGGCCCTTGACGACGCCGTCCTTCACGAAGAAGTCGCCGGGCACGCACAGGTCACCGCCGCGCCTGATGGCGATCAGCTGTCCGTCGCGCAGCATCTGCCGCACCTTGTTGGCCGAGGTCCCGAGGACGGTCGCCACTTCCGCCAACGGGAGGACCGTGATGGCGGTGTCGAGGATGTCTTCGGCGACAGGAATCCCACTCACAGGTGACACTGTGCCACATTGGGCCCCCGCACCCGCTAGTGCGCACGGGTGACCCGCGAGGTCTCCTCCACGAGGCGTGCGCGGTTCCGTACGATCCATACTCGTGACACGCACCCATCCCAGCCTGGTCGGCACGCTCCTGGAGCGGCGCTACCGGGTGGACCGGCTGCTCGCCCACGGCGGAATGTCTTCCGTCTACCGGGGGACGGACACCCGGCTGGACCGTCCGGTCGCGATCAAGATCATGGATCCGCGGTTCGCGGACGACCGGTCGTTCGTGGACCGGTTCGTGCGGGAAGCGCAGTCCGCAGCGCAGCTGCACCACCCGCACGTCGTGGCGGTGCACGATCAGGGCTTCGACCTGCCACCGGGCGCGGAGTCCGGCCTGGCGTTCCTGGTGATGGAGCTGGTCGACGGCGGCACCCTGCGCGATCTGCTGGACGATCGCGGCCCGCTGGACGTCGCGCTGGCGCTGAGCGTGGCCGAACCCGTGCTGTCGGCGCTGGCCTCCGCACACCGGGCCGGGCTGGTGCACCGGGACGTGAAGCCGGAGAACGTGCTGATCGGCCGGGTCGGGCAGCACACCGGCGGGGCGGTGAAGGTCGCGGACTTCGGCCTGGTGCGGGCCGTGGCGAGCGCGGGCACGACCTCCTCGAGCGTCATCCTCGGCACGGTCGCCTACCTCTCCCCCGAGCAGGTCGCCACCGGCGCGGCGTCCGCGCGCGGCGACGTCTACTCGGCCGGGATCCTGCTGTACGAAATGCTCACCGGCCAGGTGCCCTACACCGGCGACACGGCGATCTCGGTGGCCTACCGGCACGTGAACGACGACGTGCCGCACCCGAGCGAGCTGCGCCCGGACCTGCCGCCGGCGCTCGACGACCTCGTCGTGCGCGCGACACGCCGTGACCCGCAGCTGCGCCCGGCCGACGCCGGGGAGTTCCTCACCGAGCTGACCGCCGTGCGCGCCCAGCTGGGGCTGCTGCCGGTGACCGTGCCGATCCCGGTGTCCCGCGGCCAGGGCGACCTCGCCGACACCGAGCGCACGCTGCCGCGGATCCCGCAGGTGCCGGACACCGCGCAGACCATGCCGGTGCACCGGCCGAACGCGACGCGGGCGCTGAGCCAGGTCGCGCCGCCGGTGCTCACCCCGCCGCCGCCCCCGCGGCGGCGGAGCCGGCCGGAGCCGGAGAAGAAGCCGGCGGGCAACCGGAAGCTGCTGCTGGGGATCGCCGCCGGGGTGCTGCTGCTCGGCGGCCTGATCGGGGCGTTCGCGTTCATCCTCACCGACACCGGCGGCGACAAGACCGCGCGGGTGCCGCACCTGGTCGGGCTGAACCAGGCCGCGGCCGGCGACGCGCTGCGCGCGGTGAAGCTGAACCCGCAGTTCAGCCAGGAGTACGACAACACGGTCCCGTCGAACACCGTGCTGCGGGCCGACCCCGCAGAGGGCACGACGCTGTCGCCGAACGCGAACGTGTCGGTGGTGTTGTCGAAGGGCCGCCCGTCGGTGCCGGACATCCGGCCGGGCACCGCGCTGCCCGACGCCGAGCAGGCGATCAAGGCGGCCCAGCTGACGCCGGTCCGCGGGACCGACGACTTCGACGCCGACGTCCCGCAGGGCGCCGTCATCCGCACGTCGCCGTCGGCGGGCAGCCAGCTGACCATCGGCGGCCAGGTGACGATCATCGTGTCGAAGGGCCCGATCCCGCTGCCGCCGGTCCCCGACGTCACCGGCAAGTCCAAGGACGAGGCGTTCGGCCTGCTGCAGCAGGCCGGCTTCGAGCCGTTCCAGGCGGGCGAGGAGTTCCGGCAGGACGTCCCGGGCGGCGCGGTCACCCGGACCGACCCGCCGGCCAACGCGCAGCCCAAGGCCAAGCGGATCGGCGTGTTCGTCAACAACGCCGTCCAGGTGCCGGACGTCCGGTTCCGGTCGTTCGACGACGCCCAGAAGCTCCTGGAGCAGGCCGGGCTGAAGGCCGACCGCGACGGCGGCCGCGGTCACGGTGGCGGCGGCGGGTTCGACTTCGTCTTCCAGCAGGACCCGCAGCCGGGCACGTTCGTGCAGAAGGGCAGCAAGGTCAAGCTGAAGGGCTTCGGGGGATGATCGGCAGCCGAGGCCGCGTGACGGGCACGATCGGCCCCGGCCTCATCGGCGAGGTGCTGCTGAACGTCCGGGGCGGCACGGAGGCGTTCTACGCCTACCCGGCCGACCCCGACGAGACGTTCTCCTCCGGCACGCAGGTGCTGGTGGTCGACTTCGAACCCCCGCGGACGGTTTACGTCGAACGGTGGCAACCGCTGAGCCGCTGACGGCGTCGAAGAGGCACCAACACACCCACAACAGAAAAGAACGAGGGGGTCGGTGCCATGAGTCTCGTGGAGGTCCTGCTGTCCGCGGCGGGCGGGCTCATCGTCGTGCTGATCGTGGTCTTCGGGGTCCTGCGGCTGCTGTACAAGGTGGCCGAGCCGAACGAAGCGCTGATCATCTCCGGGCTGGGGGTCCGCGTCGACCGCGCGGACACCGCCGACAGCCTGGGCTTCAAGATCATCACCGGCCGCGGGGTGAACGTCATCCCCGGATTCCAGACCGCCCGGCGGCTGTCGCTCGACACCCGCGGCGTCAACCTGCAGGTCTCCTGCGTGACCAAGCAGGGGCTGCCGGTCACCGTCCGGGCCGTGGTGATCTACAAGGTCGGGGACGACTTCGCCTCGATCGCCAACGCCGCCCGCCGGTTCCTGGACCAGCAGAAGGGCATGAACGACACGATCCACGAGCTCTTCTCCGGGCACCTGCGCTCGATCGTGGGCGGGCTGACCATCGAGGAGATGATCCACAACCGGGACGCGCTCACCGGCGAGGTGCGGCAGTCCTCGGCCACGGAGATGATCAAGCTGGGGCTGATCGTCGACTCGCTGCAGATCCAGGAGATCGACGACGAGTCCGGGTACATCCTCAATCTCGGCAAGCCGCACGCCGCCGCGATCGCCGCGTCGGCGCGGATCGCCGAGGCCCAGCGCGACCAGGAGGCCGCCGAAGTCGAACAGGTCTCCGCCGCGAAGAAGGCCGCCGCGGTCCGCGAGAGCCAGATCCAGCAGGCCGGCTACCAGGCCGAGGTCGACCAGGCCCGGGCGAAGGCGTCGCAGTCGGGGCCGCTGGCCGAGGCGACCGCGCGCCAGGAGGTCGTCGTCCAGGAGACGCGGGCCGCCGAGCTGGAGGCGGCGCTGGCCGAGCAGCGGCTGCAGTCGCAGGTCCGCAAGCCGGCCGACGCGAAGGCCTACGACACCCGCACCACGGCCGACGCCGCCCGGGACGCCTCGATCGCCAAGGCCCAGGCCGAAGCGCGGGAGACCGAGCTGCGGGCCGCGGCGGACGCGACCCGCGTGAAGACGGCCGCCGAGGCCGAGGCGCAGGCCACGAAGGCCCGTGCCGAGGCGATGGCGGGGGCGACCCGGGCGACCGGTGAGGCCGAGGCCGCCGCGGCCAAGGCCCGCGGCCTGGCGGAAGCGGAAGCCGCGAAGGCGCGCGGTCTCGCCGAAGCCGAGTCGGCCCGGGCGAAGGGTCTCGCCGAGGCGGACGCCATCAAGGCCCGCGCGGCGGCGCTGGCGGAGAACCAGGAAGCCGTCGTCGCGCAGCAGCTGGCCGAGCGCTGGCCGGAGATCGTCGAAGCGGGCGCGAGCGCCTTCGGCAACGTCGACCACATGGTCGTGCTCAACGGCGCCGACGGCATGTCCGACATGTTCGCCAAGGCGCTGTCGCTCGGCGGGACCGGTCTCGGCCTGGCCCGCCAGCTGATGGACGCCATGGGGAAGCCGGCGGAGAAGGAGCTCGACGAGTCCGCCCGGCGCAACGGCGAACTGAAGCTCAGCGACTGACCGCTCACGCTGCGTGTACGGCCCCTGTGTCCCGGATCACGGTTCGCGGGGGCCGTACCCCCGTTCGGGGGCGGAAATTCCCGCTCTCTTGTCCTACCGTGGGCGCATGGTGCCGGACCGTGCGTCGCGGGCCGTCCGATGAGCTTCTTCACCGGCGGTCCCCGTGAGCGTCCCCTGTTCCCCGTTCCGGAGCAGGAGCTTTACGCCTTCAACGGACGGCACTGGACCGACCCCCCGCGCGAGCACATCGTCCCGGCCGTGCTGCCGTGGGCGCAGCCGCTGGGCCGGTCCGAGCGCACGGTGGTCGCGCTGCGGACCATCGAGGTGTGGCCGGAGGCGCTGACACTGCGCGTCACGGTGTACTCCCGGGACAGCCTGGTCGACGACCCCGCCGAGGGACTGATCGACCACCGGCGCAAGCCCGACTACAACGGGTTGCTCATCGGCGTGCTCTTCGCCGACGGCAGCCGGGCGAGCTCCGAGACGATCTCGGTGCCGTCCGCGTCCGAACCGGAGGCCCCGGTGCTGCGCGCCCAGCCGGTGGGCGGCACCCGGTTCGCCGTCGAACACGAGATCTTCCTGTGGCCGCTGCCGTCGGCCGGCCCGCTGAAGCTGGTCGTGCAGTGGACGGACCGGCAGATCCCGGAGACCCGGACGACGCTCGACGGCGGGGCGATCCGGGCCGCGGCGAAGGACGCCGCGGAGATCTGGCCGGGGCTGGGGCGGCGGCAGGTGAACGGCCTGCCCGTGCGCCGCGTCGGCAAGCAGGTCGCGCTCACCCCCGATTGGGGCACGCCGGTGGCACGGGCGGAAGAACCCGAGCATGCTCCCGGAGAATGAGTCCTTCTTGATCTGTGAGCCGGGGCACCGCGGCCCGGGGTGTCTCGAATGGCGGAACAGGGCCGCTCGTTAGCGTGGTGGAAACACTTCGACCACCCGGCCGTCATGTCGGGCTGGTGCAGTGAGTTCCTTCCCTTCCGACGCACGTGGCCGTGCGCCCCCCGCGAACCCGGAAAGGTCGCCCATGGCAGGCTCGCCGCTCAGCGCACTCGACGTCGCTTTCCTTTGCCTGGAAAGCGAAACCTCCCCGATGCACATGGGGGCGGTGGTCACCTTCGCCGCCCGCGGCCCGGTCGATCCGGCCGCGTTGACGGCGCTGCTCGCGCAGCGGGCCGCACGGTTGCCGAAGCTGCGCCAGCGGGCGCGCGCGGAACTGTTCCCGCCGGGCTCGGCCCGCTGGACCGAAGACCCGCAGTTCGCCGCGGCCGCGCACATCGACCACGTGGAACTCAGCTCGCTGTACGACCCGGACCCCTTGCCCGCGTACGCGTCGCAGTGGATCGCGGAGCCGCTCGACACCTCGCGGCCGTTGTGGCAGCTGACCTTGGTCACCGGGCTGCCGGACGGGAAGTTCGCGCTGCTGCTCAAACTGCACCACGCGCTGACCGACGGCGCCGGCGCGTACGCGGTCGCGGCCGGGCTGCTCGACGGCGCCGAGCAGCCGGAGCGCGTCTCCGCGCCGGCCCGCCCGATCCCCGCCCCGCGCTCCACTTTGGACACGGTGAAGGACGCGCTGGGCACGGTGTGGGACCAGGCGAACGAGACCGCCGGGATCGCGTCGTCGGTGGTGCGGGCCGCGCGGCCGCCGCTGTCGCCGGTTTCGGCGCCGCCGTCGGCCCAGCGGCGGCTCGGGTTCGTGCGGCTGCCGCTGACCGAGCTGCGCCGGGTGCGCCGCGCGCACGGCGGCACCACCAACGACGTCGTGCTGGCGGTGCTTTCCGGCGCGCTGCGCGAATGGCTGGTGAACCGCGGCCAGCGCGCCGACGGCCGCACGCTGCGCGCGCTGATCCCGGTGAGCGTGCGCGGGCGTGCGGCGGACCAGCTCGGCGGCAACAAGCTTTCGGGGTACCTGTGCGACCTGCCGGTCGGCGAGGACGACCCGATCGAGCGGCTGCGCGTGGTCCGCCGGGCGATGACCCGCAACAAGGCGGCGGGCCCGAGCCGGGGCGCCGGGGCGCTGCCCCTGCTGGCCGGCCGCGTCCCGCCGCTGCTGCACCGCCTGGGCACGCGCACCGCGGGCCTGGCCGCGCCGATGCTGTTCGACCTGGTGATCACGACGGTGCCGCTGCCGCCGGCCCGGCTGTCCCTGGACGGCGCCCGGCTGACGGAGCTCTACCCGTTCGTGCCGCTGGCACCGCGCCACGCGGTCGGCATCGCGGTCGCGACCTACCGCGACTCCGTCCACGTCGGCCTGCAGGTCAACGGCGAGGCGGTGCCGGACGTCGGCTCGCTGCGCGACGCGGTCCTGAAATCGGCGGCCCGGTTGCTCGACGCCTCCTGACCGCCGGCGGCCGCCCCGGCGGCTCGCGGACCCGCCGGGATCAGCCGCGCAGCATCTCCGCGACCAGGAACGCCAGCTCCAGCGACTGCTGCGTGTTCAGCCGTGGGTCGCAGGCCGTCTCGTAGCGGCCCGACAGGTCGACGTCCGAGATTTCCTGGGCGCCGCCCAGGCACTCGGTGACGTCCTCGCCGGTCAGCTCGACGTGGATGCCGCCGGGGTAGGTGCCCAGCTTGTTGTGCACCTCGAAGAAGCCCTGGACCTCGTCGACGATCCGGTCGAAGTGGCGGGTCTTGTAGCCGGTGGACGACTCGTGGGTGTTGCCGTGCATCGGGTCGCACTGCCAGATGACCTTGTGCCCGGACGCCTCGACCTTCTCCACGATCGCCGGCAGCACCTCGCGGACCTTGCCGTTGCCCATCCGGGCGATGAGTGTCAGCCGGCCCGCCTCGGAGCGCGGGTCGAGCCGCTCGACGTACTCCAGCGCCTGCTCCGGCGTGGTCGTCGGGCCGATCTTCAACCCGATCGGGTTGGCCAGCAGCTCGGCGAAGGCGATGTGCGCGCCGTCCAGCTGGCGGGTCCGCTCGCCGATCCAGAGGAAGTGCGACGAGAGGTTGTACAGCTTCGGGTTCGTCGCGTCGGCGTTGTCGAGACGCAGCATCGAACGCTCGTAGTCGAGCAGCAGCGCTTCGTGGCTGGCGAAGATCTCGGTCGACTGCAGCGACGTGTCGGTGACGCCGCACGCCGACATGAACCGCAGGCCGCGGTCGATCTCGTTGGCCAGCGACTCGAAGCGCTGCGCCGCCGGTGAAGCCGACACGAAGTCCTTGTTCCAGTCGTGCACCTGGTGCAGGTCGGCCATGCCGGCCGCGGTGAGGGCGCGGACGAGGTTCATCGCGGCGCCCGCGTTCGCGTAGGCGCGGATCATCCGGCCGGGGTCCGGCACACGCAGCTCGGGCTTGGCGACCAGGGAGTTGATGATGTCGCCGCGGTACACCGGCAGGCCCAGCGCGTCCGTCGCGGCCGAGCGCGGCTTCGCGTACTGGCCGGCGATGCGGCCGACCTTGACCACCGGCAGGCTGGCGCCGTAGGTGAGCACGACGGCCATCTGCAGCAGCGTGCGCAGGTTGGCCCGGATGTGCGGCTCGGTGTTGGACTCGAACGTCTCCGCGCAGTCGCCGCCCTGCAGGAGGAAGGCCTCGCCGCGCGCGACCATCGCCAGCCGGCTCTTCAGCCGGTCGATTTCGGCCGGGACAGTGATCGGCGGCACGCTCTCGAGCACGCCGCGGACCCGCCGGGTCGCCTCGGGGTCGGGCCACTCCGGCTGCTGCGCGGCCGGCAGGGCCAGCGCCTTGTCGAGCCGCTCCCGCAGTTCGGGCGGCAGCGGCGGCAGCTCGGGCAGTGTGTCGACGGGGACGTCCACAGTCCAGTTCACGCTGACCACGATACTAATCGGGCCGCGAGCAGGCCGACCCCCACCCGGCACGCACCCTGTTGGTACAACATCATTCGGCCGTGGCTGTGGCCGGATGGGGATCGAACGACACAGGAGGTTCGCGCCGTGCTGCGCTTCGCCCGGTTGGCCACCGAGATCCTGGCCCCCTGGGTGTGGGTCCTCACGCTGCCTCTCGCCGTCGCCTGGGCCGCCACCGGCCACCGGCCGCTCCCCGCGCTGGGCTGGGGATTGCTGATCTCCGTGACGGGTTCGCTGATCCCGATGGCGGTGATCGTCCGCGGGGCGAGACGCGGCAAGTGGGACGGCCACCACGTGACGAACCGGGCCGGGCGCCGGGTCCCGTTGCTGGCCGCCGGGGTGTCGCTGGGGCTCGGGTTCGCCGTGCTGCTGGCCGGCGGCGCGCCCGCGCAGCTGGTCGCGCTGGCGGCGTCGATGCTGGCGAGCCTGGTGGTCGCGGTGGCGATCACGTTCGGCGCGAAGTTCAAGATCTCGCTGCACGCCGCGGTCGCCTCGGCCGCCGTCGTGGTGCTGGCGCTGACGTACGGACCGTGGGCGCTGCTGCTGGCCCTGCCCGTCGCCTGGGTGGCGTGGTCCCGCGTCGCGCTGCGGGACCACACCACCCGGGAGGTGCTGGCCGGCCTCCTGATGGGGGTGGTCGTCGGCGGGGGCGGCTACTGGGCGCTGCTCACCGCCTTGACGTGAGCCCTCAGCAGGGCCGCGCCGAAGCGATCGTCACCCAGACGTGGGTCTGGGAGAACGCCGGGACCCGTAGCTGGAGCCCGGCGTAGCCCGGCTGGGTGAACAGGCACCAGTCGTTCTGACTGCCGTTCTGTTCGGAAACCGCGGTGAACGGCGGCGTGATCGACGGTGTCGCCACGGCCAGGCAGATCGCGGTCCCGTTCACGCCGTCGAGCCAGAGGCTTTCCGGAATGCAGAACGGCCCCACCCGCGCGGGCTGCGCGGCGGCCGACGGAGCGGCCAGCACGAACGCGGCCAGCGCGGACACGGCGAAGAACACCATTCTTTTCATGATTTTTTCCCCTCGTTTCCCCCGAGGGGGAATCGACCCCCTCACCGGCCAGATTGGCAGGAAACGTCCGCCGCGGGGAAGACCCCGTCACGCAGATAGCCCAGTACCGCCGCGTTTCCGCAGGCGTTTTCCCGCGTGAAGACGCCGTGCCCGCCGGCGTCGACGGTCACCAGCCGCGCGCGGGACCCGAACGCCGCCCGCGTCTCGCGCGCGCCGGAGAGCGGGGTCGCCGGGTCGCGCCGGTTCTGCACCAGCAGGACGTTCGCCGGGCCGGGGCCGCCGACGCGCACCGGCGGCTCCGCGCGTTCGACCGGCCAGAACGCGCACGGGTTCACGTTCGCTGCGGCCGGGCCGAACATCGGGTGCCGCACCCGTTCGCGTTCGACCGCGTGCTGGTAGTAGCCGAGCTGCCCGGGCCAGTCGGAGTCGTTGCAGAGCACCTGGAGCTGCAGCGCGGCGCGGTTGTCGCCGTCGAGCGGGCCGGCCGCGGTGCGCGCGGTCCCCGCCCAGTCCCGGGCCAGCGCCGGGAAGAACGCGTCGTCGTAGAGCCCGTTCCACGTGTTCGCCCGGAACTCCGGCCCGCGGACGGCGGCGAGCTCGGCGAACTTCGCCGTCACCGCCGCCGGCGTCCGGCCCAGGTGGTAGACGTCGTCGCGCGCGGCCGCCCAGGCGGCGAAGTCCGGGAAGCGGTCGTCGAACCCTTCGGCGAAGCGCTGGTTCGCGCGGACGTCGAGGCCGCCCGGCCCCAGGACGCTGTCGAGCACGATCCGGTCGGTGCGGCCGGGGAACATCGACGCGTAGGCGGCACCGAGGTAGCTGCCGTAGGAGACACCGTAGTAGGAGATCCGCCGCTCCCCCAGCGCTTCCCGGATCCGGTCGAGGTCGCGCGCGGTGTTCGCGGTCGTCATGTGCGGCAGCAGGTCCTTTGTGGACGCACGGCCGCACTTCTCCGCCACGACGCGCGCTTTCGCGGCGGTGGCCACGACGTCCCGCGGGCCGTCCGCGTACGGACCGAGGACAGCGCCACGCTGCTCCGGCGTCATGTCGCACGTCACCGGTGTGCTGTAGGTGGTGCCGCGGGGGTCGAACCCGATGACGTCGTAGGCGTCCGGCAGGCTGGAGCCGCCCATCCGCTGCAGCAGCTGGGCGGGCATGGCGAGCCCGGGACTGCCCGGCCCGCCGGGGTTCATCAGCAGCACGCCTCGTTTCTTGCCGGCGGTGGCGGCGTGGCGGGAGAGCGTGAGTTCGATGGTGCGGCCCGGGTGCGCGTAGTCGAGCGGCACGCGCAGGGTGGCGCATTCGAGCCCGGCCGTCGGGGACGGCGACAGGCCGTAGTCCGGGCAGGGGGTCGTCCACTGCAGGTTCGGGGCCGCCTGCGCCGGAGGTGCGGCGAGCAGGGGCAAGAAGGCGAGAGCGATGAGGGTTTTCCGCATGCCCCGACCCTGCCGCGACGGCCCCGCACCGACGTCAGCCCAGGGACCGGAACTCCTGCTCCGCCCCTGGGCTGACCCGCGGTCACGCGGCTTGAGCGCGGTTGTACAGGTTCTGCGCGTCGGCACCGAAGTACGGCCCGAACATGTAGCCGGGCAGGAAGTTGTAGCCGAAGCTGTTCACCGAGGCCTGCACGCCGGCGCCGGTGCTCTCGTCGAACGAGAGGAACCACGGGCCGCCGCTGGAGCCACCGGTCATGTTGCAGCTCATGCCGTGGTCCTGGGTCAGCAGGAAATCGGTGAAGGTGCTGCCGCTGCAGTAGATCAGCTTGGTGCCGTCGTAGGGCGCGGCGGCCGGGTAGCCGAAGGTGTACATGTTCTGGTTCTTCGGCTGGTTGAAGGCAATGCCCTGCGCACCGACGACATCGGTGAGCCGCTGCGAGTTCAGCGGATTGACGACGGCCATGCCGACGTCGTAGTTGATGTCCTCACTGGCTTCCCACTGCGGCGTGGTGAGGGTGGTCTTGGCGGTCCACTGGCCGTAGGGGGCGTTGCCGTTGTTGTAGCCGGGCACGAAGACCCACTGGGTGTGCCAGGTGCCCTGGTACTTAACGCAGTGCCCGGCGGTGACGACGACGCTGCCGTTGGCGCTGGTGACGGCGTCACCGGAGCAGGAGGCTTTCTGGCCGTTGAAGAGGAAGAACACGCGCCCGGCGGTCTGGGTGACCTTGCCACCACCGGTCCAGGCTCCACCGCCGTTCGGGATGCTCTGGATGATTGTGCTCTGCCCTTTGGCGACGTCTTTCGGCGTTGCTGCCGGAGCTTTGACGAGGGAGTCCATGGGGACGGCCGCCCGCATGGCATCGGGCGTCCAGAAGGGTTTCGGCGCGGCTTGGACGGGGGTACCGACCAAGGCGAGCGCGAGGGAGAGGATGGCGGTGACCACCGCGGCTTTCGTGTGCTTCAAGACGCCCCACCTTCCGGAGAAGTGAATCGTCGCAAAGGCGACACAACTCCTCGAAAGTAGTTGTCCGTGTACGGAGTGCACAGCCGCCGTCCGGCGTAATGGACGAGCGCGCGTCACTCACCGGAAGTGTGGAACCCCAGGCGTGCTTCCTGCAGTTCGATGAATTGGTCGATCACCGCGACCAAGCCGAGGCGCTCGTCCGCAGACAGTGCAGACAGTGCCTGTGACCAGTCGTTGTCCAGCATCGCTTCGGCCAGTACCCGCGACCGCATCGGTTCGCCGACCTTTCCCGCGATGGCCACCAACGCCGCGGTCCGCTCGTAATTGATCAGCAACGTCTTGGCCAGTTCGAAGGAGCGTTCACCGTCGTGCTCGGCGAGGTGCTCGAGGAAGACTCTCGGCGCGGTCGACCGCGGGTCGACGCCGAGGTGCTTGAGCACCTGGAGACCTTCACGGTGACCCGCCTCGCCCAGAGCCTCCGCAAGACTCCCGGCGAGTCTCAAGCCCGATGGCTCGTCACGGCCCTCGTCGAGCACCACGTCGATCGCCGATTCGATGTCACCGATTGCGCAGAACTCCTTCAGCACAACCGACAACGCACGCATCCGGTCAAAGCTGTCCTCGAACTTCGCCACCCAGGCGAGGGCCTGCCGCGGCAGGCCGGCCGCGCAGTAGAACCCGGCGACGTCCAGCAGGCGGATCGAGTCGAACCGAGTTCCTTCGAAGTGATCGATGAGATCATCGACACGGGCGACGATCCGGCGGACCGCACTGGTTTCACCACCGGCCCTCAGGCGCCGGAGCAGAGGCGAAAGCACCTCCATCAGCACGGAGATCCGTTCCACCCGGAACGCGAGGGATTCCGCCAGCCGGGGATCGCCGCGTTCGGCCAAGAAGCGGGCGATGCCCGCGAAGTCCTGCCGCTTCATCCCGGCTTCGACGATGATCCTCGCGAGACGCTCGGCTGTCTTCACATCGCCTGCCGTGACGGCGAACTCCACAAACCGCCGGAACAACGCTCCGGTTTCGTAGGAGTCACCGACATGGCGCGCCGCCGATTCGGCGTGATGAGCGAACACGCACGCCCCCTCGGTATCACCGGAGGACAGCATTCCTTCGGCAAGTGCCGTGTAGGCGTCCGCTCGCATTGTTTGATCGAACCGTCGTTCGGGCTTCGCCACGGCCCATTTCAGCAAGTTGCCCGCTCGTTCACCCAGACCTCGCTTGCCCATCGCCGCGAGCACCCCGAACAGGGCCATCTTGCCTTCGAACGATGTCATCGTGTCGAGGAGCGATTCCGCGAGGTCGAAGTCCCCCATCTCGGTCGCGAGGATCGTCAGCACTCGCATCAGCCGCTCACGGGAACCGATATCCTCGATGGCGTAGACCCTCGCACGCGCCCCATCGAAGTCCTGCCTGGCCAGCAACTCGATCTCCGCGCGAAGAACGGGCCAGCGCGCGGCGGCGTTCCCGGTCGAATCCGCCAGGCGCCTCGCCGACTCGAAGTCGTCCGCCCGCAGCAGGAATTCGACTGCCTGCTCGGCCACGTCCTCGCGATAAAGAGCGGAGAGATCTTCGGCCATCCGCATCGCCCCATCGATTTCTCCGCGTCTGACCAGCCATGACGCGACGAAGTGCCGAGCGCCGGCTTCTGTTTCGTCTCCCTCGATCATCTCGACCGCGGCCAAGAGCTTGTCCGGCCCCGTCTCCGGCTCGGCGGCGGCGACCACCAGTAGCGCACGCTTGCGCTGGTCGGGGTCGGCGACTGCGCTCGCGATCGCCCGCGCCCGGGCGAGGTCACCAGCGGCGACGACAGCTTGCACGAACCGGCGCCGGACATGCGGATTCTTCGTCTCGTCGACGGTTTCGGCGATCAATCGGTCCGCGCGATCGATCTTCCGGTGTTCGACCAGAACCTCGACGAGGGCACTCACGGCGTCCGCCCGGCGGAATGGTTCGGATATCGACCGAGTCAACGCCTCCGCCCTGGCGAAGTCGCCCAGCCGGGCCCAAAGGGCCGGTAACCTCGTCGGCGTACGAGCATTTCGGTCACTGAGGTCATCGCGGTGCATGGTCAATCTGACGATGTCGAGGACGTCGGGCTTCGCCGACGCGAAGACAGCCGCATGCGCGCCGGCGACTTCTGCTTGTACAGCGGCTTCGCCGCCGGCGACCTCCGCGAGACGCCGTTGCCGGGCCAGATCGGTGACACACCGGACCATCCGGCCGAAGTCCCCGTCTTCCTGCAGCAGCCGTGGGTAGCCTTGCAGGAGGAACTGTGGAGTGTGTGCGGGCCAGCCTCGCTCCCAATATCCCTCGGCCCACTCCGTGATCTTCCGGCGGTAAGCCCGGATGGCCGGTTCTCCCAGCCGACGTGTCGCCTCGGCTTGCAGTCCTTCATGGCCCAGGAGATAGACCTCGGGAGCGGACCGCGGATGCCAATGAGCGCGACGGCGGCTGAAAGCCCGGCCTTGAACGCTGTCCATGATCTTCTGGATCTGTGCCTCTTCCCCCGTCAGTTCCACGAGGTCCTGGCGGCTGAGGCCGCCGCGCGCGGCGACGAGGAGGCCCAGGACGTCCCGGCCGGGGGCAGCCGTCGGAGTGAGCAACCGGTCGAGGTCGGCTTCCATCGCGTGCCGCGCAGCCTCCGCTGCCGGGGAAGGCGCGAGTTCGCGGACGATCTTGGGGTCGTGGAGGGGATGATCGTCCGGCAGCACGGACGGGATCCCGGGATTCGGGCGGCCCGTGACGATGATCCGAAGACCGTCGACCGGGTTGCGGGGCAAGAGGGCGGCGATGCTTCTTGCGCCGCCCGCCTGCCCTGTCCCCCGGTCCTCGTCGAGTCCGTCGACGACGAGCACGAGATGTTCGCCGCGACCGGTGCACAGCTTCGCCGCTTCCGACAGCAGACCACGAAACTCGGACGGGCCGTCCCCTTTCGGCGCGTCGATTCCCAGTATGGCCGCGAGCTGAGGATTCACCACGTTGAGGAAGTCGTCGCGCGTGTCGGAGCCGGCATACCGGGCCGTGATGAAGAAGGGGACCAACCGGACGTTCGAGGGTGGGTTGAGGACGAACCACGAAATCAAGGCCGTCTTGCCGGACCATGCCTCGGCTCTCCACCACACGTACTGCGGCGACGGATCGGGTGCGGTGCAGAACTTTGCCAGCTCGGCCAGTTCGGTCGTCCGGTTCGCGAGGCTGCTCGGCGCCACTTCACGAACCGTCTCCAGGTACCAGGATCGGGCGATGCCCGATGAGCTGTGGTACACGTTGCCGACGATCTGACCGGCTTGGAAGATGCTTCCGGTCATGTTCTCGTCGAACGAAACCGAATTCACCACGCTTTCCGGCTCGTTCTGCTCGGGCTGGGTCATCGGCGATCCCCCCGTCACCGTCCGCTGGCCCCTCCAGCGTCGTTGCGAGAACGACCATCGTTACTACTTTACCGCTCCGAAACGCCGGAGGCCCCCTCACCAGTGGCGAGAGGGCCTCCGAGACGAAACGATCAGACGACCGCGAGCGGCAACGCCGTCGGGTGCACCGGAGCCGGCAGGTCCGACGCGCCCGTCAGGTACGTGTCCACCGCGTTGGCCACCGAACGGCCCTCCGCGATCGCCCACACCACCAGCGACGCCCCTCGATGCGCGTCTCCGCACACGAACACGCCCGGCGTCTCCGTCTGCCAGTCCGCGCCGCACGACAACGTTCCGCGGCGGGTCAACGAGAGACCCAAGCCGGGAAGGAGCGGCATCTCCTCCACGCCTTCGAAGCCGATCGCCAGCAACACCAGGTCCGCCGGGAGCGTCTCGATCTCGTCGTTCACCGGGATCACCTCGCGACGACCGGTGGCCGGGTCCTTCTGGACGCGGACCTGCTGCAGCTCCACCGCCGTCACGCGGCCCTCGGGGGAACCCACGAACCGCTTGACCGCCACCGCGAACTTCCGCTCGCCCGCCTCCTCGTGGGCCGGGTACGTGCGCAGGATGTACGGCCACGTCGGCCACGGGGACCGGGCGTCGTCGCGGGCGGACGGCGGCGTTGGGTACTGGTCGAGCTGTGTCACCGACAGCGCTCCCTGGCGGGTCGCCGTTCCGTACGAGTCCGCGCCCGTGTCGCCGCCGCCGATGATCACCACGTGCTTGCCGCTCGCGTCGATCGACGGGGGGCCGTCGCCCTCTACGTACTTGTTGGCCGGGACCAGGTGCTCCATCGCCAGGTGGATGCCCGCCAGCTCGCGGCCCGGTGTCGTCGTGTCGTCGCGGCCGCGCAGCGCGCCGACCGCCAGCACCACCGCGTCGTACTGCGCTCGCAAGTCCTCCACCGACAGGTCGACGCCGACCTCGCAGCCCGTCACGAACCGGGTGCCTTCCTTGCGCAGCTGCGCCAGGCGGCGGTCGAGGACCTTCTTCTCCATCTTGAACTCGGGGATGCCGTAGCGCAGCAGGCCGCCGAGGCGGTCGTCGCGCTCGAACACCGTGACCTCGTGGCCCGCGCGGGTCAGCTGCTGGGCCGCCGCGAGCCCGGCCGGGCCGGAGCCCACGATCGCCACCCGGCGGCCACTGGACACTTCGGACACCTGCGGCTGGACGTAGCCCGCTTCCCAGGACTGGTCGGCGATCGTCTGCTCGACGCGCTTGATCGCCACCGCGCCGCCCGACATCGGCGAAATCGACAGCACGCAGCCGGCCTCGCACGGCGCCGGGCACAGCTTCCCGGTGAACTCGGGGAAGTTGTTGGTCGCGTGCAGCCGGTCGCTCGCCGCCGCCCAGTCACCGCGGCGGACCAGGTCGTTCCACTCCGGGATCAGGTTGCCCAGCGGGCAGCCCGAGCCGCCGGAGTGGCAGAACGGGATACCGCAGTCCATGCAGCGCGACGCCTGCTTGCGCACCTGTTCGTTGCGCTCGGCCGGGTCGACGTCCGCGTAGACCTCGCCCCACGAGGAAAGCCGTTCCTCGTAGGACTTCTTCTTCGGCTCTTCGCGTTCGTACTTCAGGAAACCGGTCGGGTCAGCCACGAGCGGCCTCCATGATCGCCTCGTCGACATCGCGGCCGGCGGCTCGGGCCGCCTTCGCCGCGTCCAGAACCCGCTGGTAGTCGCGCGGCATCACCTTCGTGAACGCCACCGACCGGCGCGGCCAGTCGCCGAGCAGCGAGGCCGCCACCGCGGAGCGGGTGAGATCGTAGTGCTGTTGCACGGTTTTCTTCAGCCACGCCAGGTCGTCGGCGGTCGGCCGCAGCAGGTCCACCATGTCCTGGTTGACCTTCTTCGCGTCGACGTCGAGGACGAAGGCGATGCCGCCGGACATGCCGGCCGCCAGGTTCCGCCCGGTCGGGCCGAGCACCACCGCGCGGCCGCCGGTCATGTACTCGAAGGCGTGGTCGCCGACGCCCTCGGCGACGACCGTGGCGCCGGAGTTGCGGACGCAGAAGCGTTCGCCGACCTGGCCGCGCAGGAAGATCTCGCCGCCCGTGGCGCCGTAGGCGATCGTGTTGCCCGCGATCGTCTGCGCCTCGGCGGCGAAGGACGCCTCCGGGTCGGGGCGGACGACGATCCGGCCGCCGGAAAGGCCCTTGCCGACGTAGTCGTTCGCGTCGCCGACCATGTCGAGGGTGATGCCGCGCGGCAGGAACGCGCCGAGCGACTGGCCCGCCGACCCGGTGAGCGTGACGTGGATCGTGCCCTCGGGCAGCCCGTCCCCGCCGTAGCGGCGGGTGATCTCCGAGCCGAGCAGCGTGCCGACGGTCCGGTTGACGTTGCGCACCGGCAGTTCGATGTTCACCTGGTGCGCGTCTTCCAGGGCCGCTTCGGCGAGCTGGATGAGCGTGCGGTCGAGCGCGTGCTCGAGGCCGTGGTCCTGGCCGCGGGTGCGCCGCTTCGCGCCGCCGTACGGGGTCTCCGACGGCATCTCGAAGATCGGCGCCAGGTCCAAACCGGACGCCTTCCAGTGGTCGACGGCCTCGTCGGTGTCCAGCAGCTCGGCGTGGCCGATGGCCTCGTCGAGCGTGCGGAAGCCCAGTGCGGCCAGGGTTTCGCGGACTTCTTCGGCGACGAACTTGAAGAAGTTGACCACGTGCTCGACCTGGCCGGTGTAGCGCTTGCGCAGTTCCGGGCTCTGCGTGGCGACGCCGACCGGGCAGGTGTCGAGGTGGCAGACGCGCATCATGATGCAGCCCGCGACGACGAGCGGGGCCGTCGCGAAGCCGTACTCCTCGGCGCCGAGCAGCGCCGCGATGACGACGTCGCGCCCGGTCTTCATGGCGCCGTCGACCTGCACGGTGATCCGGTCGCGCAACCCGTTGAGCAGCAACGTCTGCTGGGTCTCGGCGAGGCCGATCTCCCACGGCGTGCCCGCGTGCTTGAGCGAGTTCATCGGGGACGCGCCGGTGCCGCCGTCGTGGCCCGAGATGAGCACGACGTCCGCGTGCGCCTTCGACACCCCCGCCGCCACCGTTCCGACGCCCAACGAGGACACCAGCTTCACGTGGATGCGGGCGTGCTCGTTGGCGTTCTTGAGGTCGTGGATCAGCTGGGCCAGGTCCTCGATGGAGTAGATGTCGTGGTGCGGCGGCGGCGAAATGAGCCCCACGCCCGGCGTCGAGTGCCGGGTGCGCGCGATCCACGGGTACACCTTGTTCGGCGGCAGCTGGCCGCCCTCGCCGGGCTTCGCGCCCTGCGCCATCTTGATCTGGATGTCGTCGGCGTTGACCAGGTATTCGCTCGTGACGCCGAACCGGCCCGAAGCGACCTGCTTGATCGCGCTGCGGCGCTCGGGGTCGTAGAGCCGTTCCGGGTCCTCGCCACCCTCGCCGGTGTTGGACCGGCCACCGATGCGGTTCATTGCGATGGCCAGGGTTTCGTGCGCCTCGGCCGAAATCGAGCCGTAGGACATCGCGCCGGTGTTGAAGCGCTTGAAGATCGCCTCGGCCGGCTCGACCTCGTCCAGCGGCACCGGCTCGCGGACGCCGTCCTTGAACGAGAACAGCCCGCGCAGCGTGCCGCCCTCGCGGTAGAGGCGGTGCACCTCGTCGGTGTACTTGCGGTAGACCTCGTCGCGGCCGGTCTTCGACGCGTGCTGCAGCAGGAACACCGTCTCCGGCGTGAACAGGTGCAGCTCGCCCTCGCGGCGGTAGGCGTACTCGCCGCCCGTGTCGAGTCCACGGTGGACGCGGTCGGTCGGGTTGTCCGGGTACGCGCGGCGGTGGCGCGTCGCGACCTCTTCGGCGAGCACCTCGAGGCCGACGCCGCCGAGCTTCGACGACGTCCCGGTGAAGTACTCGTCGAGCAGGTCCTGGCTCAGGCCGAGGGATTCGAAGACCTGGGCGGCGGTGTAGGCGCCGACCGTCGAGATGCCCATCTTGGACATGATCTTCAGGACGCCCTTGACCAGCGCGTACACGTAGTTCCGGATCGCCTTGGCCGGCTCGATGCCGGTGACCGCGCCCTGCCCGATCATGTCTTCGATGGTCTCGAAGGCCAGGTACGGGTTGACCGCGGCGGCGCCGTAGCCGAGCAGCAGCGCGATGTGGTGCACCTCGCGCGCGTCACCGGATTCGACGACCAGCGCGACGCGCAGGCGTTCCTTGGTGCGGACCAGGTGGTGGTGCACCGCGGACACCAGCAGCAGCGACGGGATCGGCGCCATCCGGTGGTCGGAGTCGCGGTCGGACAGCACGAGCGTGCGCGCGCCGGCCGCGATCGCCTCGGACGCCTCGCGCCGGACGCGCTCGATGGCGCTCGCGAGCGCTTCCGCGCCACCGTCCACTTCGTACAGTCCGGAAAGGACGCTGCAGGCGAAGCCGGGGAGGTCGCCGTCGTCGTTGATGTGGATGAGCTTGGCGAGCTCGTCGTTGTCGATGACCGGGTACGGCAGCTTCAAGTGGCGGCAGGACGCCGGGCCGGGGGCCAGGAGGTTGCGCTCCGGCCCCATGATCCGCGCCATGCAGGTGACGAGCTCCTCGCGGATCGCGTCCAGCGGCGGGTTGGTGACCTGGGCGAAGTTCTGCTTGAAGTAGTCGTAGAGCAGCCGGGATCGCTTCGACAGCACCGCGGGCGGGGTGTCGGAACCCATCGAACCGATCGGCTCCGCACCCTTCTCGGCCATCGGCGCGAGCAGGATCTTGAGCTCTTCTTCGGTGTAGCCGAAGGAGAGCTGGCGCCGCAGCACGGAGTCGTGGCTCTGCACGATGTGGTCGCGGTCGGGCAGCTCGGCGATCTTGAGCAGGCCCGCGTGCAGCCACGAGTCGTAGGGCAGTTCGGCGGCCAGCGCGGACTTGACCTCTTCGTCGTCCACGATCCGGCCGGCCTCGGTGTCGACCAGGAACATCTTGCCGGGCTTGAGCCGTCCCTTGGCGACGACGTCCTTCGGAGCGACGTCGAGGACGCCGGCCTCGCTGGCCAGCACGACGCGGTCGTCGGCCGTGCGCCACCAGCGCGCCGGGCGCAGGCCGTTGCGGTCCAGGACCGCCCCGACCAGGCTGCCGTCGGTGAAGGTGACGCAGGCCGGGCCGTCCCACGGCTCCATCAGGCTGGCGTGGAACTGGTAGAACGCGCGGCGCTCGGGCTTCATGGTGGCGTGGTTCTCCCACGCCTCCGGGATCATCATCAGCACCGCGTGCGGCAGCGACCGGCCGCCCAGGTGCAGCAGCTCGAGGACCTCGTCGAAGGACGCCGAGTCCGACGCGTCCGGCGAGCAGATCGGGAACAGCCTGCTCAGGTCGCCGGGGATGACGTCGGACTCCAGCAGCGCCTCGCGGGCCCGCATGCGGTTGCGGTTGCCGCGGATGGTGTTGATCTCGCCGTTGTGGGCCACGAACCGGAACGGGTGGGCCAGGGGCCACGACGGGAAGGTGTTGGTGGAGAAGCGGGAGTGGACCAGCGCGATGGCGCTTTCCAGCCGCTCGTCGCGCAGGTCGGCGAAGAAGGCGGGCAGCTGCTCCGGGGTCACCATGCCCTTGTAGACGAGCGTCCGCGAGGACAGCGACGGGAAGTACGTCCCGCAGCCGGCGGTGACACTTTCGTGTTCGACGCGCTTGCGCAGGCAGAACGCGAGGCGGTCCAGCTCCAGGCCCGATTTTCCGTCGTCGGTGACGAAAAGCATGGCGAAGTGCGGCATGACCGAGCGGGCGGTCGGGCCGATGTCGGCCCGGTCGGCGTCGACCGGGACCTCGCGCCAGCCGAGGACCTCCAGGCCCTCTTCGACGGCGATGCGTTCGGCCAGCCCGACGGCCTTGCGGCGCTCTTCGGTGTCCTGGGGCAGGAAAGCGATGCCGGCGGCGTAGGTGTGGTGGCCACGCTCGTCGGGTTCGGGCAGCGCGAAGCCGGCTTCGGCGCGCAGCAGCGTGTCGGGCAGCTGCAGCAGGATGCCGGCGCCGTCGCCGCTGGTGGGCTCGGCGCCCGCGGCGCCGCGGTGGTCGAGGTTGGTCAGCGCGGCCAGGCCGTCGGTGACGATGCCGTGGGAGCGGCGCCCGCGGATGTCGGCCACCATGGCCACACCGCAGGAGTCCTGTTCGGTCTCCGGATCGTAGAGACCCTGCTTGCCGGGAATGGCGGAGAAGATCATGAAGGGACCTCCTTCGTCGTCTTGTCGTGCGGGGCCGGGCTACCGGCCGGGGAGCGCACGGGACGACGATGGCCCGCTTGTTAGCGCGACTTTAACACCTGGGAAACACGGCAGCAGCATTCCAGAGCGCCCCGGACGACGTCGGACGGTAACGATCTGGCTGCGCGGAACGACATAGTTCCTGATGGGCTTCCGGTAGTTCGTTCGGCTAAGTATACGGCCCGGAAACTCCGGTCAAGTCTAACGTGACCTGATCGCGGACTGTGTCCGCGATCACTAGAACGTGTTACATTTCGCCGCATGATCCTCGATCGGTTCAAGCTCACCGGCCAGGTCGCGGTGGTCACCGGCGCCGGACGCGGAATCGGCGCGGCCACGGCGGTGGCCCTCGCCGAAGCGGGCGCCGACGTCGTCATCGCGTCCCGCACGGAGTCCCAGCTCAAGGACGTCGCCGCGCGCGTGGCCGACGCGGGCCGCCGGGCCGTGCCGGTACCGGTGGACCTCTCTTCGCCCGACGCGGCGGCGGCACTGGCGTCGACGGCGGTGTCGGAGTTCGGCCGCCTCGACCTGGTGGTCAACAACGTCGGCGGCACGTACCCGCGCCCGTTGCTGGAGTCGACGGTGGACTTCATGGAGGAAGCGTTCCGCTTCAACGTGGCCACGGCCCACGCGCTGACCGTGGCGGCGGCACCGTCCTTGGTGGAGACGGGCGGCTCGGTGGTCAACATCTCGTCGGTGATGGGCCGGGTGTCAGGCCGCGGCTTCGCGGCGTACGGAACGGCGAAGGCGGCCCTGGCGCACTACACGCGCCTGGCGGCGGCGGACCTGGCGCCGAAGGTCCGCGTCAACGCGATCTCGGTGGGTTCGGTGGCGACCTCGGCCCTGGAGATCGTGGTCGGCAACCCGGAGCTGAAGGCGAAGATGGAGTCCGCGACGCCGCTGCGGAAGATCGGCGAAGCGGAGGACATCGCGGCCACGGTGGTGTTCCTGGCCTCCCGGGCGGGCGGCTACATCACCGGCAAGATCCTCGAGGTCGACGGCGGGTTGCAGGCACCCAACCTGGAGCTCGGCCTCCCCGACCTCGGCTGAACGGCCCCGAAACCGTCGGTGCCACCCGGTAGCGTGGCAAGTGGGGGGCGGCGCCCAACCCCCGCACACGAAGAAGGCCGCCACCAGGCATCCCGGCGGCGGCCTCCGAACGCGAGCGATCAGCTCTCGTCGGTCTTCTTCGGCTCTGGGGCCGCTGCCTCCGAGGAAGCCGGCTTGTCCACGGCAGCCGGGGCATCGGCCGCCACCTTCGCGGGCTCCGGCTCATCGGCCGCGGGCTCGAGCTCGGGCTCATCGACGGAACCGACCTCCGAAGCCCCCGGCTCCCCCGCGGCCACCGGGACCTCGTCCGGCCCCACCGCGTCCTTGCTCACCAGCGTCTCCGGCGCCTCCCGCGGCCCCCGCCGGCCGGCGAGCACGAAGTACGTCACCGCCGCGAGGAACAGCAGGATCGACGTCCACACGTTCACCCGCAGCCCGAGGATGTGGTTGGCCGTGTCCGTCCGCATCATCTCGATCCAGCCGCGGCCCACCGTGTAGCCCGCGACGTACAGCGCGAACGCCCGGCCGTGGCCCAGCTTGAACTTGCGGTCCGCCCACACCACCAGCAGCGCGACCAGCAGGTTCCAGATCAGCTCGTACAGGAACGTCGGGTGGACCGGGCTCTCCGGCAGCGGGATGTGCCCCGTCGCGACGCCGTTGAGCAGGTTGTCCGGGTCCTCCGGGTTGAAGCGCTGGTAGACCTCCAGGCCCCACGGCAGGTCCGTGTGCGCGCCGTAGAGCTCCTGGTTGAAGTAGTTGCCGATGCGGCCGATGGCCTGCGCGACGACGATGCCCGGCGCGACCGCGTCGGCCATCGCCGGCAGCGGGATGCCCTTGCGGCGGCAGGCGATGAGCGCGCCCACCGCGCCCAGGGCGATCGCGCCCCAGATGCCGAGGCCGCCGTCCCAGATCGCGAACGCGTTCCACGGGTTGCGGCCCTCGGTGAAGTACAGCTCGGGGTCGGTGATCACGTGGTACAACCGGCCGCCGACCAGGCCGAACGGCACCGCGAACACCGCGATGTCGATCACCGTGCCCTTGGTGCCGCCACGGGCCACCCAGCGCCGCTCGCCCCACCAGATCGCCACGATGATGCCGGCGATGATGCACAGGGCGTACGCGCGGAGCGGGATCGGTCCGAGGTGCCAGACCCCCCGGTCGGGGCTGGGGATCGTCGCGAGGTAGGCGCTCATCACGCGGCCACCGTAGCGCTAGCGTGCCGGGGCGTCCAAGGCGGCCAGGTACCCCGCCACCAGCGCGTGCGCGACCTGGGTGACGGCTTGGTCGCGCGGGAGGAACCGCTCGTCGTGCAGGCTCGGCACCCCCGCCGTGTCGCCGAGGCCGACGAACAGCATGAGGCCGCGGGTCGCGCCGCCGCAGTAGTGGGCGAAGTCGTCGGCGCCGAACGAGCGGAACTTGTCGTCGACGACGAAGCCGGCGTGCCGCAGCCACTGCTGCGCGCCCGCCGCCAGCGCCGGGTCGTTGTCCAGGACCGGCTCGCAGGGGCTGATCTCCAGCTCGGCCGTGCAGCCGTGGGCCCGCGCGGTGCCGTGCACGATGTCGGCCAGCGTCTCCAGGGCGCGCTCGCGGTCCTTCGTGCGCATCAGGCGCAGCGAACCGAACGCGCTCGCGCTGTTCGGGACGACGTTGGCCGCGGCGCCGCCCTGGATCCGGCCGATGGAGCAGACCGCGCCGAACACCGGGTCGATCCGGCGTGACGCGAGCTGCTGCAGGCTCACGACCAGCTGCGAAAGCGCGACGATCGGGTCGCGCAGCAGGTGCGGGTAGCCGGCGTGACCGCCCTGGCCGTGCATCGTCACCTCGAACTCGTCGGTGGAGGCGTTCACCGGGCCCGCCGCCGCCGAGACGACGCCGTGCGCGATCCGCGGCTGGACGTGCGCACCGATCACCGTGTCCACCCGGTGCTCGGCCAGCACCCCGGACTCGACGACGTCGAGCGCGCCGGGCGGGGACGTCTCCTCCCGCGGCTGCAGCAGCGCCAGGATCGGCCGCGGCACGCCGACGCGCCGTGCGGCCCGGCAGACGGCGACCAGCGCGGCCAGGTGGACGTCGTGGCCGCACGCGTGCATCAGCTCGTTGCCGGACGCCCACGGCACGCCGGTCCCCTCCAGCACCGGCAGGGCGTCGAGCTCGGCCCGCAGCGCCACGGCCGGGCCGTCGGACGTGCCGGGCAGCGGGATCGCGCGGCCGGTCTTGGCGACCCGGGTGCCGTCGCCCGCGCCGAGCGCGTCGCTCACCAGGCGGGCGGTGTCCTCTTCGTCGCCGGACCCGCGGGGGTCGGCGTGCACGGCGTGCCGCAGCTCGACGGCGGCGGGCAGTTCCCCGGCGATCGCCTGCGTCCACCGGGTCCACAGATCACTCACACGTGCTCCAAGCGGTAGATCCTCTTCGCGTTCTCGTGTCCCACCAAAGCACACAGCCGGACGGCGTCCTTTTCGGACATCGCGTCGGCCGCCAGCGCGGCGCGGACGAAGTCCGACAAACCCTGCCGGAACAGGGCCGTGCCCAGGTGGTACAGCTCGGCCAGGCCGAAGGCGTCGGTGGAGAAGAGCACCTTCCCGAACGGCGCGATCTCCAGGAGCTCGGCCAGCACGGCCGGGGCCCGGAAGCCCGCGTTGTGCGTGATGAGCCCGGCGTCGACGAACACGTGCTCGAAGACCTGCGCCAGATACGCGGCCTGGCGGTGGAACGGGTAGTTGTGCAGCAGCAGGATCGGCACCCCGCGGTCGCGGGTCGCCCGCAGCAGCCCGGTGAGCAGCAGCGGGTCGCAGCGGTGCAGGTCGACGTCGGCGTCGCCGTAGCCGACGTGGAACTGCACCGGCAGGCCGAGGTCGAGGCCGGTGAACACGAGGTGCCGGTGCAGCACCTCGTCGGCCAGCCGGCCGCCGCCCGCGGCGAGCCACCGGCCGGCGGCGGCTTCGACCTCCGGCGCCGACGGCCGCTCCCCCACCAGCGCGAGGCCGACGCGGTAGGCGGCGATCGACTTCAGCCCGACCGCCGTCGCGGCGCGTTTCCCCAGCTCGTCGGCGAAAGCCGAGGCGAACCCGGCCGCGGTGGTGCCGCCGATCACCGCCTCCGCGACCTGCTCCAGCCGGACGACGTCGTGCGCGCGGGTGCCCGCCAGCCCGGCGAACTCCGCGGTCGTGGTCAGCGTGTCCGGCAGGAACCCGCCGTCCAGGAGGAAGTCGGTCGTGCCGGTGGCCCGCAGGAACCGCCGGGCCACCTCGGCCGCGCCCAGTCCGGCGCGACGCTCGAGGTAGACCTCGGCCGGGGCGTGCGCCGGCAGGTCGAGCACGGGCGCGCAGCGGGCGCGCACGGCCAGCCCGATGAGCGAGTCGAACAGGCTCGTCCCGAGCGGCGACGGCGCGTCGGCCTCGGTCAGCATCGCCTCGAAGCCCGCGCGGGTGACGTCCCGGGTGACGAGGCCGTGGCAGTGGTGGTCCACCAGCGGCAGGTCCGCGACGAACGGGAGCAGCTCGGTCATGCGCCTCCGTCCACACTCGTGAGCCTCTCCCCCACCCTACGAGCGTAGGCGGGCGCGGCCAGCACCAAGATCACCGCGAGCGCGAGCACCGCCGCGGCCACCACCGGGAACCACCGCGCCGGGCCTTCGGCCGGGTACGGCACCACGTTGACGTACACGGTGTACCCGAGCACGGCGAGCGCGCCGATCGGGAACACGAGGTGCCACCCCGGCACGCGCATCCGGCGCTTCACGAACAGCAGCAGGATCGCGCCCACCGTCGTGAGCAGGTAGATCACCAGCAGGATGAGCGTCCCGATCGAACCGGACCAGGCGAACGTGTCCGACGCCGTCGCGCCGAAGAACAGCGCGCACACCAGGATGATCAGGACGGCGGCGCCCGTCACCACGCTGACCGCGGCCACCGGCGTGCCGCGCGACGACGTCCGGCCGATGCCACGGCCGCCGACCGCGTCGCGGCCCAGGGCGTAGAGCAGCCGCGAGCCGCCGACGACGCAGGCGAGGCAGCACCCGAACGCGCTGATCGCCGCGCCCACGCTGATGACGTCGCCGACCCAGGCGCCCGCGTACCGGCTGCCGAGGTCGCCCAGCAGGGACGACGAATCGTGGAACGCGCCCGCGTCGCCGCCGAACGCCATCATCTCCACGGCCGTCACCACCACGAAGTAGAGGCCGCCGAAGATCGCCGTGCCGAGGATCGCGCGCGGGATGTTGCGCTTCGGGTCGTGGGTTTCCTCGCCGAGCGTCGCGGCGGCTTCGAACCCGGCGAAGGACAGGAACCCGAAGACCGCGCCGAGGAACACCCCGGACAGCCCGGTTTCCGGAACGAAGACGGCCATCGTGAACCGCGCGCCGCCGGGGGCGCTCCCGGCGAGCAGCCGGACCAGGATGACCACCGTGACCAGCAGGATCACCGCGATCGTGGCGCCTTCGACGGCGAGCAGCGTGCTCGTGCCGCGGCGGGCGGGCACCACCGCCAGCAGCCAGGCGCCGATCAGCGCGACGGCCGTCAGCACGAACGGGCCCCACGACGGCGGGTCCGGCCAGATGCCCACCTGCGTCAGGAAAGCGGTGCCCAGCGTGCCCGCGGCCGAGCTCGTGACGACGGCGTAGAACGTGTACGTCCCGAGGAGACCGATGCCGGAAACCACTCCCGCGCGCGGGCCGAGGGTGGCGCCGACGAAGGCGTACACCGATCCGGCGTGCTGGTAGTGCTGACAGAGCTTCACGAAGCCGTACGCGACCAGCAGGACGCCGACGGCCGAGAGCAGGAAGGCGAGCGGCACGGCGCGGCCGGCGGCGGCCGCGGTCTGCTGGGGGTTGATGTTGGCGGCCATGCTCGGGGCCATCAACGCCACGGACAGGCCGACGGCCTGCCAGACGGACAGGGAGCGGCGCAGACCTGGACGGGTTTCGACGGTGTCTGACACGATCTTCACCTCTTTCTCAGGCGAGAAGCACTCAAGTGAACATCGACGGGGGCAGGATGAGCCAGCTCGATCGGGCAGAACTCGCGCAACAGGGCGCACTCCGGGCCGACGGCCTGCGCGCCGCCGGCGTGGAGCTCGTCGCGCTGACGTTCGTGGATAACAGCGGCATCGCGCGGGTGAAAGCCGTGCCGGTGGACCGGCTGTGGTCGGCCGCGGCGTGGGGTGTCGGCGCGTCGAACTCGTTCGACTTCTTCCTGGCCACCGACGACATCGTGGACGGCACGCACTCGCGCGGCCCGGTCGGCGACCTGCGGCTGCACCCTGACCTCGACGCGCTCGTGCCGCTGGCCGCCCAGCCCGGCTGGGCGTGGGCGCCGGCCTGGCGGTACGACCAGGAAGGCGAGCCGCACCCGCAGGACGCGCGGGCGCTGGCCGCGGCCGCGACGGCCCGGCTCGCGGCACTGGGCTACAACGCGCGGACGGCGTTCGAAATCGAGTGGGTGGTCACGGCGGCCGACGCGCCGGACGACCCGCGCTCGGCCACCGCGGGCCCGGCCTACGGGTACGCGCGGCTTTCCTCGCAGGCACGCTACCTGCGCACGCTGGTGTCCACGTTGGCCGCGCAGGGTGTCGCGGTGGAACAGATCCACCCGGAGTATGCGGCCGGGCAGTTCGAGGTGTCGGTCGCGGCCGGCGACCCGGTGCGCGCGGCCGACGTCGCCGTGCTGATGCGCGAGACCATCCGGACGGTCAGCGAGCACCACGGGCTGCGGGCGTCGTTCACGCCGAAGTTCGCGCCGGACGGCGTCGGCAACGGCGGCCACGTCCACCTGAGCCTGTGGGACGGCGACCGCAACCTGTGCGCCGGCGGCGACCGGCGGTTCGGGCTCACCGGCACCGCGGAGGCGTTCGGCGCCGGCATTCTTTCCGGGCTGCCGGCGCTGCTGGCGATCGGCGCGCCTTCGGTGGTCAGCTACCTGCGGCTCGAGCCGCACCAGTGGGCCGGGGTCTTCCGCGTGTGGGGCCTGGAAAACCGCGAGGCGCCGCTGCGGCTGGTCCAGGGCCCGGCCGGGCAGCGCGACCGGGCGGCGAACTTCGAGGTCAAGTGCTTCGACCTGACGGCCAATCCGTACCTGGTGGTGGCCGCGCTGATCTTCGCGGGCCTGGCCGGGGTGGAGTCCCGGGCGAACCTGCCCGAGCCGGTCGACGTCGACCCGGGCACGCTGCCTTCGGCCGAGCGGCTGCCGGAGTCGCTGGCCGACGCGGTGACGGCGTTCGAGGCGGACTCCGCGCTGACTTCGGCGTTCGGGGCGGAGCTGGCGACGACGTTGGTGGACGTGCGCCGCGGGGAGATCGACCGGCTCGGCGCCCTGCCGCCCGAGGAGCTGTGCGCCGTGATGCGGTACCTCCATTGATCTTTTCCGGGCACCATTCGCCGCGAATGCCGGAATTGTGCCCGGAAATCGTTCTGTGATCGGGCTGTTATCTGTGCTAGCGTCCTGCGCCGGGTGAGGTGAGGAGGCCGAAAGAAGGCACAGTCCATGCCAGAAGCTCGTCCCCGCCACCGGCAACGGCCTTGGAAGCTCAAGGTGACCGTCGCGGTGGCCGCGGCGTCGCTGGGCGCGGTCGGGATCGCGGTGGCCGCACCGCGCACCCCCGCGCCGCCGCCCGCGATCCCCGATTCCGCTTGCACCCTGCAGGTGCCCGAAGATCCGTTGTCGGCGCGTGGCCTGGCCACGCCGTACCAGCTGCGCGCGACCGATCCGCGGCAAGGCGCCTGCCACGAATCGGTGGACGCGCAGGGCGCGTTCGCCGAGGCGACGATCCTCGACCCCGCCACCGGGAAGCTGTCGGTGTACCACCCGCTCGTCGTCGACGCGGGCACCGCGCCCGCGGCACCGCCGGTCGTCCCGGCGCTGCCGCGGAACGCCGTCGTCGGCCTGTGGTTCGGGTTCAACGGCGACACGCTGACCCTCGCCGGGGGCCGGCTGGGTCACTGCGTCAACGGCCTCGGCGGTTCGCTGTTCGGCCAGGTCGCCTTCTGCGGCGCGCAACCGTTCTTCGACGCGGCGAACAAGGCCGTCCGGGACGGCAAGCTCCGGATCCCGCCGCTGGGCCGGGCGAAGGACGGCCGGCCGTGCCCGTCGGTGCGCGACTTCTCGCTGGTGGACCAGGACCAGAGCGACAACGTGACGACGACGTACCTGGCGACGCGCGACGGCCGGACGGCCCAGGCCACCGCGGCGAACTCGCGCACGCTGCGAAAGCCCGCCACGCTCGCGAACGGCAGCGACAACCGGCTGCTCGACGCGTTCGTGGACCCGGCGCTGGGCTGCACCCCGTTCACGGCCCCGGACCTGACGGACGGCGGCCGCCCCACGACGTCACTCGCCCTGAACGAGCTGCAGGCGGCCGCCGGCCAGCGGAACCCGGTGGCGCTGGTGCCGCCGGGCGACCCGATGACGCTGGTCGACGGGAAACCCAGCCCCGCCAAGACGAACCTGTACCGGGCGGGCGTCGACCAGCCCGCGCTCGACCGGCGTCCGGCGAGCACCCGGGCGTACTGCCGGTCGTTGCGGACGTCCGGGCTGGATCGCCTGACGTCGGACCGCCGGCTGCTGCGGGCGGCGCCGTCCCCTGACGACGGCACCGGCCTGCTGAAGTTCCTCACCGACCGGCTCAAGGGGTCGTTGCAGCAGCTGGGCTGCACGCACCCGGCGGCCTCGCGTCACCCGGCCGCGGCGGCCGAACCGGACCCGGCGGACCAGGCCGCGGCTTCGGACGCGGTGCGGACGCTGGACACCCTCGGGTAGCCGCTCACGCCGCCAGTGCCCTGGCGACCTCCGTGCGCAGCTGCGGCAGCTTGGCGTACAGGCGGTCGCCGGGGCATTCGGTGTTGTAGAAGTCGCGGTGGCCCTTGATCTCCTCAACGGGGATCCCGTACTGCCGACAGATGTAGGCGCAGAACACGACGAGCGACGCCCACTGCGCCTGCGGCGGCTCGACGCTCGTGTAGGTGCCTTCGTTTTCGATGCCGATGGCGTTGGTGTTCTGGCCCGGGCAGTGGGCGCCCTGGATCATCGTGGTGCCACCGCGCAGGGCGTCGAGGCTGCCGTGCCGCCCTTCGAGCCGGTAGCCGCCGCGGCTGACGGTGAAGTGCTGCCCGGTGTCGGACCAGCCGTTGTTGTCGATGTGGTCGTGCTGGTCGTCCCGGGCGACCTGGAAGGCGTGCGCGAGGGAGTAGTCGGTGCTGTTGGGGCAGGCGATGTGGTGGATGAGCACCCGGTTCGCGGGGTGGTCGAGCGTGGTGAGCGCATCGGCGGGCGGTCGCGCGCCCCATTCGGCACAGCTGTAGATCCGCGGCACGGTGACCGCGCGGGCGGCTTGCGGGAGGAGAAGCCCGGCTGCCCCGGCGACGGCCAGGCCGGCGGCACCGCGCAGGAAGCTGCGCCGCGGGAGGTGTGCGATGTCCATGGCGCGGACTTTGCCGCGGGGGCGTACAGCTTTCGTACAAGAGCTGTCAGAGGCGGAGGGTGGCTTCGAACGGCCGCATGAGCCGGAGTTCGCCGTCCTTGCTCTTGGCGATGGGCTCGTATTCGTCGCGTTCGAGGGCGAACAGGGTCGCCACCGTCGGTTCGAGCGGCTCGACCAGGAGGTAGTACGGGATGAATGCCTCGGCGTAGAGGGCTCGTTTGAGCATCCGGTCCTGCACCTTGCTCGAAGGTGAGACGATCTCCGCGGCGAGCAGGACATCACTCGCGAGGTACGCCACGGTATCGACTCCAGGGCAGTTGAGGATCACCAGATCGGGGACCAGCAGCCGCTGCGTTCCGAAGCGCACATTCACTCCGGGCAGTAGTTCGGTACCGCCCGGCAGCGCGGGCACGAAGGCGAGCTGCAACTTCTGCAGGAGCCGTTGGTGCACCGAAGTCGGCGCGGGGCTCACGAGGAGCGCTCCGTCCACGAGTTCGACCCGGTGCCGTGACGCCTGGTCCTCGGACAAGGCGAGGACCTCGTCGACCGTCCAGCCGTCCGGTCGTGGCGGGATGTGGAACTCGCTGTGCGTCTCGGGCTCAGCCGGTGCTGCCATCGCGCTTCACCTCCGCTCCCGCGCGTCGCCGTGGGTCTGCTCCAGTGTGACATGTGTGGCCGGTCCCCTCGTTGTGGATCATCACACAACGAGTATGCGGACCGCTACCGACAGTTCTGGATCAGGTGAGGGCGTCACACCCGTGGAACACCGCCCGGCAGCAGATCCGGGTCAGGCGGTCGCGACCGCCCGGCGCACGCCTTCGGCCAGCTCCGCCGACAGGCGGCGAACCCCGTCCGCGCCTTCCGCCGCCGCCGTGACCAGGGCCGAACCCACGATCACCGCGTCCGCGAAGGACGCCACCTCGGCCGCCTGGTCGCCCGAGCGGACACCCAGGCCCACGCCGATCGGCAGGTCCGTGTGCGCGCGCGTGCGGCGGACCAGCTCTTCCGCTCCCGCGCCCACCTGGTCGCGTGCGCCCGTCACGCCCATCACCGCGGTCGCGTAGATGAAGCCCGACGAGGCCGCCGCCGTGCGGGCGAGCCGCTCCTCCGACGACGACGGCGCCACCAGGAACGTCCGATCCAAGCCGTGCTGAGCCGAAGCTTCCATCCACGCGCCGGCTTCGTCCGGGATCAGGTCCGGGGTGATCAGGCCGAGCCCGCCCGCCGAAGCGAGGTCGCGGGCGAAGCGGTCCACGCCGTAGCGGTTCACCGGGTTCCAGTACGTCATCACGACCGCGCGGCCGCCGCGGGCCGACACCGACTCGACGACCTCGAACACGTGCTTGAGGCGGAAGCCGTTGTCCAGCGCGGTCACCGACGCGGCCTGGATGGTCGGGCCGTCCATCACCGGGTCCGAATACGGGACGCCGACCTCGATCAGGTCCGCGCCGCCGTCGACGCACGCCGCGATCAGGTCCTTCGAGCCCTCGACCGTCGGGAAGCCCGCCGGGAGGTAGCCGATCAGCGCGCCGCGGCCCTCCGCGCGCGTGGTCGCGAAGAGGTCGTCCAGCCCGCTCATTCGTTCACCAGTCCGAACCACTTGGCCGCCGTGTCCATGTCCTTGTCGCCGCGGCCGGACAGGTTGACCACGATCAGGCCGTCCGGACCCAGTTCGCGGCCCAGGTCCAGCGCGCCGGCCAGCGCGTGCGCCGACTCGATCGCCGGGATGATGCCCTCGGTGCGGGACAGCAGCTTGAACGCGTCCATCGCCTGGGCGTCGGTGATCGGGCGGTACTCCGCGCGGCCGGTGTCCTTGAGCCACGCGTGCTCCGGGCCGACGCCCGGGTAGTCGAGCCCGGCCGAGATCGAGTGCGACTCGACCGTCTGGCCGTCCTCGTCCTGCAGCAGGTACGTCATCGCGCCGTGCAGGTTGCCCGGGGTGCCCTTGGTCAGGGTCGCGCCGTGGCGGTTGCCCTCGATGCCCTCGCCGCCCGGCTCCAGGCCGACCAGCCGCACGGACGGGTCGTCGTAGAAGCCCGAGAAGATGCCGATCGCGTTGGACCCGCCGCCGACGCAGGCCGCGACGACGTCGGGCAGGCGCCCGGCCTGCTCCAGGATCTGCTCCCGCGCCTCGGTGCCGATGACGTGGTGGAAGTTGCGCACCATCGTCGGGAACGGCGCCGGCCCGGCGGCCGTGCCGAACAGGTAGTGCGTGGTGTCGGCGTTGGTGACCCAGTCGCGCAGGGCCTCGTTGATCGCGTCCTTCAGCGTCCGCGATCCGGTCTTGACCGGGATCACCTCGGCGCCGAGCAGCCGCATCCGGGCCACGTTCAGCGCCTGGCGCTCGGTGTCGACCTCGCCCATGTAGACGACGCAGTCGAGGTCGAGCAGCGCGCACGCGGTGGCCGTCGCGACGCCGTGCTGGCCCGCGCCGGTCTCCGCGATCACGCGCTTCTTGCCCATCCGCTTGGTGAGCAGCGCCTGGCCCAGCACGTTGTTGATCTTGTGCGAGCCGGTGTGGTTCAGGTCCTCGCGCTTGAGGAAGACCCGCGCGCCGCCGGCGTGCTCACCGAAGCGCTTGGCCTCGGTGAGCAGCGACGGGCGGCCCGCGTAGTCCTTCAGCAGGCGGTTGAACTCGTTCAGGAACTCCGGGTCATGGCGGGCCTTGTCGTACTCGGTGGCGACCTCGTCGACGACGCCGATCAGCGCCTCCGGCATGAACCGCCCGCCGTACGGGCCGTAATAGCCGCGCTCGTCCGGGTCGTGTGCGCCGAGTTCCTGAGGCCGTTTGACAGCACCGTGCTCTTCGGTCACCGCGACGGCCTCGGGCAGGCGGGGTGGGAACCGGCGGTGACCAGCTTGACGAGGGCGCCCTTCGGGTCGCCGGAGGCGACGAGACCCTCGCCGACCAGCACCGCGTCGGCGCCGTGGCCGGCGTAGGACATCAGGTCGCCCGGGCCGCGCACCCCGGACTCGGCGACCTTGTAGACGTCCATCGGCAGGCCGGGGGCCAGCCGCGAGAAGACGTCCCGGTCCACCTCGAGGGTGTGCAGGTTGCGCGCGTTGACGCCGATGACCTTGGCGCCCGCCTCGAGGGCCCGGTCGGCCTCCTCGGCGTTGTGGATCTCCACCAGCGCGGTCATCCCGAGCGACTCGACGCGGTCGAGCAGCGCGACGAGCGCGTTCTGCTCCAGCGCGGCGACGATCAGCAGCACCATGTCGGCGCCGTGCAGGCGGGCCTCGTGCACCTGGTAGGGGCTGACGACGAAGTCCTTGCGCAGGATCGGGATGTCGACCGCGGCGCGGACGGCGTCCAGATCGGCCAGCGAACCGCCGAAGCGGCGCTGCTCGGTGAGCACGCTGATCACGCGCGCGCCGCCGTCTTCGTAGTCCTTCGCCAGCGCGGCCGGGTCGGGGATGTCGGCCAGGTCGCCCTTCGAGGGGCTGCGCCGCTTCACTTCGGCGATCACGCCGATACCGGACTCGCGCAGCGCGGACATCACGTCGCGGGGGCCGGGGGCGGCGGCCGCCCGGATCTTCAGCTGGTCGAACGGCAGCGCGGATTCCCGCACGGCGAGATCTTCCCGCACGCCGGCGACGATGTCTTCGAGCACGCTCACCGGGCGCCCCCACCAGGGCGCGTGCTCACGGATCCACTCGCAAGTTCGCTCACAAAAACCTTCCCCTTCCCGCCGAAACGATGCTAACCCCCGCATCCGAGACGCCCGGTTCCGGGTGTGCGCGTTACTCCGAATGCCTGCCCCGGACGTCCGTCGGGTCTTCCCCTTCGGACAGCGCCTCCCACAGCTCGGCGTCCGGGTCACGCACCTTCTTCCGGGTGGCCGGGGCCGCGTACTTCGTGCCGAGGCGGGCGGCCCGGCCGGCGCCCTTGACGGCGACCAACCCGCCGGCGGCGACGAGAATTCCCCCGAGCACGGCCAGGCCGCGCCCGAGCAGCATCTGGGTCACCGGCAGGCCGTCGGCGTAGCCGGCGAACCGGACGCCATCGACGCCGGTCCAGACCGCCGCCACCCCGGCCAGCACGAGCACGCCGCCGAGCACGCGCCGCGCCCAGCCGCCGGTGGCCACGACCCCGGCCACGCCGGCCAGCGCGAGCAGGGCCAGCGGCACCAGCGCGGTCGCCCGCTGCTCGCCGGTTTCGCGGTACAGGACCGTGCCGCGGACGCCGCCGTCGCGGAATTCGGCGAACCACGTCAGCCGTGACGCACCCCACAGCGCGAGCGCGCCGAGCAGCAGCGCGACCACGATCATCCACAGTGGACGCCTCGCCGCCGGAGCGGCCGCGTCGGCGACCGGGGAGGCGTCCGGCGTGTCAGACATGAGCGGCGTCCGCGGCCGGGTCGAGCGCACCCGCCGCCACCATCGTCTGCGCCGCGGCCACCGCCGAGAGCACGGTCCGGGCCTTGTTCAGCGATTCGGTGTCCTCGTAGTCCGGCACCGAGTCGGCGACCACCCCGCCGCCGGCCTGGACGTGCGCGATGCCGTCCTTGACCAGGGCCGTGCGGATCGCGATCGCGGTGTCGGCGTCGCCGGCGAAGTCGAGGTAGCCGACGACGCCGCCGTACAGCGCGCGGCGGACCGGCTCCAGCTCCTCGATCAGCTGCATCGCGCGGACCTTGGGCGCACCCGAGAGCGTCCCGGCCGGGAAGCACGCCGTGACCGCGTCGAACGCCGTCTTGCCCTCGGCCAGCTCGCCCGTGACGGTGGACACGATGTGCATGACGTGGCTGTAGCGCTCGATCTGGAAGAAGTCGACCACGCGCACGGTGCCCGGCTTGCAGACCTTGCCCAGGTCGCTGCGGCCGAGGTCGACGAGCATCAGGTGCTCGGCGCGCTCCTTGTCGTCGGCCAGCAGGTCCTTGGCCAGCTGCGCGTCCTCCTCCGGGTCCGCACCGCGCCAGCGCGTGCCCGCGATGGGGTGCGTGGTCGCGCGGCCGTCCCGCACGGTGACGAGGGATTCGGGGCTGGAGCCGACGATGTCGAAGCCCTCCAGCCGCAGCAGGTACATGTACGGGCTCGGGTTGGACGTCCGCAGCACGCGGTAGATGTCGAGCGCGTCGGCCGCGGTCGGGATCTCGAAGCGTTGCGACGGCACGATCTGGAACGCTTCGCCGGCCTTGATCGCCTCGACGGCCTTCTCGACCGCGGCGTGGAAGTCCGCCTTCGACCGCTTCCGGGTGAACTCCGGCGCGGGCCGGTCGAACGCGGCGACCGTGGCCGGCGCGGGCACCTGCAGCTGCTCGGTCATCGCGCTGAGCCGGGCGACGGCGTCGTCGTAGGCCGCGTCCACGCGCTCGGGCGAGTCGTCCCAGTTGACGGCGTTCGCGATGAGCGTGACCGTGCCCTCGTGGTGGTCGAACGCGGCCAGGTCGGTGGCCAGGAGCATGGTCAGCTCGGGGATGTCGAGGTCGCGCTCGGCCAGCTCCGGCAGCCGTTCCAGCCAGCGGACGGCGTCGTAGCCGATGTAGCCGACCATGCCGCCGGTCAGCGGGGGCAGGCCGGGCAGCGGCTCGGTGTGCAGGGCTTCGATGGTCTCGCGCAGGACGTTCAGCGGGTTGCCATCGGAGGGCAGGCCGACCGGCGGGGTGCCGGTCCAGACCGCTTCGCCGTCGCGGACGGTGAGCGCGGCCGGGCTGCGGACGCCGATGAACGACCAGCGGGTCCAGGACGCGCCGTTTTCGGCGGACTCGAACAGGAACGTGCCGGGCCGGTCGGCGGCGAGCTTGCGGTACACCCCGATCGGCGTCTCGCCGTCGGCGAGGACCCGGCGCACGACCGGGATCACGCGGCGGCTCTCGGCGAGGACGCGGAAGTCCTCGCGGGACGGGCTGACCGTGCCGGGACCGGCCGAACCGGCGGATGCGCTGACCATGGACCTCATTGTGCCGCTTGCGCGGATCGCCCGGTGGCGCGGGCGACGACCACGACGCTACAAGTCGACGACCACCTTGCCGTGCACGTGCCGGCCGGCCTGGAGCTCGGCCGCGCGGCGGATGTCCTCGACCGGGAAGGTCGCCGCGATCGGCACGCGGAGCCGGCCGGCCGCGACCAGGCGGGCGATCTCCGCCAGGGTCCCGGGCGCGGCGTCCGCGCCGTTGGCCCCCGCCACGCCGTCGAGCCGCGCGGCGACGGTGACGATGCGGTGGTCCGGGACGCCGAGCTCCCGGGCGGCGTGCGCGGTCTCGGTCCCGTGCAGGTCGATGGCGGCGGTGACACCGCCGAGGGCGCGGACCCGGCCGGCCAGGCCGTCGCCGTAGGTGACCGGCTCGGCTCCGAGCTCGCGCAGGAAGCCGGCCGAGGCCGCCGATCCCGTCCCGATCACCCGCGCGCCCGCGATCCGGGCGAGCTGGACGGCGAACACCCCGACCCCGCCCGCCGCGCCGCCGATCAGCACGGTGTCGGCCGGACCCGGATCGACGACGGCGAGGGCGGCGGCGGCCGTGCGGCCGGCGATCGTGAGGGTGGCGGCAGTGCGGTCGTCGACGCCCTCGGGGGTGTGGTGGACCTCGTCCGCCGCGGCTTCCCCGGCCGCGTCGACCACCACGAACTCGGCGACCGCGCGTGACAGGGCACCCCCGAACACCCGGTCGCCGGGCGCGAACCCGGTCACCCCCGCGCCGACCTGGTCGACCCGCCCCGCGTAGTCGGTCCCGAACCCGGCCGGCAGGCGCAAGCCGAACCGGGCGGCGGTGTCCGCGTCGGCGGTCATGATCCAATCCATTGGGTTCAATCCGGCCGCGGTGACCCGCACCCGGACCTGTCCCGGGCCGGCCTGCGGTGCGGGAACCTCCTGCACAGCCAGGACTTCGGGGCCGCCGAACGTGTCGAGCCGGACCGCCTTGCTCATGTCTGTCTCCTCGCGCTGGGGGAACACACCGTGAAACGGACTATGCTCCGGTTACCTGCCGAGCCTAGCAGAAACGGAGCGTGATCCGTTTTGCCCGAGCCCGAGCCGCGCGGACCGCGCGCGGACGCGACCCGCAACCGCGACCAGCTGCTCACGGTGGCGACCCGCATGTTCGCCGCGGCGGACACCGAGCCGTCCATGCGGGCGATCGCCCGCGAGGCCGGGGTCGGCATCGCCACGCTCTACCGGCACTTCCCGACCCGCGAGTCGCTGGTCGACGCGGTCTACCAGGACCAGGTCACCCGGCTGGCGACCGGCGCGCAGGAGCTGCTCGGCCGGCTGCCTCCGGCCGCGGCGATGCGGCGCTGGATGGACTTGTTCGGCGACTGGATCGCGACCAAGAACGGCATGCTCGACACGCTGCTCGCGATGATCGAGTCGGGCGAAATCGCGCACGCCCGCACTCGCACCGAGCTGCTGGCGGCCATCACCGCGATCCTCGACGCCGGCCGCGCGGCGGGCGACCTCCGCTCCGACGTCACCGCCGAAGACATCGCCGCCGCGCTCATCGGCATCTTCACCGTGGCCCCCCGGCCCGGACACGAAGCCCAGGCCTGCCGCCTGCTGGACCTCCTGATGGACGGCCTGCGGTTCACCGCCTTAATTCAATGAATGTTGAATTCGGGCTTGCCGTGCGTCATGATGGGCAGGTGAGCACCACGGAGAACAGCGAGCCTAACGTCCGCCGCCGCGGGCGGCGGCCCGCCGGCCAGGACACCCGCACGGCGCTGGTCGAGGCCGCGCGGTCGGTGTTCGCGGAGAACGGCTACGACGGTGCGACCGTGCGCGCGATCGCCACCCGCGCCGGCGTCGACGCGGCGATGGTCAACCACTGGTTCGGCAGCAAGGAGGGCCTGTTCGCCCAAGCGGTCCTCGAGCTGCCGTTCGACCCCCTGGAACTGCAGAAGGTCCTCCGCAACGGCCCCGACGACGAACTGGGCGAGCGGATCGTCCGCACGTTCATCACCCGCTGGGACAGCGCGGGCGGCGGCGTGTTCGTGGCGCTCATCCGCAGCGTCACCGGCCACGAGCAGGCCGGCCACGTGCTGCGCGACTTCTTCCAGCGGTTCTTCAGCGCGCTGATCACCTCGATCGGCTCGGACCGCGTGCCACTGCGGATGAACCTCTGCGCGACGCAGATGGTGGGCCTGGGCATGGTCCGGTACGTGGCGAAGTTCGAGCCGGTCGCCACCGAGGAGGTCGAGGTCCTGGTGCGCGCGATCGCGCCGAACCTGCAGCGCTACCTCACCGGCGAGATCGGCTGACGCCGCCGCCTTCGGCGCGCGAGGTCGTCGCGGTCGCCGGCGGCAGCCAGGCTGGAAGCCTTGAGCGGCAACGACGTTGGGCCTACCGGGCGATCAGCAGCGCGATGAGCGCCAGCGCGCCCGGGAGCACCTGCACGAAAAGGATCCGCTTGCTGGCCGTCGCGGCGCCGTAGAGGCCCGCGATGATCACGCAGACGAGGCCGTACAGCTGGAGCTGGAACTGGCCCGCGATCAGGCCCCACACCAGCGCCAGCGCCAGGAAGCCGTTGTACAGCCCCTGGTTCGCCGCCAGCGTCTTGCTCGCCTCCGCGAACTCCTCCGTCGTGCCGAACGCGGCGCGGGCGCGGGGCGTCGTCCAGAGGAACATCTCCAGGACGACGATGTAGACGTGGATCAGGGCGACGAGCCCGACCAGGATGTCGGCGACGATGGTCACGCGTGCTCTTTCTCATCGGCCAGGAGGAGGCGTTCCTCGGTGTCGAAACAGGTGTGCGTGCCGGTGTGACAAGCCGGGCCGGTCTGGTCGACGCGCAGCAGGACCGTATCGCCGTCGCAGTCGATCCGCACCTCGCGGACGTGCTGGTAGTGCCCGGACGTCTCGCCCTTGACCCACAGCTTCCCCCGGCTGCGCGACCAGTACGTGCCGCGGCGGGTGGCCAGCGTCGCGGCGAGGGCGTCGTCGTTCATCCAGGCCATCATCAGCACGTCCGAAGTGGCGTGTTCGACGACGACCGCGGCGATCAGGCCGTCGGCGTTGCGCTTGAGGCGCGCCGAGACGGCCGCGTCGAGGGTCATGCTTCGGCTCCCAGGATGTGCCGCTTGAGCGGCATCGAGTTCAGCAGGACGAACGCGTAGCCGTAGCCCGCGAAGGACAGACCGGAGAACAGCTTGTTGAACCACAGCTCGGCACCGAGCAGCAGGAACGCGTGCAGCAGCGCGAAAACGACCGCGACGACCAGGCCGCCGATCCGCGCGCTGCCCATCTTCAGCACGAGCCCGGTGGTGACGACGCCGCCGAGGATCAGCGCGAGCGCCGGCATCCGGTAGATGGCCAGGCCGGCCCCGGCGCTCAGCACCGGGACCAGGTCGAGCAACGCCCACGCGACCGGCAGCCCGGCCAGCAGGCCGGCGGTGACCTTCACCTCGACGGGTGCCTGCCAGGACTTCACCGGACCTCGACCCCGCCTTCGCGCAGCGCGTCCTTGACGTCCCCGATCTTCAGCTGTCCGAAGTGGAACACGCTGGCGGCGAGCACGGCGTCGGCTCCGGTCCGGACGGCGGGCAGGAAGTGCTCCACCGCACCCGCTCCGCCGCTGGCGATCACCGGGACGCGCACGGCCTTGCGGACGAGCTCGATGAGTTCGAGGTCGAAGCCGTTCTTGGTGCCGTCGGCGTCCATGGAGTTGAGCAGGATCTCCCCGACCCCGAGTTCCTCGCCCCGCGCGGCCCATTCGACGGCGTCGATCCCGGTCCCCCGGCGGCCGCCGTGGGTGGTGACCTCGAACCCGGACGGGGTCGGCTCCCCGCCTTCCGGCACGCGCCGGGCGTCGACCGAGAGCACGATGCACTGGGCGCCGAACCGCCGCGACGCCTCGCTGAGGAACTCGGGCCGCGCGATGGCGGCGGTGTTGATGCTGACCTTGTCGGCCCCGGTCCGCAGCAGCCGGTTGACGTCGTCGTTGCTGCGCACGCCACCCCCGACGGTCAGCGGGATGAAGACCTGCTCGGCGGTCCGCCGGACGACGTCGTAAGTGGTTTCGCGGTCCCCTGAGGACGCGGTGACGTCGAGGAAGGTGAGCTCGTCGGCGCCTTCGGCGTCGTAACGCCGGGCAAGCTCGACAGGGTCGCCGGCGTCGCGGAGGCCGGCGAAGTTGACACCCTTCACGACCCGGCCCGCGTCGACGTCGAGACAGGGGATCACCCGCACCGCGACAGACATGCCCACCAGCGTAGTCAAGGGGCTCGGGACCGCCGCCGATGGCACGGCCCGGCATCCGCCGTTCACGTCCCGGCCACCCGATTCGTCTAGTTTCCGCCCGTGCGCAGACTCCTCCCGGCGGCCCTCGCCGCCGTCGCCCTGCTGACCGCCGTCCCCGCGTCCGCCGCGACCCGCGATCCGGCGCCCGTCCGCCAGACCCAGGCCTTCACCGGTGACGCCGACGCCGACGATCCCGCGATCTGGGTGCACCCGCGCGATCCCGAGCGCAGCGTCGTGCTCGGCACCCTCAAGAAAGGCGGCCTCGCCGCGTTCGACCTGAGCGCGCGGACCCTGCAGCTGGTCCCCGCCGGGCCGGGCGGGCGGTTCAACAACGTCGACGTCGTCGGGGATCTCGCCGTCGTCAGCGACCGGGGGCGGGACCGGATCCGCGTCTACCGGATCGACCCCGCGGGCGCCGCCGCCGGGGCGCACGTGCTGCGGGACGTCACCGATCCCGCCGCGCCACCGGTGTTTTCCGCGTCGGAGTCCGAAGTGGACCAGCAGCGGACCGCCTACGGCCTGGCCGCGGCGCGTGATCCGCGCACCGGCGTCCGGTGGGTGGCCGTGACACGGCGGCACGAGACGCGCGTGGCGCTGCTGCGGCTCGTCGACCGGCCGGACGGCTCGGTCGGCACCGCGCCGATCGCGACCGTCGACCTGCCGTCGCGGTTCCGCCTGCCGGACGGCTCGGCCTGGTCGCCGTGCGAGGAGCCCGGCGAAGGACCGCAGCTCGAAGGCTCGGTGTTCGACGGCCGCGTGCTCTACACCGCCCAGGAGGACGTCGGGATCTGGCGGATCCCGCTGACCTCCGGCGGCTTCGGGCGGCCCGAGCTGCTCGACCGCGTCCGGTCGTTCGGTGTCCCCCAGCGCTGGGACAGTGCCACCGAGGAGTGCGTCCCGGACGGCGCCGACCCGGGCTACGGCGGCCGGTGGCTGACCGCCGACGCCGAGGGCCTGGCGGTGGCGAACGGCACCCTGTTCGCCTCCAGCCAGGGCGACTCGCGGTTCGTCGTGTACGGCAAGCACGTCCGTGACCTGCGGATCGTCGCCGGCCGCGGGACGGACTCGGTGGAGCACTCCGACGGCTCGGCGATCTCCACGGCCTCCCTCGGCCGCCGGTTCCCGCACGGCCTCCTGGTCGTCCACGACGGCGAACGCCACCCCTCGCCCGGCGACGAACCGGCCACCGGCTTCGCCTTCGTCCGGCTGGAGGACGTCCTCGGGCGATAAATTTCCGTCCGCCGTGCAGCAGTACGGCCCCCTCGTGCGTCCCTGGAGTGACGAAGGGACGTGTGTGAGCTTCGAAGAGTTCGTGGCGGAGCGGCTGGACGGGCTGCTCCGCTACGCCACCGTCCTGACGAACGACCCCCACCTGGCGCAGGACATCGTCCAGGACGTGCTGCTGCGCGCCCAGCAACGCTGGGACGGCATCGCCGCCCCGCCGACCTACGTGCGGCGGATGGTCACCAACGAGTACCTCTCGTGGCGGCGGCGGGCCGTGCGCCGGATGGTGCCCAGCAGCCACGACGTCCTCGACGCGCTCAGCCCGCCGGAAGCCGATCCCGCCACCGCCTGGGACGAGCGGGACGCCATGCTCGGCCTGCTCGCCACGCTGCCGCGCAAGCAGCGCGCCGCGGTCGTGCTGCGGTACTACGAGAACTACTCCGACGCCGAGATCGCCGCGGTCCTGCGCTGCGGCGTCTCCACCGTGCGCAGCCAGATTTCGCGGGCCCTGGCCACCCTGCGCCACGCCCCGCACCCGACGTCCATCACCACCGGAGTCCCCGAATGACGCGGAGCGAGCACGACACCGAGACGCTGATCCGGGAGAGCCTGGACCGGCTGGCCGCCCGCGCCCCGGACGGCCACGCGGTGCGCGACGCCCTCGCGCGCTCGGGGCGGGAACGGCGGCCGGCGACCCGGCTGGCCCTGGTCGCCGCCGCCGTGGTCGTGGTGGTCGTCGGCCTCGTCACGGGCCTGCAGCTGCTGACCCGGCCGCCGGCCCTGGAGCCGGCCGCGAGCCGCCCGGTGCTCGCCTTCAGCCCGGGCTGGCTGCCGGCGGGGTTCACCGAGCAGTACCGCGAAGGCGGCCCCGGGCTCACCCCGCAGACCCGGCGGTGGTCGGCCGGCCAGGCATCGGTCACGCTGGTGGCGCACTCCACCGCCGACCCCGAGTGGTCGCAGACGGCGCTGAAGATCGCGTCGATCAAGGACCAGGTCGTCGTGCGCGGCCGGGTCGCCATGGTCACCGGCGACGGCGGCCTCGCCGAGCTCACCTGGCTGGCCGACGACCAGCACGTGCTGGTCGCGCGGATCCTCGGCGTCCCGGACGCCCGCGCCGTCGCTCAGCGGGTCGCCGGCTCGGTCACCGCCACCCCGGTCGGCGTCCGCGGTGAGCTGCGGTTCGGTTCCCTGCCGCCGGGGCTGGCCGAACGTTCGGCCCTGGTGCGGGGCACCGGTCCCGGCGACGCCGGTACGGAGCTGACCGCGGCCGATCCGGCTCGGCCGTCGGTCGCCGTGGTGCGGGCCGTCGCCGGCCGTGACGCGCCCGGCGTGCCGGGCGGCGAACCGGTGACCGTCCGCGGCGGCGAGGGCTTCTTCGTGGCGCCGTCGGCCGGGCGGGACGCGATGGTCGCGGTGCGGCTGCCGTCGGGGCGCTGGCTGACGGTGTCGGGGCCGCGGCCGGAGGCCGAGCTGGTCGCCGTCGCGAACGGCGTTCAGCTCGACCCGGCACCCGACTACCGCTGGGTCGGCCGGGCTACCAGCTGACCATCGGGAACCAGATGTACCCGAGCCGGCCGAGCACGCGGACGTCCCAGTAGAGCAGCGTGAACGTGCCGCCGACGAGCAACGCCGCACCGGTCACCGTGGCGATCCGGGCCGGTTTCGCGGCCAGCCAGCGCTGCACGCGGCCGCCGGTGGCGTAGGTCAGGACGAGGAAGAGCACGGCCATGACGACGATGTTGCCGACCGACTGCAGCGCGAACGCGGCGGCGCCGTAGAGCACGTTGTGCTGCTCGGCGGCGCTGCGGAACATGATGCGGAACAGCGGGTACGGCCGTCCGATGAGGAACCCGCCGATCAGCGCGCCCATCAGGACCAGCGGCGCCGCGGGGTGGCGGCGGGTGAAGCCCGCGAAGGGGTTGCCGACGATGCCGAGGGCGATCAGGCCCATGGCCAGGAAGACCAGGCCGACGACCCCGAAGGCGATCATGGACTGGATGCTGCGCGGCGAAAGCCCGGTGGTCTGCGCGGTCGAGAACTGCGGCATCCGCGTGCCGACGAGCGCGACGACCACGCCGTAGCCGACTGAGACGGTCAGCATGCCGGCGGCGATCCAGCCGAGCGGCTTCAACGCGCTGCGCTTCTGCCCCGCTTCGCTGCCGACCAGCGGGGCGACCGCGCCGAACGCGGCGATGTTGCAGGCGGTGAAGGAACCCGCGAGGCCGGAGACGAACGCGAAGAGCGTCCCGGCGAGGACGCCGCTGATGGGCGTGGCTTTGGCGTCGTAGCCGAGGAGGCCGTTCGCGACGCTGTCCCCGATCACGGAGTCGACGAACGGCGCCGACCAGATCGCGGTGAGGACGAACCCCGCCAGGATCGCCAGGACCGCGACGGCGGCCCGGCGCGCGGGGTACGGCCCGGCGCCGAAGAACCCGGCCTGCGGATGAACCGGTACCTGCTGTGTGACCGCCATCTACGCCTCCCAGTGAGCGGATGATCCAGCCCACAAAGCGTTTCAGACGCAGGTGGTGAAACGCTTCGGCCGGGCGTGTGCGGTTTTGGCGCCGAAAGGCGTAGGCAGTTCTCCCGGACCGGCACCCGGCTACGGTGGGCGCATGACTTCCGAGACCGGCCGCCTCGCCGCCGAGCGCTACGTCGTCCTGACCACGTTCCGGCGCGACGGGCGGGCCGTGCCGACCCCGATCTGGGTCGCCGGCGACGGCGGGGAGCTCGTCTTCTGGTCGGAGCGCAAGGCCGGGAAGGTCAAGCGGATCCGCAACGGCGGCCGCGTCGAGGTCCAGGGCTGCGACCTGCGCGGGCAGAAGACGCACGGCGCGAAGGTCTCCGGTCAGGCCCGGCTGCTGGACGCCGCGGACACCGAGCGCGTCCGGCGCGCGATCGCCCGGAAGTACGGCATCGTCGGCCGCGTCACGATGTTCTTCTCGAAGCTGCGCGGCCCGGCGGACCGGACGGTCGGGATCGCCGTCAAACTGGACGGCTGAAGCTGCGGAAGCCGCGCCGCAGGTAGTTCGGCAGCGCGTTCGGGTGGTCGAGCGTCGAGGTGTGCAGCCACACGCGGCGCGTGCCGGGCAGGGTCCACGCGTCGGCGACGACGAGGGTGAGCGCGTACCCGCCGAGTCCTTTCCCGACGAATTCGGGCAGCAGCCCGAAGGTCGTGATCTCGACGACGCCGCCGGGCTGTGGCTCGAAGTCCGCGGCACCCGCGACTTCGCCGCGGTACTCCACGAGCCGGTACTGCCGGCCCGGTTCCGCGAGCCAGCGCGCCCATTCGCCGTCGCCGCGGGACGCGCTCGGCCACTGGTGCGGCGTCCCGATCCGGACGTGCAGCTCGCGGATCAGCGGGCCCGGCGGGACGGCTCGCACCGCGACGCCGTCGACCGGCGGAGCGGGGTTGAGCTGATCGGCGGCGGTCATTTCGAGCTCGGTGACGATCTCCTCCACCCGCGGCAACCTACGACCCCGGGAGTCCCCTGTCAGCCCCTTTTCGGACTCACGCGGCGGCGGCGCGCAGTACCGCGGCCATGGCGGCCGAGTCGTGGTCCGGGCCGCAGCCGGCCACGAGGACCAGGTCGCCCGGGATGTGGTCCGCGCGCAGGTGCAGGATCTCCCGGTAGGCGGGCGAGTCGTACCACTCGCGCGCCGCGGCGAGGCTCGGGAATTCGATGACCACCAGGCCGCCCGGCCACGTCCCCTCCCGCACCTCCACCGGCGCGCCGTGCACGAGGAACTTGCCGCCGTACGGGTCGAGCGTCGCCTGGATGCGTTCGAGGTACTCGAAGACCTCCTCCGGCAGCGCGGCGGGCGGGTGCAGGTGGGCGATTCCGTAGGCGGTCATCGGCGTTCCTTTCGTTGTCCCGGAAGGAATGTTCGCCCGCCGCCGGCGTGGAGTCGATTACGTCGGAGGTAACGGCGGCTGCCCGGCCAGCAGCCGCTCCACGAGCGCCGTGACGAGTTCGTGCCGCTGCTCGCCGGTGAACAGGTCCGGCAGGGTCAGCCGTTCCATGATCAGCCAGTTCAGCGCCAGCCACAGCAGGACGACCGTGGTCCCGTCCCCGGGCAGCCCGGACTTCTCGTGGTAGCCGACGTTGAACTCGACGTCCGCCCGGATGCGGCGGGTGAGCACGGCGCGCAGTCCGGGCCGCCGGGTGGCCTCCAGCCGCAGTTCCAGCAGGGCCAGGAAGCCGGTCGGGAACGCGGCGACGCGGTCGACGAGCCCGTGCATCAGCTCGGCGACGCGGGCCGGGTCGCGCGGCCCGTCCAGGCCGTCGGCGAGGACCGCCTCGTCGACCAGCCGTTCGTAGACCCGCTCCCCCGCGTGCCGGAGGATTTCGTCGCGGCTGGAGAAGTAGTTGGAGGCGGTGCCGACGGGGACACCGGCCTGCTGGTCGACGGCGCGGAAGGTGAGCCCACGGGCGCCCTCGGCGGCCAGGACCTCGATCGAGGCGTCGAGCAGGGCGGCCCGCCGCTCGGGGTTGCGCCGCACCATGATCGCTCCTGCCGGTCGGGCTGCTCCGGCCAAAGTACTACAGCCGGAGTGCTGCCCGGGCGTCCGTGCACCGTCCTGACCTAACGCCGCCGGGTCGCCTCGCGGATCTCTTCCGACGCTTCGCGGTAGGCCGGTGCGGCGCGGGCGAAGTAGTCGAACAGGACCTCCTGCTGCTCCGGCGTGTACCGGCCGATGACTTCGGCGATGCGGCCGCGGGCCGGGCCGACGATCCGCTCGACCCCGGCGAGCGCGTCCGGCACCGGCTCGACCAGCACCTTGCGCCGGTCGGCCGGGTCGGCGGCGCGGCGGACGTACCCGGCGCGCTCGAGCCGGTCGATCAGCCGGGTCGTCGCGCCGGTCGTCAGCCCGGTGCGCGTGGACAGCTCGCCCGAGGTCAGCGGGCCCTCCAGGTCGAGCAGGCTGAGCGCGTACCACTCGGTGGCGTGCAGGCCGGCGGCCTCCGCCCCGGCCAGGCCGTGCAGGCCCACCGCGTCCAGGTACCGCCGGAAGAGCACGTGCCGTTCCGCGGGACTTGCCATCTCGTCGTCCTCCTGCCTAATATCTGCATGTGTGCAGATACTGCACACGTGAAGCTAAGTATAGGAGACGACCATGCTGACCACCGACCGGACGGCCGTGACCGCCGTGCTCGACTCGCTCGCCGACGCCTGGGGCCGCGGCGACGCCGACGCCTACGGCGCGCACTTCACCGAAGACGCGACGTACGTGACCTTCGTCGGCACGCGCTACGCCGGCCGCGACGACATCGCCGGCAGCCACCGCGTGCTGTTCGAGAAGTTCCTCAAGGGCACCAAGCTCGCGCACGAGGTCCTCGACGTGCGGTTCCCCGGGGCGGACGTGGCCGTCCTGACCAGCCGCGGCGACACCTACACCGGTGACGCGCCGAAGAAGCTGTCGAAGGTGCAGACCTACACGCTGGTCCGCGACGGCGAGCGCTGGCTCGTCGCCGCGTTCCACAACACCCGGCGCAAGCCGCTGCTGGAGCGGATCTCGTTCAAGTTCGCGCCGGAAACGCGGCCGAAGCGGTGAAGGCGCTGGTGACGGGAGCGAGCGCGGGCATCGGCCGCGCGTTCGCCACGGCCCTGGCCGCGGCGGGCTACTCGGTGACGGCCGTGGCCCGCCGCGAAGACCGACTGGCGGACCTCATGGCGACGCTCGGCCCGGGCCACGACCACCTGGCCGCGGACCTGGCCACCCAGGACGGCCTGCGCGCCACCGCCGACCGGCTCGCCGAGCCGTACGCGCTGCTGGTCAACAACGCGGGCGCCGCGATCCACGGCGGCTTCGCGGAGACCTCGCTGGCGGACTCGCTGGCCGTCATGGACCTCAACTGCCGCGCGGTCGTGACGCTGGCCCACGCGTTCCTCGCCGGCGCCCGGCCCGGGTCCGCGCTGGTGAACGTCTCCTCGACGCTGGGGTTCACGCCCAAACCGGGGCTCGGCGTCTACGGCGCCACCAAGGCGTTCGTGACGTCGTTCTCGGAAACCCTGTGGCACAAACAGAAAGCGCGCGGAGTGCACGTGCTGGCGCTGTGCCCGGGCGTGACCACGACGGAGTCGCAGCACGCCGCCGACGTCCCCGCTTGGCTCGTGCAGACCCCGGAGGACGTCGTCGCGCGCGCTCTTCAGGCCGTCCGCCGCCGCGAAGGCCCCACGGTGGTTTCGGGACGGCGCAACGCCGTGCTCACGGCGGTCACCGGGCTGCTGCCGCGCCGGACCGCGGTGTCCCTGCTCGGCTAGACCCGCGCGACCGCGGCGAGGGCTTCCGGCAGCGTGAACGCGCCGGCGTAGAGCGCCTTGCCGACGATGGATCCTTCGACGCCGTCGGACGCCAGGCCCGCCAGCGCGACGAGGTCGGCCACGCTCGACACCCCGCCGGAGGCGATCACCGGCGCGTCGGTGCGGGCGACGACGTCACGCAGCAGGTCGAGGTTCGGGCCGCGCAGGGTGCCGTCCTTGCTGACGTCGGTGACGACGTAGCGGGACGCGCCGTCGCGGTCCAGCCGCTCGAGGACCTCCCACAGGTCGCCGCCGTCGGAGGTCCAGCCGCGGGCGGAAAGCCGGTGCCCGGCCTCGGTGATCCGCACGTCGAGGCCGATCGCGACGCGGTCGCCGTACTCGCCGATCACCCGGGCGGTCCACTCCGGGTCTTCGAGCGCGGCGGTGCCCAGGTTGACGCGGCGGGCGCCGGTGGCCAGGGCGGCCTTCAGCGACGCGTCGTCGCGGATGCCGCCGGAGAGTTCGACCTGGACGTCGAGCTTGCCGACGACCTCGGCGAGCAGCTCCCGGTTGCTGCCCTTCCCGAAGGCGGCGTCGAGGTCGACCAGGTGGATCCACTCGGCCCCGTCGCGCTGCCAGGCGAACGCGGCTTCGAGCGGACTGCCATAGGAGGTCTCGGTACCGGCCTCGCCCTGGACGAGTCGCACGGCCTGGCCATCGGCCACATCAACGGCGGGAAGCAGCGTGAAAGTCACGCGGCTAACTCTAGGGCGGAGACCCCGATCACCCGGTCAGCGGGTCGCCGGCCGACCGGTTCGGCCGATACCCGCCCGCGGCGGACGGCCGTACCCTCACCGGAGTCCCGGAAAGGGGGCCGGTGGAAACGAGCGACAAGGAGACGGGGTACTCGTTCTCCGAGCGACTGCCGTTCTACGTCGTCGTCCAGCTGGTGAGCGTCCTGCTGCCGGGCGCGGGGGTCCTCACCGAAGTGACGCTGCTGGGCATCCACTACGCCCGGCATCCCGGAACGGACCTCGGGTTCTTGACCGACGCGCTGTCCGGCATCCGCGGCGCGGGCATCGTGCTGTTCGCCGCCGTGGGCGCCTCGGGCGCGTTCGTGCTCGGCTACCTGTCACGCGAGCTGGCATTCGGCCTCGTGGGCCGCCTCGAACGGCTCACGCGCCGCAGGCACCCGGACTCGCCCGGCTGGCACCGGGTGCGGGAGCTGGTGGGGTCCGACGCGGCCGATGCGCTCGTCCGGCAGCATCCCGTGCTCGACCTGGTCGCCGGCGACGACAGCAAAGCCCTGAAAACGTGGGTGGCAGGCGGCGGGCACGTCGCGGATGCCGATCTCGAGGTCTTCGCCTATAGCAAGCTGTGGCTGCGAGGCCGGTCGGCGGCGTTCCGGGTGGACTTCCTCGAACTGGAGATCAACGTCCTGGCGGCCCTGCTCGGGCCGGTTCTCCTGTTCGCCGTCGACGTGCTCGTGATCGGTGACGAGCCGATGGCCGTCCGGATCGCCGCGGTCCCGGCCGGGCTGCTGGTCTGCGCCGCCGTGCTGCGGTCGATCCGGCGCCTGCGCCGGGCGGAACGCTGGGAGGCCCTTCGCAATCTCGCGTTCGAGGCCGCGATCCAGGAAGCCGAGGCCCGGCAGCGGCCGGTCAGAAACGCAAGTCGGGCAGCATCGTCTCGTCCCGCGGACCGTGGACGGCGAACATGAGCAGCCGTACCTCCCCGCCGGCCCGGTGCGCGGCGACCGCCCGGTGCGTGCCGTCCAGCAGCAGGAACCCGTCGTCGCCGAGGACGTAGACCGGCAGCGCGAGCTGGACGGGCCCGGGATCGGCGCGGAAGCGGGTTTCGAAGTCCGAGATCCGCGCGGCGCGCTCGGCTGACCACGTGGCTTCGGTGCAGCCCGTCTCGCGGACGCGCAACGGCCGGGCGCCGGGGTCGCGGAATTCGCCGTCCCGGCCGTCCGGCCCGGCGTACCAGACGGTCCGCAGGTCGCCGAGCATCGCCGCCGACCGGCTGGTGGACGCTTCGATCCGGCACTCCGCGGCCAGCCTCGTCCAGTCCAGCAGGACGCGGATACCACCGTCGCCGAAAAACCGGACGAAGTCGGCTACCGGAACCTCGGTCACTCAGCTCGCCACGAAATCCAGCCAGTTGCGCAGCAGCTGCGCGCCGGCGTCGCCCGACTTCTCCGGGTGGAACTGGGTGGCCCAGAGCGGCCCGTTCTCGACCGCGGCGACGAAGTCCTCGCCGTGGTGGGCCCACGTCACCTTCGGCTCCTGGCCGGGCAGGCCGTCGAGCTCCCACTTCCGGGCCGCGTAGGAGTGCACGAAGTAGAACCGCTCGTCCGGGTCGAGCCCGGCGAACAGCTGCGAGTCCGCGGGCGCGCGCACGGTGTTCCAGCCCATGTGCGGCAGGACGTCGGCGTGCAGCCGGTCCACGACGCCGGGCCACTCCCCCGTGCCCTCGGTCTCTTCGCCGTGCTCGACGCCGCGGGAGAAGAGGATCTGCATGCCGACGCAGATGCCGAGCACCGGGCGGCCGCCGGCGAGGCGCTTGCCGATGATCCGGTGCCCGTGCACGTCCAGCAGCCCCGCCATGCAGGCGGAGTACGCGCCGACGCCGGGCACGACCAGGCCGTCGGCTTCGATCGCGGCATGGGGGTCGGCGGTGACCTCGACGTCGGCCCCGGCGCGCGCCACAGCGCGTTCGGCGGAGCGGAGGTTGCCGGAACCGTAGTCGAGGATCACCACACGAGACACGCCACCCAGCGTAGCCGTCGCGCTCAGCGGCGCTCGAACGAATAGACGTCTGTCACCGTGTTGCACGGCGACGGCGGCACGACCTCCACCCGCAACACGCCCGCGTCGTAGTCGACGCCTTCCGGGGTGAAGGTGCCCGTGCACGTGCTGACCAGCGGGACCTGGCCGATCTCGTGCACCCGCGCGGTGACGTCGCGGCCGGTCAGCGGGCGCGCGAGGTCGATCTGCAGGAGCTGCAGGTTGGTCGGGTACAGGTCGTTGTACGGGTCGCTGGTGGCGCAGATCAGCGTCGTCAGCCCGACGAAGTCGCAGCCCTGGGCGCTGCGGATGTGGTGGTCGAGGTGGATGCGGGCGGCGACGGGCAGGTCGCCGGCCACCTTCGGGCCGCGCGGGTTGAGGAAGGGCGCCGGGGAGACGTAGAGGCGGTCGATCTCGCCGAGCGGGCCCGAGACCAGCCACTGCCCGTCGGGGGTGGCCGCGACCTGGGCGTTCGCGTTGGCGGCCGGCTCGTCGGCCTGCAGCGGGTGGACGAACTCCGTCGTCGTCCCGTCGGGCCGGGTGACCAGGTACATCTTCGTGGTGGGCGTCGGCGTGCGGGTGTCCTGGTAGACGTCGAAGACGTACCCGCGCAGCGAGTCCGGGTCCCCGACGTGGCCCCAGCCCTCGTCCTTGAGCGGCTGCGGGATGGTGGCGCCGTTGCGGTAGACGATCTCGGGGGCGTGTCCCGGCAGCCGCAGGGTCGTGAGGCCCTCGCCGCTGATCCGGTTCTCGGCAGTGGTGTGGCCGGTCTGGTGCCAGCGCGATCCGTGCGCGGTGGCGACGCCGGTGGCCGCGAGCAGGGTGGCGGTGGTGAGGGCGAGCAGACTTGCCGTCCGCAGTGCGCGCATGTGCGCTCCTCGGGAGTTGAGGCCTTGGCGGCGGCGACGTCATCCTGCCACAGAGCGCGCGCCACCCGGAAAGATCTTGAAGAAATCCGTTTGGCCGTCCCGCTCGCCGGGTATCACTTCACCCGATCGTGTGCGCTCAGCCGGCACGACCGGACGCCAGGGAGGCGAAGATGGCCGAGGACGATCTGCTGTCCCAGATGCTGAACGCCTGGCGTGACGACATCGAGAGCGTGCCGTTTCCGCAGTTCAGCGAGCTGCTGATTCCGCGCCAGCAGGTCCGGCCGCGGTACTCGTCCGGCGCGTCTGCTGCCCGCGTGACGAACGCCACGCGGAGAACAGACGCCTGACTGTGGTTTCCTGCGGGGACCGCACCGACGCGTCCCCCGGGAGCCCTCATGAGCCGCACTCCTGATCCGCACGACTTCCTGGACCTCGACGCCGGGCTCGCCGAGGAGGAACGCGCCATCCGCGACGCGGTGCGCGCGTACGCGAAGGACCACCTGCTCGACCACGTCGCCGACTGGTACGAAACGGGCGCGCTCCCGGCCGCCGAGCTGGCGAAGGGCTTCGGCTCGCTCGGCCTGCTCGGCATGCACCTGGAGGGCTACGGCTGCGCCGGCACCAGCGCCGTCGCGTACGGCATCGCGTGCCGTGAGCTGGAGGCCGTCGACTCGGGGCTGCGCAGCTTCGTCTCGGTGCAGGGGTCGCTGGCGATGTACGCGATCCACCGCTGGGGCAGCGAGGAGCAGCGGCAGGAGTGGCTGCCGCGGATGGCCACCGGCGACGCGCTCGGCTGTTTCGGGCTGACCGAGCCGGACGCGGGCAGCGACCCGGGCTCGATGCGGACGCGCGCGGTGCGCGACGGCTCGGACTGGGTCCTCTCGGGCACGAAGATGTGGATCACCAACGGAACCGTCGCCGACGTCGCGGTCGTCTGGGCGCAGACCGACGACGGGATCCGCGGTTTCGTCGTCCCGACGTCGACGCCGGGCTTCACCGCGAACGAGGTCAAGCACAAGCTGTCGCTGCGGGCCTCGCTGACCGCGGAACTGGTCCTCGACGGCGTCCGGTTGCCGTCGTCGGCGGCGTTCCCCGAGGTCCGGGGCCTGCGCGGGCCGCTGTCGTGCCTGAACGAAGCCCGCTACGGCATCCTGTTCGGCGTCGTCGGCGCGGCGCGCGCGTGCTACGAAGCCGCGTTGGAGTACACGCTGGCGCGTTCGCAGTTCGGCAAGCCCCTCGCGGGGTTCCAGCTGACCCAGCGCAAGCTCGCCGACCTGGTCGTGGAGGTCAACCGCGCGGGCCTGGTAGCGATGCAGATCGGGCGGCTGAAGGACACCGGGGCCCTGCACCACAACCACGTCAGCTTCGGCAAGATGGCGAACGTCCGGTCGGCGCTGGACGTGGCCCGCACGGCGCGGTCGATGCTCGGGGCGAACGGGATTTCGCTGGAGTACCCGGTGATGCGGCACATGGCGAACCTGGAGACGGTGCTGACGTACGAGGGCACCGAGGAGATGCACGCGCTGTCACTCGGTCAGGCGGTCACGGGGCTGGCCGCGTTCCGCTGAGCGGTTTTTGTCGGTGGTGGCCGCTAGCTTCTGCGGCATGACCTTCACCGAGACCTTCACCGAGTTCGAAACCGTGGTCGAGCTGCGGCGCTACACCCTGCACCCGGGCCGGCGCGACGAGCTGATCGAGCTGTTCGAGCGGGAGTTCGTCGAGCCGCAGGAGGCGGCGGGCGCGCACCTGTTCGGGCTGTTCCGGTCACGGGCGTCCCCGGACGAGTTCGTGTGGCTGCGCGGCTTCCGGTCGATGGCGGAGCGGAAGGCCGCGCTGGAGGCGTTCTACTTCGGCCCGGTGTGGAAGGAGCACCGGTCGGCGGCGAACGCGACGATGATCGACTCGGACAACGTGCACTTGCTGCGCCCGGTCCGCCGCGGGCTCACGTCTCCGCCGCCCGGCGCGGAGGTGTACGTGACGGTTTCGTCCCCGGCACCGCCGCCCGATCCGGTGTTCGCGGCGTTCGAGACGGAGCCGGCGGAGAACACGTTCCCGCAGCTGCCGGTCCGCACGGACGGCCCGGTTTCGGTGTGGTTCAGCCGGACACCGGTGTCGGACGCTTCGATCCGGCTGGAGGCGACTTCGCGATCACTGCTCAGGTGAAAGGAGCCTGACGAGCCCTCGGGGGTACAGGATCCGGCGACCGTCCCGGAACTCGGCGAAATCGACCCACCGGGCGGTGGCCGGATCGTCGAGGATCTTCATTTCCTCGCGCCGGTAGAGGCTCTCGTCGACGAACTCGGCCTCGTACAGGAAGGCGATCTCGTGCCCGGGCCGGTCCCGCCAGGTGAAGACGTTCTCGAGCACGCCGAGGAACGCCGTCACCTTGATTTCGGCGCCGAGCTCCTCGGCGAACTCGCGAACGAGGGCATCGGTGCTCCGTTCGCCGAACTCGATCCCACCGCCGAGTGGCCGGCAGAAGGTCTCGTCTTTGACGTCGTCGTGCGCTTCGAAGACGAGAAGAGCGTCCCCTCGCCGGATGACGGCGAGCACGATCGGCCGGATCGATGGCATGGTGCCACGCTAGCGGCTTTCCTGCGCCCCCAGGAACTCCCTGATCGACAACCCGAGCGATCCGGCGTCCAGCCCGTGCGCCAGGTCGTGGTCGGCGATCTCCCCGTACGTCCGGACCTCGACGTCCCGGCGGACCCCGAGCGCCTTCAACCGGTGCGGCACATCGGAAAGCGCCTCCGCCACGCAGTGCGCCGACGTGCCCGCCAGGTACGGCTCCACCAGCACCACGTCCGCGGAAGCGTCGAAAACCGCCGCGCGCAGCGCGGCGCCGTCGAACGGGCGGATCGTCGATGCGTACAGCACCGTCACGTCCAGGCCCGCCGTCGCGCGCAGGACGCGGTCCAGGACCGGTCCCACCGCCACCACCACGCCCCGGGACCCTTCCCGCAGTCTCGTGAACCCCACCCCCAGGTGCGCGGAAGCGTTTTCCTGCGCCGAAAGCCGCAGGTACACGCGGCCGTCGCCGGGGATCGACTCCAGCAGCAGCCGGCGGGCCTCCGCCGGGTGGCCCGGGACGTGGATCGTCCAGCCGGGCAGGGCGTCGATCAGCGCCACGTCCGCCGGGGACTGGTGCGTGCGGCCCGCCGACGGCATGTCGTACGACGCTCCCCACGACACCAGGACACCGCCCACTTCCTGGTGCGAAAAGTCCAGTTTGATCTGCTCGAAGGCGCGCTCCACCAGGAACGGCGGGAACGTGTGCACGATCGGCCGCAGCCCCGCCAGTGCCAGGCCCGCGCCCGTGCTGACCAGCAGCTGCTCGCGGATCCCGACGTTGATCACCCGGTCCGGGTGGCGCCGGGCGGCACCGGCGAGCTGCGCGGCCGAGATGTCGGCCAGCACGACCGCGACGTCCGGGTCCGCGTCGACGATCTGTTCGGCGGTGGCGAGGAACTCTTCCCGCATCGACAGCATGCTCAGCCCTTCGGTTCGACGACGGCGACCACGGCCAGCGGCCGGCCGGGATGGGCGGTGGTGAAGGCTTCGTACAGCGCGTCGTGGTCGCGGCCGGACACCGTGCGGGTCTCCCAGCCTTCGACGGCGAAGCGGCGCGCGATCCCGCCGGGCCAGCCGCGCGTCGACGACTGGTTGTCGACCACGACCGCGGTCAGGTTTTCGAGGCCGGCCCGTGCCGCGACGACGATCGCCTCGTGGTTCGAGCCCTCGTCCAGCTCGGCGTCGCCGACGAGCGTCACGACCCTCGCCTGCGTCAGGCCGCGCGCCCGCAGTCCCAGCGCGGTGCCGAACGCGATCGGCAGGCCGTGGCCGAGCGAACCGCTGGAGATTTCGACGCCGGGGATGCGGCGCCGGTCCGGGTGGTAGCCGAGCCGCGACACCGGGTCGGACCACGTCGGCAGTTCCGCTTCGGCGATGAAGCCCTTCGCGGTGAGCACGGCGTAGTACGCCATCGGGCCGTGCCCCTTGGAGAGCAGGAATCGGTCGCGGCCGGGCTCGCGGAGGTTTTCGGTGGTGACGTCGAGCACCCGGTCGTAGAGCACCCACAGCACGTCCAAAGTGGACTCGGCGGCGGCGCTGTGCTTTTCGTCGCCGGTCATCAGCGCGATCAGCCGGGGCAGATCGGCGTAGCCGGGTTCGGTCACAGTGGTCATGACCCGACGATGCAACCTCGACTAAACTCGAAGTCAAGGATAGCCTGAGCTGGTGACCAGGCTCGCCGAACATCTCAGCATCGGACAGGTGGCGGAACGCAGCGGGGTTCCGCACACGGCACTGCGGTTCTACGAGGAGAAGGGGCTGATCAGCTCGGAGCGGTCGGCGGGCAACCAGCGCCGCTACCCGCGTTCGGTGCTGCGCCGGATCGCGTTCATCCGCGCCGCGCAACGAGTCGGGCTTTCCCTCGAGGACATCAGCTCGGCCCTGACGACGCTGCCGGCGGACCACGCCCCGACGAAGGCGGACTGGGCGCGCCTGTCCCGCGACTGGCAGCACGAGCTCGACGCCCGGATCGACGCCCTGCAACGCCTGCGCGACCGGCTCACAGGCTGCGTCGGCTGCGGTTGCCTGTCCCTGCGCAGCTGCGCGTTGTACAACAACGACGACGAGCTGGCCCGCTTCGGCCCAGGAGCGAGCAAACTGCGCCCGGCGGTCGAAGGCGGCATCTAAACCGGTTGCGGGCAGCGGGATGCTGGAGGGGCAATGAACGAAAAGCAATTGATCCGCCTCTCGAAGAGGCTGTCCCGGCACTTGCGCCACGACCCGGCCGCCCTCGGCCTGACCCTCTCCCCCGACGGCTGGGCGCCGGTCGACAAGCTCGTCCGCGCGCTCTCGATCACCCGCGCGGAGCTGGACGAGGTGGTCGAGAAGAACAACAAGCGCCGCTTCGCCTTCGACGAAACGGGTACGCGCATCCGCGCGAGCCAGGGCCACAGCGTGCCGATCGACCTCGGCCTCCCGGACGCAACGCCTCCGGATGTCCTGTACCACGGCACGGTCTCGTCCTCCCTCGACGCGATCTTCCACGAGGGCCTGCGCCCGATGAACCGCCACGCGGTCCACCTGTCAGCAACGCCGGAAACGGCCCGGACGGTCGGCGCCCGCCGCGGCAAACCGGTGATCCTCCGCATCGACGCCGCCACCATGGCTGCGAACGGCCACGCATTCCAGCTGAGCGCCAACGGAGTCTGGCTCACCGCCTCAGTCCCCCCGCCCTACCTGACCCGCGTCCCCTGATGCCCCCGCAATCACGCAACATGACCCTCCAATCACGCAAGATGACCCTCCAATCACGCGAGATACCCCTCCAATCACGCGAGTCCCGACCCCGGTCGCGCGAACCGACCCTCCAGGTACGCGAGCCGTCCGTCCAGGTACGCGAACCGACCGGCAGGCACGCGAACCGACTGGCCAGGCTTGCGAACCAACCCCACTGGTGCCGCGGGCCCGCCTGAGAAATGCCGGAATTCGCGTGCGGGGAGGCGGAACTCGCGTGATCGAGCGCGGAACTCGCGTAATTAGCGGGGCATCTCGCGTAACTGGCGGGGCATCAGGGCGTCAGAGGGTGGGGACCGGGGTGGCGATTCGACGGCGGGGGCGGCCGAGGAGGCGGCGGCCCACGTCGAGCAGTTCCGTGCGCAGCTCTTCGTCGCCCAGGGCGGCGAGGTCCGGGGAGCCGCCCGCCATTGCTATGCCTGTCAGGGTCACCAGGGCGTTCACCCGGGCCGTCGTGTCCGGATCCGGGCCCGACAGGATGCCGAGCAGGGCCTGGCCGAAACCCTCCATCCCGCCGTGCGCCGACTTCTCGATCGCGCGGGCGATTCCCGGGTCGCTCGAAAACAGCGCCACCAGGGCCCGGTGGCGGATCACCAGGTCGACGAACCCCTCCAGCAGCAGGTCCACCTGCGCGCCCCGGCGCTTCTGCGCCGCCGCGCGGCGGACGAGGTCGTCCAGGTCGCGGACGCCCGGCTCCGCCACCGCTTCGGTGATCTCCGCCTTCGTCTTGAAGTGGTAGTAGACCGCCGCCTTCGTGATGCCCAGCGCGTCCGCGATCATCTGCAGCGACGTGCCTTCCACCCCGTGTTCGGTGAACAGGCGCAGCGCGGTCTGCAGCAGTCGGGTCCGGGTGTCCTCGGCCGGGCCGGCGGTCATTCTTCCTCCTCAGCAGCCGTCGGAGCCTACGTCACGCCCTGTCGATCGGCAAACCGCCTTACTAGCCGGACGGCTAGGGATAAACCTTGCTGTTCGGCAAGTCACATACTTGCCGATCGGCTTGGAGTGACCCTTGCCGATCGGCTAGCTTGGAAGTAACCGATGGAGTGAACCGACCCCGTTCGGGCGAAACGGAGCTGACTCGTGGCGACCTTCCTGTACCGGCTGGGCCGGTTCTCCTTCCGGCGGAAAGCGCTGGTCGCGGCCGTCTGGGCGGCCGTGCTCGTGGCGCTCGGCCTGGGCGCGCTGACGCTCTCGGGCCAGCTGTCGAACTCGGTGACGATCCCCGGCACCGAGTCGCAGCGGGCGGTCGACCAGCTCACCGAGAAGTTCCCGCAGGCCAACGCCGGTGGCGCCACCGCGCGCGTGGTCATCGAGGCCCCGGCCGGGACCACGGTGACCGACGCGAAGGGCAAGGCCGCCGTCGAAGCCCTGGTCGGGCAGCTGAAGACGGCGCCGAAGGTCGCCGCTGTGGTCGACCCGTTCCAGGCGCGGTCCATCTCACCCGATCAGCGCGTCGCGCTCGCCCAGGTCAGTTACGGAGCGAAGGCGTACGAACTGACCGACGAGGACCGCCAGGCCCTGCTGGACACCGCGAACGCCGGCCGCGCCGCCGGGTTCACCGTCGAGTTCGGCGGTGACGCCGTGCAGGGCGTGCCCGCGACCGGTGCCACCGAAGGCCTCGGCGTCGCCGTCGCCGCCATCGTGCTGATCATCACGTTCGGTTCGCTGCTCGCGGCCGGGATCCCGCTGCTCACCGCGCTGATCGGCGTCGGCACCGGGATGGCAGGCATCTTCCTCGCCTCCGGGTTCCTGGAGCTGAACTCGAACACGCCGATCCTGGCGCTGATGATCGGCCTGGCCGTCGGCATCGACTACGCGCTGTTCATCGTCTCGCGCTATCGCCACGAACTGAGCATCGGCCGCGACGCCGAAGAAGCCGCCGGGCGCGCTGCGGGCACCGCCGGGTCCGCCGTCGTGTTCGCCGGGCTGACCGTCATCATCGCGCTGGCCGGGCTCACCGTGGTCGGCATCCCGTTCCTCGGCCAGATGGGCGTCGCCGCCGCCGTCACCGTCGCGATCGCCGTGCTCATCGCCCTGACGCTGCTGCCCGCGATCCTCGGTTTCGCCGGCGCACGGGTCGCCGGTGGCCGCATCCGGCTGCGCCGCAAGCCGGTCGAAACGACGCACGGCGAGCGTTGGGCGCGGTTCGTCGCCCGCCACCGGATCCCGGTGCTGCTCGTGGCGCTGGCCGGGATGGCCGTCGTCGCGCTGCCCGCGTTGAGCATGCAGCTCGGCCTGCCCAACGACAGCACCGCGGCGCCCGAGTCGACGCAGCGCAAGGCGTACGAGATCGCCAGCCGCAGCTTCGGCGAAGGCTCCAACGGGCCGCTGCTGGTCGTCGTCGACGTCTCCGCGAGCGCCAACCGCCAGGCCGCGCTCGGCCAGGCCGCGGCCGGCATCCAGAAGCTGCCGGACGTCGCCGCCGTCACTCCGCCGCGCGTCAACCAGACCGGTGACACGGCGTTGCTGACGGTGATCCCGAAGAGCGGCCCGAGCAGCACGCAGACCGAAGACCTGGTCGCCGCGATCCGCACCGAATCCGGCAAGCTGGACGCGAAGCTGTCGGTCACCGGGCAGACGGCGGCGAACATCGACGTCTCCGAGAAGCTGTCGGACGCGATGCTGCCGTACCTGGCGCTGATCGTCGGGCTGGCGTTCGTGCTGCTGATGCTGGTGTTCCGCTCGGTGGTGGTGCCGCTGAAGGCGACGATCGGCTTCCTCGGCTCGGTCGCGGCGACGTTCGGCGCGGTGGTCGCGGTGTTCCAGTGGGGCTGGCTCACGGACCTGCTCGGCGTGGCATCGACCGGGCCGATCATGAGCATGCTGCCGATCCTGCTGATCGGCGTGCTGTTCGGGCTGGCGATGGACTACCAGGTGTTCCTGGTGACGCGGATGCGCGAGGAGCACGTCCACGGCGCGGAGCCCCAGGAAGCGATGGTCACCGGCTTCCGCCACGGCGCACGCGTGGTCGTCGCGGCGGCGCTGATCATGATCAGCGTGTTCGCCGGGTTCGTGCTCGCGGAGTCGTCGCTGATCCAGTCGATCGGGTTCGCGCTGGCGTTCGGCGTGCTGGTGGACGCGTTCGTGGTCCGCATGACGCTGGTCCCGGCGGTGATGTCCCTGCTCGGCCGCGGCGCGTGGTGGCTGCCGAAGTGGCTGGACCGGATCCTGCCGGACGTCGACGTCGAGGGCGAGAAGCTCACGAAGCAGCTCGACGAGCCCGAGGAGCGGGAACTGGTCGGCGCGAGCCGCTGACCCTGGTTGTCCACAACCCCGCGGGGTTGTGGACAACCAGGCTTCGGCCGCGGGTTTTGCCGGGCCCTGCCGGTAGACTGGACCTGGCCGGCGACGCAACCCGGATCAGCAACCGCATCCGCCACCTGCTCGCCGGAATGCACCCCGCTGTCGGCTCACGGAGCTCGCAGCCGGCTGCTCTGGAAGTCCTCTCCGCTGCGGCGGCCCGGCCGGCATCGCCAAAGCCGCAACCTGACCGCGAAAGTCCCACGCGCCCCGCATCGGCGAGGAACTGGTCGAGGCGATCATGACCGCCCTCGGCGAGCAAACCGTCGTCGTTGCTCCCGGAGCAGCTCAGCCGCCCAGCTTCACCGCGCGGCGCACGTCCTCGACATAAGCCGCCGGCTGTTCCCAAGCCGCGAAATGGCCCCCCGCACCGTGTTCCACGTACTCCCGCACGTTCAGGAACGCCTCCGCGTAGCTCCGCGGCTCCGGCTTGGTGTCACGCGGGAACACCGAAAGCACCGTCGGCGCATCAACCCGGGCCGGGAGGGCCGCCGGTTCGGTGTAAGTGGCGAACGACGTGCCGATCGTGCCGGTGATCCAGTAGGCCGTGACCCAGGTGAGCAGCTCGTCCACAGTGAACGCCCCATCGTCGGACCACGACTCGAGCTTCTCGACGATCCACGCCGCGAGGCCCGCCGGTGAGTCGCCGAGGGCGACGGAAAGGGTGTTCGGGCGCGTCGACTGCTCCGCGATGTAGCCGCCTTCGGTCCGGAACCACTGGGCCGCCTGAGCGAGGTACGCCACTGCGTCGGGCGGGAGGTTCGCCGGGTCTGCCGTGAGTGCGCGCTGCGGGGCGACGTTCGTCAGGTGCAAGGCCGCCACGCGGTCCGGATGCTCGCCGGCGAGGATCTCCGCCACCGTGCCACCCACGTCGCCGCCGGACAGCGTGTACCTCGCGTAACCGAGGTCGGCGAGCGCCGCCGCGATGATCTCCGCCATCCGGCCCGCCGACATGCCGGGCCTGGTGAGCGGGGCCGCGAACGGGAAGCCCGGCAGCGCGGGCACCACCACGTGCGCGTCCGCGAGCAGCGGCAGGACGCGCTCGAACCGCAGCACCGAGTCCGGCCAGCCGTGCAGCAGCACGACCACCGGTGCGCCGGGGTCCGCGGACCGCTGGTGGATCACCCGCAGGTCCGTGCCGGCCGCCCGCACTGTCACCCAGGGCAACGCGTTGATGCGGCGCTCGTGCACCGCCCAGTCGTACCCGTCCGCCCAGCGTTCGAGGAACGCGTCGAGGCGGCTGCCGCCGACGCCGCGCGTGCGGTCCTCACTCCACGGGGTCGTGATCCGCCGGGTTCGCCGGAGCCGCGCGCGCATCTCGTCGTCCATGTGTATCAGCGTACACATGATGTGTATGCTCGTACACATGATTGCGCGCGACGCGGCCGCCACCCGGCAGCGGATCCTGGAGCACGCCCGGCGGCAGTTCGCCCAGCAGGGGTACACGGCGGTCACGGTCAAGGGCGTGGCCGACGCCGCCGGCGTGTCCCCCAACCTCATCACGCGCTACTTCGGCGGCAAGGACGGCCTTTTCCTGGCCGCGACCCGCGTGGAGATCCCGGTCGCGGACTCCTTCGACGGCGACCGGGCCACGCTGGGCGCCCGCCTCGCGGCGAACATCGTCCGGCGCTGGTTCGGCGCCCCCGGGGAGGATCCGCTGCTCGTGCTGCACCGCGCGGCCGGCGAACGCCCGGAGGCGGCGGAGGCGCTGGCCGCGTTCCTCGACACGAACTCGCTGGAGCCGCTGCAGCGCTACCTGCGCGACAGCGGCCTCGACGACGCGGACGCCCGCAGCCGGGCCGCCGCGATCGACGCCTTCGTGCTCGGCGTCTCCACGCGCCGCCGGGTGCTGCGGTCCGAACTCGGCGATCCCGCCGAACTCGAGGCCTGGCTGGGCGCCACCATCCAGCGGCTCGCCGACGGGTGACGGCGGTCTAGCTCGAGAACCAGAAGATCGCGCCGCCGATGGCCAGCAGGGCCGCGACGCCCAGCACCACCGCCATGAACTTCGCCGTCTTCCAGGTCGAATAGACCCCGCCCACGAGGAACCCGCCGAGGGCGAGCAGAAGGACGCCGACGACTCCGTTGCTCATGCGGGTTAGGGTGCCACATGCCCTTGGAGTTGATCGTGCTGGGCAGCGCGACCCCCTACCCCCGCCCCGGCGAGCCGTGCTCGGGCTACCTCGTCCGCGGGGACGGCGCGACCGTCTGGCTGGACGCCGGCCCCGGCACCCTCGCCGCACTGCAGGAGCACACCGCGCTCACCGACGTCGACGCCATCTGGATCTCGCACCTGCACGCCGACCACGTCGCCGACCTGCTGCCGGCCGTGTACGCCTTGCTGTTCGCCGATCTCCGGCCCGCGAAGCCGCTGCCGCTCTACGGGCCGCCCGGGATCCGCGAGAGGCTCGGTCACTTCCTCAGCAACACCGGCCCGGCGCCGATCGAGCAGGCCTTCCAGGTGCACGAGCTGCACGACGGCCACTTCGCCGAGGTGAACGGCCTGACCCTGGCCACGACCGCCGTCGAACACGGCTTCCCCGCCTTCGGCGTCCGCGTCACCGACGGCGACCGCGTGCTCGCCTACTCCGGCGACACCGGCCCGTGCGCCGCCCTCACCGAACTGGCCGACGGCGCCGACCTGTTCCTCTGCGAGGCCGACGGTCCGGAACCGTCCGCGGTGCACCTGACGCCCGAGGACGCGGCCCGCGCCGCGCACGGGGCCGGGCGGCTCCTGCTGACCCACGTCGGCCCGTTCCTGACGCCTGAGCAGGCCGCCGAGCGCGCCGCGACCGTCCACAAGGGACACATCGAGGTCGCGGCGGCCGGCGAGGTGTACTAGAGGACGCCCTTCGTGGAGGGGATGCCGCCCGCGCGCGGGTCCGGCTCGGTCGCCGCGCGCAGGGCCCGGGCCACCGCCTTGTACTCCGCCTCCGCGATGTGGTGCGGGTCGCGGCCGTGGATCACCCGCACGTGCAACGCGATCTGCGCGTGGAACGCCAGCGAGTCGAACACGTGCCGCGTCAGCACGAACGGGTAGTTGCCGCCGATCGTGAACGTGTTGAACTGCTCCGGCTCGCCCACGTGCACGCAGTACGGCCGCCCCGAGACGTCGATCGCCGCGTGGGCCAGCGTTTCGTCCATCGGGATCCACGCGTCGCCGAAGCGGCGGATGCCGCTCTTGTCGCCCAGGGCCTGGCGGATCGCCTGGCCCAGCACGATCGCCGTGTCCTCCACCGTGTGGTGGGCGTCGATGTGGACGTCGCCGGTGGCCTCGACCTTGAGGTCCAGCGAGCCGTGGACGCCGAACGCCGTCAGCATGTGGTCGTAGAACGGGACGCCGGTCGAGATCTCGACCTCGCCCGTGCCGTCGAGGTCCAGCTGCACGAAGATCGAGGACTCCTTGGTGGTCCGTTCGACCTTGCCGATGCGGGTCATCGCGAGACTTCCTTACTCGCCTCGAGGAAGGCGTCGTTCTCTTCCGGCGTGCCGATGCTGACGCGCAGGTGTCCCTCGATGCCGGGGTCGCGGATCAGCACCCCGCGGTCCAGATAGGACTGCCAAGCCGCCGACGGCGAAGTGAACCGTCCGAAGAGGACGAAGTTCGAGTCGCTCGGCACCGGGTCGCAACCCAAGCCCGCCAGCGCTTCCACGACCCGGTCGCGTTCCGCGGCCAGCTTGTGCACGCTGGCCAACGTGGCGTCCGCGTGGCGCAGCGCCGCCCGGGCGGCCGCCTGCGTCAGCCGCGAGAGGTGGTACGGCAGGCGTACCAGCTGCAGCGCGTCGACCACCGCCGGCGCCGCCGCCAGGTAGCCGAGCCGGCCGCCCGCGAACGCGAACGCCTTGCTCATCGTGCGCGACACGATCAGCCGCGACGGGTAGTCCGCCAGCAGCCCGACCGCGCTCGGCTGCGACGAGAACTCCGCGTAAGCCTCGTCGACCACCACCATCCCGGTGGCCGCATCGAGCAAAGAACGCAGTTCGGAAAGCGGGATCGAGCCGCCGGTCGGGTTGTTCGGGCTGGTGACGAACACGATGTCCGGCCGGCGGTCCGCGATGACCGCGGCCGCCGCGGCCGTGTCGAGGCTGAAGTCGGCGCGGCGCGGCGCCGGCACCCACTCGGTGCGGGTGCCGGAGGCGATGATCGGGTGCATCGAGTACGACGGCTCGAAGCCGAGCGCGCTGCGCCCGGGGCCGCCGAACGCCTGCAGGATCTGCTGCAGCACCTCGTTGGACCCGTTCGCGGCCCAGACGTTCGCCTCCGACAGCACGACCCGCGTCGACACGCTCAGGTAGTCGGCCAGGTCCTGGCGCAGGGCCACCGCGTCCCGGTCCGGGTAGCGGTGCAGCTCGGCCGCCTCCGCCCGGACGGCCTCCGCGACGTCCGCGACCAGCGCAGGCGGCGGCGGGTACGGGTTTTCGTTCGTGTTGAGCCGGACCGGAACGTCCAGCTGCGGTGCCCCGTACGGCGACTTGCCGCGCAGGTCGTCCCGCAGCGGCAGCTCGTCCAGGGTGACGTCTTCGCCGATCGTCATCGGACCGAACCTCCGAACCGCGCGGTGACGGCCTCGCCGTGCGCGGGCAGGTCCTCGGCGTCGGCCAGCGCGACGACGCGGCCGGCGACCTCGCGCAGCGCGTCCTCGGTGTAGTCCACGACGTGGATGCCCTTGAGGAAGCTCTGCACGGACAGGCCCGAGGAGTGGCGGGCGAACCCGCCGGTGGGCAGCACGTGGTTGGACCCGGCGCAGTAGTCGCCGAGCGACACCGGGGCGTACGCGCCGACGAAGATCGCGCCGGCGTTGCGGATCCGGCCGGCGACCGCGCGCGCGTCCGCCGTCTGGATCTCCAGGTGCTCGGCGGCGTAGGCGTCGACGACCCGGATCCCGTCGTCCACTGTGGACACCAAGATGATGCCGGACTGCTTGCCGCCCAGCGCTTCGGCGACCCGCGAACTGTGCTTCGTCGCGGCGACGCGGTTCACCAGTTCCTCGTCGACGGCATCGGCCAGCTCGGCCGACGTCGTCACCAGGACGCTCGCCGCGAGGGGGTCGTGCTCGGCCTGGCTGATCAGGTCGGCGGCGACGTGCACCGGGTCGGCCGTCTCGTCGGCGAGGATGGCGATCTCGGTGGGCCCGGCCTCGGCGTCGATGCCGATCAGGCCGCGCAGGAGCCGCTTGGCCGCGGTGAGGTAGATGTTGCCGGGGCCGGTGACGATGTCGACCGGGGCGAGCTCGGCGCCGTCGGTGTCCGTGCCGCCGTACGCCAGCAGCGCGACGGCCTGCGCGCCGCCGGCCGCCCACACCTCGTCGACGCCGAGCAGCTCGGCCGCGGCGAGGATGGTCGGGTGCGGCAGGCCGCCGAACGCGGCCTGCGGCGGCGAGCAGACGACCAGCGACCCGACGCCGGCGATCTGCGCCGGCACGACGTTCATCACCACTGTGGACGGGTACACGGCCAGCCCGCCCGGCGCGTACAGCCCGACGCGCTCGACCGGCACCCACTTCTCGGTGACCGTGCCGCCGTCGACGACGGTGGTCGTGACGTCGGTGCGGCGCTGCTCGGCGTGCACCTTCCGGGCGCGGGTGATCGACTCCTCCAGCGCGGCGCGGACCGCGGGGTCGAGCTCTTCCAACGCGCGAGTCAACGCAGCACGCGGCACCCGCACGGACGCCGGACGCACCTTGTCGAACTTCTCGGTGTACTCGAGGACGGCTTCGACACCGCGGTCGCGGACCGCCTCGACCACCGGGCGCACGTGATGCAGCGCCGCGTCCACGTCGTATTCGGCGCGAGGGAGCGTGGCGCGCAGTTCGGCGGCGGTCGGGACCTGCCCGCGCAGGTCGGTGCGGTTCAGCATGACCACCAGGGTACGAGGTCACGCCGAACGGGTTTTCGGCGATACTCCCCGGTGACGGCCGATCCCAGCATGCAGGAGGCAACGGTGGCGCGAATCGCGTTGTGCCAGGTCAACTCGGGTGACGATCCGGAGGCGAACCTGAAGCTGATTCGCTCCGGCGTCGAGGCCGCGGTGGCGGACGGCGCGCGGATCGTCGTGTTCCCCGAAGCGGCCATGGCCCGCTTCGGACGGCCCTTGGCGCCGATCGCGGAGCCGCTTGACGGCCCGTGGGCCTCGGCCGTGGCCGCGGTGGCCGCCGAGCACGACGTGGTCGTCGTCGCCGGCATGTTCACCCCGGCCGATGATGGCCGGGTCAGCAACACGCTCCTGGTCACCGGCGGCGGGCAGCACCGCGGTTACGACAAGATTCACCTCTACGACGCCTTCGGGTTCGCCGAGTCCGACACGGTGGCGCCCGGCACCACGCCGGCCACGTTCGAGCTGGACGGCGTCGTCTACGGCGTGGCGACCTGCTACGACGTGCGGTTCCCGGAGCTGTTCCGCGCCCTGGCCGACGACGGCGCCGACGTCGTCCTGCTGCCCGCGTCGTGGGGCGCGGGCGAGGGCAAGCGCGAACAGTGGGAGGTGCTGGTGCGGGCGCGGGCCCTGGATTCGGGCTGCTGGGTGCTGGCCTGCGGCCAGGCCGACCCCGCGGCGACGGGCGCCACGGTCAACCCGAAGGCGCCGACGGGGATCGGGTACTCGCTGGTCGCGGACGGGTTCGGCCGGGTGGTCGCCCAGGCGGGCGCGGGCGCGGAGACGCTGCTGGTGGACGTGGACCCGGCGGTGGCGGCCCAGGCCCGCGCCGCGACGGGGGCCCTGGCCAACCGGCGGCTCTAGCGCAACAGGCCTTCGCGGATGGCGACGCGCACGAAGCCCGCGCGTCGCCGTTCGCCGGTCTTGTCGCGGATCCGGTCCAGGTAGGACCGGACCGTGCGGACGCTGATGTTCAGGATCTCCGCCACGTCGACGTCCCGCTCCCCCGCCGCCACCAGGCGCAGGACCTGCTTTTCGCGCTCCGACAGCACGATCTTCGGGCCCGCGTGGCGCTCCTCGCTGTCCTGGATGATCATCCCGGCCAGCGTCGGCGACACGTACGCGTTGTCGTCGGCGATCGTGCGGATCGCGCGCAGGAGCTCGTCGCCGTCGACGTCCTTCGACAAGAAGCCCTTCGCGCCCGCCTGCATCGCGCCCAGGACCTCCGGCTGTTCCGCGTGCGCGGACACCACCAGCACCTTGTGCCCCATCTGCCCCACTTCCAGGACCGCGGCCGCGTCCTGGACGCCACGCAGCTTGAGGTCGAGGACGACGACGCTGCCCGCCGGCTGGTCCTGGACCGCGAACCGGGCCACCGAGTCGGCGACCGCGCCGAGCTCGATGTCCGGGGCCTCGGTGAGCACGCGGGTGAGCGCGTACCGGTAGAGCGGGTGGTCCTCGATCACCCCGACGGAAATCCGCCGGGGAGCCGGCGCCGGCTCGCTCATTTGCGGCCGCCGCGCCGGGGGTTCGCGTCGCCGATCAGGCCGCGGCGGATGGCTTCCTTGACCAGCCCCGGCCGCCGCCGTTCGCCGGTCTTGTCGCGGATCCGGTCGAGGTAGCCGCGGACCGTGCGGACGCCGATGCCGAGGATCAGCGCGATGTCGACGTCCCGCTCCCCCGCCGCCACCAGCCGCAGCACCTGCTCTTCCCGCGGGGACAGCTCGGCTTCGGCCGACACCGCCGGCCGGTCGGCGTTGTCCTTCATGATCATCCCGGCGACCACGGCCGAGACGTACGCGCCGCCGTCGGCGACCGTCTTGATCGCGATCAGCAGCTCGTCGGCGTCGACGTCCTTCGACAGGAACCCGCGCGCCCCCGCCGCGATCGCCCCGAGCACGACCTCCGGCTCGGCCTGGGCGGACACCACGAGCACGTGGTGCCCGAGTTCGCACACCTCCAGCACCGCCGCCGCCCCCGCGACACCCGGGAGGCCCAGGTCGAGCAGGACCACGCTGCCCGGTGGCTGCCGGTGCACGTGGAACCGGGCGACCGAATCGACGACCGCGCCGAGCTCGACGAAGTCGGCCTCGGCCAGCACTCGTTCCACGGAGACGCGGTACAGCGGGTGGTCTTCGATGACCGCGACCCGGACCCGCCCCTGGTCCAGTTCACCCTCGGTCGAGCGCTCTTCTGTCATTTGCACGACTTTCACCCCGTTCCACCCGACGGAGCCGGCCGCCCGGCCGAGGCCGGGTCCAGCGCGGGGCCCGTCGGCACCAATGCCAGCAAACTACCTGCGATCGGCGGCTTGGCGACGCTTCCGTAGCCGAGCGAGGCCAGGGACTGCGCGTTCACCACCGGGTACTTCCGGCCCGTGTCGGTCACCAGGTACGCCGTGACCGAACCGGCTTCGACGACCACGGCCCCACCCGAAGGAGGGACGTAGACCTCGTCCGCCACCCTTGCTTCGGTCCGGGTGGCGACCTGGATGGCTTTGGCGCCGGCGGGAAGCGGGAATTCGGCCGAAACGAGCAACCGGCTGCCCTGAAAGCACAACGCCACGGAGTTCCCGGTGATCGGCGCCTTGCCCGGGATCCGGTCGGGGAAGGCCGCGGGGTCGGCGCCGCCGGTCCGCGGCGCGGCGACCTTCGCCACCGCGGCGACGTCGGCCGCGCGGACCTCGACCGGCGCGGGCCGGCCGGGGTAGGCGGCGGCGTTGGCCCCCGTCGTCACCAGCAGGCTCGCTTCGGTCTGCCCGACCGGCTCCAGGCCGCCGGAGCGGACCAGGTAGTACGACGTGGCGGTGCCGGGCGCGGCCATCGCGTCGACGACGGCGAGGACTTCGCCGACGCGGGTGCCGCGGCCGCCCACCGCGGGGCCCGGGTCGCCGGCGCCGTCGACCGGCAGGGCGGTGAGGTCGCGGCCGGCCGGCACGGTGTCGAGCCACCGCGCGGACACCGCGATCGTCGGGTAGCTGTCGAACTGCAGCGCGGTCGCGGCCTCGTCGCTCAGCTTGTAGCGCCGGCCGCCGGCCAGCAGGAAGCGGTCCCCCTGCGGCAGCCGGACGATCACGCCCTGGTCCCGCGGCAGCTCGACGCCGGACGCGGGCGCGGCCAGCAGGACGGCGGTGCGCGGCTCGGCCGACGCGGGCGCGTCCTGGGTGGTCCGGCTGCAGCTCGTCCAGGGCACGTTCACGAGCGCGCCCGCCGACGGCAGCGAGTCGGGCGCGCCCGGGATGCCGATCTGGGCGCCGCGGCCGGCCTTGCCGAGGTTTTCCGGTGAGACGGACACGGTCGCGTCGCCGTTGCCGCCGGCCAGCAGCCGCGCGGACGCGTAGTTGAGCACCGGGTGCAGCACGCCGTCGGCGCCGAGCACGAACCGCGCGCCGGTGCCCTCCTCGACGATCACCTTGCCCCCGGCCAGCCAGTCCTTGCCGCCGGCGGGGTTCAGCAGCCCGATGATCCCGAAGACGGCGGTGACCAGCAGGGCGGCGGCGACACCCAGCACGGTGCCGAGGACGAGCCGGCGGCTGGGCGAGACGGGGTGGTTGGCGTCGGCGGCGACGAGCGCGGAGACGAGCCTGCGGCGGAGGAACTGGTACGCCTGGATCTGGTCCCGCTGCGTCCACACGCTGCTGTGCCCCCCGGCTGTGTGCGTCGACCCTCGTGCGCCAATCCCCCGAGCGCCCGATGCTAGGCACCGGACCGGGGTGCGGCGAGGGTAATTTTTACGCCCACGCCGCATCTGGGGAGGCAGTAGCGTCGGGGGCCGGGGAAAGGGGAGCCCGTGTCCGTCGATACCGCCGTCCGCCTGCCACCGTCCCGGCCCGCGTCCACGCCGCTGCCGTGGCTGCTGCCGATCCGCCCGCTGCAGGCCGCGGTGTGGGAGCTCGCCGCGATCGCCGTGCTGCTCGCCTGGATGGTCGGCGGCGTCACGCAGCCGGTGCGGCTCGCCGTCAGCGTGGCCGCCGGGTTCGTGGTGCTGCTGACGTCGGTCCGCTTCGCCGGGCGGCACCTGGCGGGCTGGGCGCTGACGTGGACGGCATTCCGCTTGCGCCGCCACGACACCCGCCGCGAGAGCCCGGACCCGCTGCTGTCCGTGGCCGGCCCGGTGAAGGTGCGCCAGCACGTGGATCGCGCGGGCAACCGCTTCGGCGTCGCGGAGGTCGACGGCGGCTGGAGTGCGCTGATCCGCCTGACGCCGGGGCCGGGAGCGCCGGGGCCGTTGGTCGACGCGCTGCGCTCGGCGTACGAGCGGGCGGACATCCCGCTGGCGTCGGCGCAGCTGCTGACGTGGGCGATCCCGCGCGGCGAGCAGGTGCTGCGGGTGCGGTGGCTGGCGGTGCGGTACCGGCCCGATCTGGCCCCGATCGCGGCGCTGGCCCGTGGCGGGGGCGACCTGGGGGCGTTGCGGAGCACGGCGTCGGCCGCGCTGAGCCTGATGGGGGCGCTCGCGGAAGCGGGCTACCAGAGCACGGTGCTGGAGGCCGGGGAGCTGGCGAAGGAACTCCGGGTGGCTTTGGGGGTCCAGGGACCGGCTTCCGGGGCGCCGGAGGGGTGGCGGTCCTGGACGTGGGGCGGGGCGGAGCAGATGTGCTTCCGGCCGCGTTCGCCCCGGATCCTGGACCTGGCGGTCCCGGGCGCGGCTTTCACGGCGACGTCGTACACGCTGACGCGGACGGCCGGTGGGCGCGAGAAGGCCGAAGTGACGATTCGGGTGGGAGCTAGGGCGGGGGCCGAGGTGCCGGTACCGCCCGGAGTGGTTCCGCTGCACGGGCGGCACGGGTCCGGCGTGCGCCGGACCCTGCCGCTCGCGCTGGACAGCTGACTCAGTTCACCACGATCGTCCTGATGCTGCGGGCGGGCAGCTGGGCGTTGAACGCTCCGGTCGACACCGTGATGTCGGTGTAGCGCGCGAGGTTCGCGCTCGAGCTCGTCAGCCAGGTCTGCGCGGTCGCCGATCCGGTGTCCCGGAGGGTGAACGCGAGATCGACCGCCGCGGTGTTCTTGTTGATCGCGACGATGACAACCTGGGCCCCGCTCTTGTACGCCGAGATGTAGACGTTCGCCTGCGGGTTCGCCGTCGCGGTGATCCGCTGATGGCCGGGGCGGACCCACTTGGCGAAGTGCGCCATGCAGGCGCCGCGCTTGCTGATCTGGCCGTCCTCGCGCATCGGGCCGTAGGAGCGCCGGATGTACCACCACACGTACGTCTGGAACCGGCCGTCCACCAACGCGCGGTGGACGTGCTCGCCCACGTCGAGCGCCTGCGGCCACAGGTCGGCCGAGTCGGTGCTGTTGGGGTAGTAGACCTCGGTCATCCACAGCTCCTTGCCGCCGCCCTTCTGCTGGAAGAGCGGGTAGGGCAGGTCCGCGAACGAGGTGCCGTAGAGGTGCGTGCCGATGATGTCCACGTTCGCCAGGGCGGTGGCGTCGTTGAGGATCGGGTCGGACATGGCCTTGCGGTACTGGAACGACTCGGGCGCGATGACCTTGGTGGTGATCGCGCCGGCGTTCTCGCGCAGGAACTTGACGATTTCGCTCGCGGTCCACGCCGTCCACTGCTGCGCGTAGTCCGGCTCGTTCTGGACCGAGATGCCGTACAGGTTCACCCCGTTGTTCGCCATGAACGCGGTGAAGTCGTTGAGGTGCTGCGCATAGGCGCCGTAGGCGTTGTACCGCAGCCGTTTGCCCCCGGAGAAGGTCTCGGTCATCGAGGCGGGCGGGTTCCACGGCGAGGCGATGACCTTGGCCCCGAGCTCACTCGCCCGCCGGGCCGTGGCGACCTCGCGGCTCCAGTTGTTGCGGTCCTCGTGGACGGGGATGCGCAGCACGGTGAAGCCCAGCTGCCCGGTGCCGTTGCCGAACGCCGTCTCGCGCTGGGCGGCGGTGAGGTCGCTGATCCAGACGGTGTGGTTCATCCCGCCGAAGCCCAGGATCGTCTGCTGCACGTTCGACGGCTCGACGACCACCGCGGCGGTGGCCGCCGCGGCCGGTGTCCCGGCCGCCAGCACCGGCAGTGCGGCGCTCGCGGCCAGCACGGTCCGCCGGCTCAGCAGCGGCGATCCCGCGATCTCGGAGTGGTCTCGACGTGGTGTCACAGCATCTCCCTGAAGTCGGCCGCAGAAGGGCGGAACAGCCTGGGAGCGCTCCCAAATCAGTTGTAACAGGGTGCCCGGACCACGGTCAAGGCACCGGGAAACGTTCAGCCGCGGACGGCTTCGTACACCCCCGCGATCATCCCCACCATCGGCACCAGCGACAGCAGCACCAGGAACTCCGACACGTCCAGCAGCCGCGACCAGTAAGGCGAACGCAGCCCCCGCGCCACCCGCGTCGCGTACACCAGGCAGACCACCGCCGCGCACACCACCGCGCAGCCCGCCGCGAACACCGCCGTGCGGTTGCCCGCCGCCACCAGCCACACCCCGGCGCACACCAGCGTCGGCACCCCGAAGCCCACCAGCACCAGCCGTTGCGCGCGGCCCGCGTACGAGCGTGACCGCAGGATCCACGCCAGCCCCAGCAACCCGGCCAGCCCCGCTTCCCACGGCCCGCCCGAGGACAGCACCACCGAAGCCGCCAGCACCACCAGGCCCAGCGCCACCAGCAATCCCGTCAGCACCGCCTGCGCGCGGGACGTCCGGCCGATCATCTCCGTGCCCAGCGACGGCTGCTCGTCCGCGCGGAACGCCGCCATGTCGTCCGGGACGCGCGGCAGCGGCAGGCGGGCCAGGCGCAACGCCAGCATCGGCGCCACCGCCGCCAGGGCCGTGCAGACCACCGCCACCACCGCCGCGGCCGCACCCGCGGAGACGCCCGTGAGCAGGATGACCCCGCACGTCAGGGCGCCGAAGCCCGCCGCACCCGTGATCGCCACGAACCACGGCAGGCGGTCCGCCACCGAAACCGCCGCCAGCACGCCGTACACCGTCACCGCCGCGAGGCCCGCCGCCAGGGGGCCCGCCGACAGCGAAAACAGCGGGTGCGGGGGCAGCACCGACATCCCCGCCAGCAGCGCGACGCCCACGCCGGCCAGCGCCCCCGCCGCGCCCGCCTCGGCGTCGCCGTAGGCGCGGCTCAACGCGCCGCCGCCGAGCAGCAGCACCAACGCCAGCAGGCCGGTCCCGATCGGGGCCAGGACGCTGCCGGACGCCGCCGCCTGCACCAGCAGGCCGCCGGCCAGCAGCAGGACGACCGCGGCGAGCAGCCCGGACCGCCGCGCGACCGCGGGACCCCAGCCGCCGTCGGCGTCGGCGACGCTGGCGATCGAGTCGACGACGTCGTCGAACAGCAGCGGACCCCGCGGGCGCTCCCGCGGGGTCAGGTGCAGCACTTCGCCGTCGCGGATCTGGGCCGCCGCAACGCTCAACCCCAACGCCAGTGGCGCGCCGCCGAGGCGGGAAAGGACCCAGCCGGGGTGCTCGGCCGACGCCTGCCCGGACGCTCCGGCCAGCCGCACCAGCTGCGGCACCAGCTCGGCGAACGTCGACTGCTGCGGCAGGGCGACGTCGACGCGGGCCCGCGGCGTGACCACCGTGACCCGCCGGGTCGTGCCGGTCAGAGCTGTGCTCATGCCGCCTCCGCGGGAAAGAGAACGTCGGCGGTCGTCATCACACGTCTTTCGCGGCCGCGATGACCGGCGCGAATTTCGCGGAACTGGCTTCGGCGAGCTTCTGCAGCCCGGCGTTCACCGCCTCCAGGACGATCTCCGACAGGTTGCGGGCGTCGTACTCGCGGATCGCGCGCGGGTCGATGTCGATCGAGGTGAACCGGCCGTCGCCGCGGAGGGTGACGGTGACCTCGTTCTGCCGCGAGTGCGCCTTGACCTCCATCGCCTCGACCGTGCGCTGGATCCGCTGGACCTCTTCGGTCTGCTTGCGCACCTGCGCCAGCAGCTCGTCCATGTCCGGCACCGCGTACGGATCGGTCACTGTGCTTTCCCTTCGTGCTGGCGGACGTGGACGCTGGCCACGAACCGCTGGAAACCGGGTGAGAGCCGCCGGGCGGTCGCGGGGGCGGCCGTGCAGGCGAGCTCGAGCACGAGCCGGTCCGCCGGCGTGGCGCCGGGGACCGTCAGGTGCACCTGGGTCTGGATCAGCTCGGTGCCTTCGCCGGTGCGCAGGCGCAGGAGCTGCATGACGGCGGGCGCGGCCGGGTCGCCGACGTCGCGGCGGCTCAGGACTTCGATGCCCGCCAGCGTCCGCGAAAGCCGTTCGACGGCCTCGGCGGCGACGGCGTCGATCGACGCGTCGTCGGGCCGCTGCTGCACGCTCACCGTGATGTTCGGCGTGAACTCCTCGCCCGGCACCGGGTGCACGGCCACGAACACCGCGCCCGAGTCGCCCGGGTCCACGGCGGTCCAGCCGTCCGGGATGACGAAGTCGAGGGGAAGCGTCATCACAGCCCCACGTAGGAAACGGCGTCGTCCCAAGCGGATCCGACGGCGTCGGCCGCGTCCGTGGCCGCGTGGCTGACCGCGTCGACCGCGGCGCCGCCGTACTCGCCGATCGTGTGGCCGAGCTTCGGCAGGTCGATGTCGATCTTCGCACCGACGCCCAGGCCGAGCCCGAGCGCCGCGCCCGCCTTGAAGTTGACCTTGAGGTGGCCGGCGTCGTAGACGGCCTGGGCGTCGAGCTGCGCGCCGAGGCCGTACTGCAGGGTGCCGTTCGCGCCGACGCCGATGCCCGCGACGTCCGCGGCGACCTCGCCCTCCACCTTGCCGCCGACGAAGGCGTTCGCGTGCGCGCCGACGCCGTGCGCGCCGATGGTGCCGGACCCGCTGACCTCGCCGCCGGCGAACACCGTGCCCTTGGCGTGGGCTTCGGCGACGCCCCACTCCTTCTTGAGCTCGGCCTCGCCGTGCAGGGCCGCGAGTTCCGCGTGCCCGGACGCGCCGGCGTCCCAGCCCTTCGACGTGATCTTGCCGTCGTACTCGGGGGAAAAGCCGTCCTGCTCGTGCTGGAACTTGTAGTAGGTGATCTCGGTGTTGCGGCCGATCTTGTTCTTCAGCCCCTCGGCTTCGGGCTGCCCGAACGGCGTGTCGGCCTTCTTCGGCGCGCGCGTGCCTTCGAGGCCGTCCCAGGTGAGCTTCTTCCAGCCCGAGTTGCCGAACCACGACGGCACGGTCCGCGGCCGCTTCCGGCCGTCGAGGGGTTCACCGTTGAGCCAGTGCAGCGGGCCGCGCGCCCACTTGCCGAGCTCGTGTTCCAGCCGGCCGACGCCCTCGGGCGGGAACAGCTCGGCGAGCGCGTCGGAGAACTCGTCGACGACCTGGCGGGCCGCGGCGACGCTCTGTTCGCCGAGCTGCCGCGCGGCCTGGATGAACGCGCCGACCGAAGCGGAGTTCACCGCGCGGGCCTGTGCGGTCAGCTGCTGGGCGTACTGGTCGAACTGGGCGATGATCGAGTCGACGGCGGCTTTCGCCGACTGCACGAGCTGCGCCGCCGTCGAAAGCCGGTTCGCCTGGTCGCGGAGCTTCGTGGCTTCTTCGGTGAGCTCTTCGCCGAGCTTTTCGGCGGCCGTCGCGAACGCGGTGTAGGCGTCGCCGTCCCAGTCCGCGTGCAGCGTCTTCGCGGACTCGTCGATTTCGCGCGCCTGGGCCGAAACCGTCGAAGCCTGCGTCGCCACCCGCTGCGACGCGGCGCTCAGCGCACCGGGATCCCCGGTGACCCGGCGCTGGCACTCGGCCAGCACGCGCCGGTACCCGGACAGGACCGAGCTGACCACCCCGGACGCGTCGACGACCCCCGAGCCCGCCATCGGCTAGTTCCCGGCCGCGTCGTAGCCGACGTGCTGGCTGAAGTGCTTGCCGTTGTAGTCCAGCGCGATGTCGAGGTCGAAGTCCTGGCCGCCCGGAGCCTCCACAGTGGACTCACCGGTGGTGAGGTTGGTGTGGATGACGACCTCGTCCGCGTGTCCGGCCACCGGCGCGGGCGCGGGTGCCGGAGCGGGCGCGGGCGCCGGAGCGGGCGCGGGCGCCGGAGCGGGCGCGGGGACGACCGCCGGCGTCGTCGTCCCGGCGTGGTCGACGGGGATCCAGCTGTTCGCCGGGTTCACCGCGCCGGGCGTCGCCGAGCCGCTGGAACCGCCGCCGGTGGCGAGCGCGGGCGGGGTGTAGTCGGTGAACGAAGGCTGCTGCGGGATCCCCCCGCCGCTCCCGCCCGCCACCGCCTGCTGCCCCGACGGGCTCGCCACCGGCGGCGGGGTCTGCGGCGCGGTCACCGGGGTGTTCCCGATCGACGGCGTCGTGGCGCCCGAGCTGCCGGAGGAGTGGTGGAAGAGCTTCTCGATCTCGCCGATGACCTGCGCGAGCGTGGTGACCTGCTGGGCGAGGTCGACCGCGCCGAGCGCCTTGAGCAGCGCGCCGATCGCGGTGATGAACGCCCGCAGCGACGCGCTCGTCGCGGTCGACAAAGCGACCGCGGCCCCGTAGGTCCACCAGTTCGACATCAGCGCGGCGACCGTCGGGTTCACCGCGGAAACCACCGCGCGGTAGGCCTCCTGCGCGGTCTTGATCAGCGTGCCGGAGACGCCGAGCAGCTCGGCGCCCTTCTGCACGACGTTGATGATCTTCGTGAGCTGGTCGAGGGAGTCGCTGATCTTCTTCAGCGCCGACTCGCTCGCCGCGCCCGACCAGATCTTCCCGAGCTGGTCGGCGGCCTTGGTGAGCTCGTTGTACATGCTGAGGAACTGCTCGGCCTTCTTGACCAGGTCCACCACGTGCTTCGCGATCTGCTCCGGCTGGCCGGTGACGATCTGCGGCAGGACGGTGATCGGCCCGCCCGAGGACGCGGTCGCGTCCATCGCGCTGGAGTTCGGGAAAGTCAGCATCGGACCTCACAGAGATTCAAGGAGCGGACGATCAGGCGACGACGGAGGCGGGCCGGTAGACGCTGACCTTCGCCGGCCCGCCGATGCGGGCGTCGAGCAGCCCGTGGTTGTAGAGGCGGCCGCCGTCGCCGGCGACGCCGATGACCGGCTGGCGGTCGGAGAACATCAGCGGCTCCACGACCACGACGTCCCCGCTGTGCACCCCGCCGGGCACGTCGGAGAACGTGCGCGCGGTGCCGGCGTAGACCTCGATCAGCCCGACCCGCGCCTGGTTGTCGGCGTCGCCGGCGAGCCAGTCGTTGAAGTCGGCGACACCGTGGAAGCGCGTGTCGGTGATCGGGTGGTCCCCGAGCCGGCCGAGCCGCGCGTCGCCGAGGTAGCGCAGCACGTTGCCGACCGACGACGGTTCGCCGCGCGCGCCCGCGCTGTCGTTGATGGCCAGGGTGGCGAGCTCGGACGCGTGCGAGCTGCCCCAGATCGACGACCCGGGCGTCGACGACCCGCCCTGGTGGCCACCGCCGTAGCCGGCCGCCGCGTCCTGGTCGGCCGCCTGGTAGGCGTCGGCGCTGGCCTTGACGAGCCCGTTGACCTGCTGCAGCAGCTGCAGGAGGGTGCGGACGGCGGTGATCTGGCTGGAGTGCAGGGCCGCGTTCGCGGCGGCGACCGCACTACCGAAGGTCGCGAACGACATCGGCTGCACGACGAGCCGTTCGAGGTCGGCCACGGCGTTGATGCCGTGGGCGATGATGCCCCCGACGTTGCCCACGGCGGAGCGCATCGCCTCGGGCTCAGCCCGGTACTCGCCGGCCATGGGTCTCCTTCCGGGGGGTGTGCTCGACCGAGCGTAAGTTCGGCCCCGGAAGCGGGCGGACGGCAAAAGTACCCACCGCGGCGGGGCGGCGAGTGGCCAAAATACCGGTCAGACCGCCCCCGAACTGGAGCAGCCTGACCTGATGAGCCTGCCCTCCGACCGACCGAGCGAAATCGTGCTGCAGTCCCCGCCGATGCTCCCGAAGAGCTCGTCGGGCGGCATGGTGCAGCTGATGATGTTCCTGCCGATGATGCTCGGCATGGGCGCGATGTCGTTCGTCTACATCGGACGCGACGGCGGCGTGATGACGTGGGTCTTCGGCGCCCTGTTCCTCTGCGCCATGGGCGGCATGGTGGTGATGTCCCTCGGCCGCGGCGGGATGGCCAAGAAGGCGCAGATCAACGACGAACGCCGGGACTACCAGCGGTACCTGTCCGGGCTGCGCGCCCAGGTCCGGGAGATCGCCGACGGCCAGCGCGCGGCGATGATCGCCGTCCAGCCGGACCCGGCGGACCTGTGGGCCTACGTCGAGACCGGGAAGCTGTGGGACCGGCGGCGCACCGAACCGCAGTTCGCGCAGGTGCGCGCGGGCACCGGGCCGCAGCGGCTCGCGACGCCGTTGAAGGCGCCGCAGACCGTGCCGCTGGAGGACCTGGACCCGGTGTCCTCCACCAGCCTCAAGCACTTCATCCGCACCTACTCGACGGTCGACGGCCTGCCGGTCGCGCTGTCGCTGCGGTCGTTCGCCGCGGTCACCGTGGCCGGCCGGCGGCCCGACGTGCTCGGCCTGGTGCGGGCCCTGCTGTGCCAGCTCGTCACCTTCCACTCCCCCGCGGACCTGCGGGTCGCGGTCTGCGTCTCGGCGGACCGGCAGCACGACTGGGAATGGGCGAAGTGGCTCCCGCACGCGACGGCGGCCGGCGCGGCCGACGCCGTCGGGTCGCGGCGGCTGGCCGCCGACAGCGCGGCCGGGCTGGCCGAGCTGCTGGGCGCCGACCTCGGCGAGCGCCCCGCGTTCAGCCGGCGCGCGGCGGCCGAGCTCGACCTGCCCCACCTCGTGGTCGTCGTCGACGGCGGCACCGCGCACGGCGAGCCCCGGCTGATCGGCGAGGACGGCCGGCTCGGCGTCACGGTGCTCGAGGTCGGGCAGGAGCACCCGCGGGCGTCCTCGTCCGAGCGGCTGCTGAGCCTGCACACCGCGCCGGCGTCGCTCGGCATGGTCGTCGGCGACGGCGGCGAGCAGCGGCTCGGCTTCCTCGGCCGCCCGGACGTCCTCGACCGCGGCGCCGCCGAAGCCCTCGCCCGGATGCTGACGCCGTTGCACACGCCCGCCGCGGTCGTCGGCGAGAAGCCGATGTCGGCGACGTTCGGCCTGGCCGGGCTGCTCGGCATCGGCGACCCGCGCGACACCGACACGACGGTGACGTGGGCGCCGCGCGCGGCGCGCGACCGGCTGCGGATCCCGCTGGGCGTCAACCCCGAAGGCCGTCCGGTGGAGCTGGACCTCAAGGAGTCGGCCGAGGGCGGGATGGGGCCGCACGGCCTGGTCATCGGCGCGACCGGGTCGGGCAAGAGCGAGCTGCTGCGGACGCTGGTGACGGCGCTGGCCGTGATGCACTCGTCGGAGACGCTGAACCTGGCGCTCATCGACTTCAAGGGCGGCGCGACCTTCGCCGGGATGACCGGGCTGCCGCACACCTGCGCCGTCATCACCAACCTGTCCGACGACCTCGCGCTGGTCGACCGCATGGCCGACGCGCTCAACGGCGAGCTGCTGCGGCGGCAGGAACTGCTGCACGCGGCCGGGAACTACGCGTCGGTGCGCGACTACGAGAAGGCCCGCGCGGACGGCGCGCCGCTCGAACCGCTGCCCTCGCTGCTGGTGATCATCGACGAGTTCAGCGAACTGCTGTCCTCGCGCCCGGAGTTCATCGACCTGTTCGTCGCCATCGGCCGGCTCGGGCGCTCGCTCGGTATCCACTTGCTGCTGGCGTCTCAACGACTCGAGGAGGGCCGGCTGCGCGGGCTGGACTCACACCTGTCGTACCGGATCGGCCTGCGGACGTTCTCGGCCGCGGAAAGCCGGGCCGTGCTGGGTGTCGCCGACGCCTACCACCTGCCGCCGGTGCCGGGGTCGGCGTACCTGAAGTCCGACACTGAAACGCTGATCCGGCTCAAGGCGGCCTACGTCTCCGGCGAGCTGCCGCCGCGCAGCACGGTCGTGCGCGAGGACGGGCAGGAACTCGGCGTGCTGCCGTTTTCCCTGGCCCCGGTGGAAATCCCGGTGACGACCGAGGTCTCTCCGGCGCCGGCAGCCGAGGGCACCGGCGAGACGATCATCGGCGCGATGCTGTCGCGGCTGGAGGGCCGCGGCCCGGCCGCGCACCAGATCTGGCTGCCGCCGCTGGCCGAACCGCCGACGCTGGACCAGCTGCTGCCGCCGCTGGGCGAGGACGCCGCGCGCGGCCTGTGCCCGCTGGGCTGGGGCGGCAACGGGAAGCTGACGATCCCGGTGGCGCTGGTGGACAAGCCGTTCGAGCAGCGCCGCGACCTGCTGTGGGCCGACTTCTCCGGCGCGGCCGGGCACGCGCTGATCGTCGGGGCGCCCCAAAGCGGCAAGTCGACGCTGATGAAGGACATCGCGGGCATGCTGGCGCTGACGCACACGCCGGCCGAGGTGCAGCTGTTCGTGCTGGACATGGGCGGCGGCGCGCTGGCGCCGATCGCCGGGCTGCCGCACGTGTCGGGGTACGCGACCCGCCGCGACGCGCAGCGCTGCCGCCGGGTCGTCGCCGAGCTGACGACGCTGCTGGAGCAGCGCGAGGAGTTCTTCGCCGCGCAGGGCATCGAGTCGATGGCCGCGTTCCGCGCTCGCCGTGCGGAGTTCACCGAGAGCACCGACGACCGCGAATTCGGCGACGTGTTCCTGCTGGTGGACAACTGGACGACGATCCGCCAGGAGTACGAGCAGCTGGAGGAGCAGATCACCGGCCTGGCGGCGCGCGGCCTGGGCTTCGGCATCCACGTGATCGTCTCGCTCAACCAGTGGATCGGCGTCCGCGCCCAGCTGCGCGACGCGATCGGCACGCGCTTCGAGCTGCGCCTGGGCGACCCGATGGATTCCTCGATCGACCGCAAGGTCGCGGCCAACGTCCCGGCCGACCGCCCGGGCCGCGGCATCACGGCGGAGAAGCTGCACTTCCTGGCGGCGCTGCCCCGCATCGACACCGACCAGCGCCCGGAGACGATCGGCGCGGGCGGCGTCGACCTGGTGCGGCGGATCTCGGAGGCGTGGCAGGGTCCGCGCGCCCCGCAGGTCCGGCTGCTGCCGCCGGAGGTCCCGCTGGAGTCGTTGCCGGCGGCCCCCGCGCGGCAGATCACGCTGGGCATCGCGGAATCGACGTTGCGCCCGGTGCACCTGGACTTCGCGGCGGACCCGCACTTCGTGGCGTTCGGCGACGTCGAGTCGGGCAAGAGCTCGCTGCTGCGCGCGATCGCCCGGGGCATCACGTCGGCGTACACCCCGGAGGAAGCGGCGATCATCGTGGCGGACTACCGCCGCGGCCTGCTCGGCGCGGTGCCGGAGCCGCACCTGCTGGGGTACGCGGGCGCCGAGGGCAAGCTGACGGACCTGATCGCGGAGTGCGCGCAGGGCATGCGCAACCGCCTGCCCGGGCCGTCGGTGACACCGGAGCAGCTGCGCAACCGGTCCTGGTGGCGCGGGCCGGAGCTGTTCGTGCTGGTGGACGACTACGAGCTGGTGGCGACGGTGGGGCGGAACCCGTTGCAGCCGCTGCTGGAGTTCCTCCCGCAGGCCCGCGACATCGGCCTGCACCTGGTGATCGTCCGCGGTTCGGGTGGCGCCGGCCGGGCGATGTTCGAGCCGGTGCTCCAGCGGCTGCGGGAGCTGGGCTCACCGGGCCTGATCATGTCGGGAACGAAGGACGAAGGCGCGCTGCTGGCGGACGTGAAGCCGTCACCGCAACCACCGGGGCGCGGGACTTTGGTGTCGCGGCGGCACGGGACGGGGCTGGTCCAGGTGGCGTGGACGAAACCCGTGGAGTCCTAGCGCGCGGTGCGGTGGTCGTCTTTGCGGGACAACCATTCCCGGCCCCGCGTCGAAACCGTCGAAGCCGGCGGCCTTACGCCACGGCCTGCCGGTTACCGACTTCGGTAGGTTCCGAAAATCCTTCACGGCTCATACGTTGGGCTCGTCGTCCCGTTCGGGACGGATATCCGGATCACCTGGGCCGAAGGGCATTTTCATGCGAATGTCGAGGGCTGTAGCCGCGGTCGGAGCGGCCGCCGCGGCGCTGAGCCTGGTCTCAGCGGGGGTTGCGGACGCCCAGCAGGACATCATCGGCGGGAGCACCGTCTCCTCCGCGCCGTGGGGCGCCCAGATCTACTGGAACAACGTCACCACCTACGGCGGCTTCGAGTGCTCGGGGACGATCATCGCCCCGCAGTGGGTGCTCACCGCGCAGCACTGCCTGAACTCGCCGGGCATGCACGTCAAGGTCGGCAACGTGACGCTCCAGCAGGGCACCAACGCCACCGTCGACCAGCAGAAGGCGTCCCCGAACGGGGACATCGCGCTGCTGCACCTGTCGACGGCGGTGAACACGACCTACATGAAGCTCGGCACCGGCAACCCGCCGACCGGGTCGACCAACCAGATCTACGGCTGGGGCCGCACGCAGGGCAGCAGCCCGCCCTCGAGCACCCTCAAGACCGCCAACGTGCGCGTCACGGGCCTGAGCTCGGACGCCTTCGGCGGCACGGCGATCGCCAGCCAGGGCATCAACGGCTCGGCGTGGCACGGCGACTCGGGCGGCCCGGAGCTCTACAACGGCGTCCAGGTCGGGGTGTGCTCGACGGGGAACAACTCCGGTTCGAACCCGCAGGGCACGCAGAACTACGCGAGCATCGCGTCCAGCCGCAGCTGGATCCGCAGCACGACCGGCGTCTGAGCACCCCGCGTGCCGGCTGCCCCGGCGGCCGGCACGCGGCATACTCGTCCCATGAAGTTCCGCACGAACGTGCTGCTCGGCGGCAAGACCGCGACCGGCCTGCCGGTGCCCGGCGACGTCGTCGAGGCGCTCGGCGCCGGCAAGAAGCCCGCGGTCGCCGTGACGCTGCGCGGGCACACCTACCGGACGACGGTCGCGAGCCGCGGCGGGCAGTTCCTGGTGCCGCTCAGCGCGGAAAACCGCGAGGCGGCCGGCGTGGCCGCCGGGGACGACGTCGAGGTCGACATCGCCCTCGACACCGCGCCCCGCGAACTCGAAATCCCCGCCGATCTGGCGGAGACGCTCGCCGCCGACGACACCGCGCGGGCCCGGTTCGAGAGCCTCTCCTACAGCGCGAAGCAGCGGTTCGTGCTGCCCATCGGCCAGGCGAAGACCGCGGAGACCCGGCAGCGGCGCGTCGCCAAGGTGATCACCGACCTGCGCGCCGGGAACTGATCAGTCCACAATGGACGTGCGGAGCGCCGCCTTGTCCGGTTTCCCCGACGGGGCCACGGGCACCGCACCCACGAAGCTGAACCGCGCCGGCACCGCCGCTTCCCCCAGCTCGGCCGCCACCGCCTTGCGCACCTCTTCGAGGTCCGGCTCGCGCCCGGGCACCGGCACCAGGAACGCGTGCGCCGCCTCGCCGGTGCGCTCGTCGGGCACCGCCACGACGTAGGCCTGGTCGACGTCCGGGCACGCGGCCATCGCCCGCTCGATCGGCCCGGCGTAGTGGATGACCGCGTTGACGATCACCACGTCCCGCGCGCGGCCCGACAGGTGCAGGTAGCCGTCGGCGTCCACGGACCCGAGGTCCTGCGTGCGCACCCAGCCGTCGCGCAGCACCTCGGCCGTGGTCGCCTCGTCGCGCCAGTAGCCCGCGAACGCCGACGGCGTGCGCACCCACACTTCGCCGTGGCGGGTCTCGATTTCGACTGTGTCACAGGCTTTCCCGACGGAACCGAGGCCCTCGTCGGCCCGGCAGATCGTCAGCATGCCCGTCTCGGTCTGGCCGTACGCGTGGTGCATCGCGGGCCCGATCCGCTCGGCCGCCTCGGCGAGCTTGTGCGGCGGCACCGGCGACCCGGCCACGATCAGCGTCCGCAACGCCGTCAAGTCGACGTCTTCGCCACGCAGCACGTCCAGGAGCTGGTGCAGCCGCGGCACCGTCGTCAGCGCCGCCGTGATGCCCAGCCGCGGCAGCACCTGCGCGAAGTCCGCGGTCCCCACCGGGATCACCGCGGTGCCGCCGGCGAACAGGCACACCCCGAGCTGTTCGACCATCACCGCGCTGGCCAGCGTCCCGAACAGCAGGTACCGCCCGAACCCGGCGCCCAGCCGCTCGTGGGCCGAGCCCGGAACCGGCGGCCGCCACACCCGGCCCTCGGTCAGCGCCCGGTAGCTGTAGGCGACCCCCTTGGGGACGCCGGTGCTGCCGCTGGTGAACACGACCGTCGCGATGTCGTCCGGCCTGCCCTGCGGCACGGGCTCGGCGTAGGTCCCCAGCAGCCGCTCGACCGGCAGCACCGGCACCGGGGCGTCCACTGGCTGGTCGGCGACCACCGCCACGACGTCGCCGAGGATGTGCCACAGCTGGGCTTCGGGCAGCCCGGGCCGCACCGCGACCGCCCGGCCGCCGAGCACGTGCACCGCCACCAGCGCGGCGAACCCCTCCGGCGTGACGCCGGTGGCGAGCCCGACGCCGTCGCCCGGGCCCAGCCCGGCCGCCCGCAGGCCGGCGGTGAACCGGCCGATCAGCTCCCGCAGCTCGCCGCGGGTGGTCACCCGCGAACCGTGCTCGAACGCGGGGACCTGCGGGGTGCGCGCCAGCTCGGCCAGCAGTGCCTGCGGGTGGACCATCTCGACCGCCTTTCGCCCGGGAGGTCCCGGTCTACCGGGCGGATCTCAGAATTTCGGCAGAAACGGCCGGCTCCCGCGGAAGCGACCGCAGCGACAGCGTGCCCGCGACGGCGACGGCCGTGATCAGGCCCGTGGCGGCGACGAGCGTCCAGAAGTCCGGGTGCACGATCGACTGGCCGCGCAGGGCCTGCCAGGTGAGCAGCGCGAGCAGGCCCGCGTAGCCCGCGCCCGAGGTCCGGACCAGCCGGCGGCGGACGAGGTCGGACTCCAGCGCCGGGAACCGGCGGGCCAGCAGGAGCAGCGCGAACGCGACCAGCGGCAGGGCCTGCAGGCCGTGGATGCCGATGAAGTGCGGGATCCGCAGGTCCCCGCCGACCGTGCTCCAGCCGGTCACCGGCAGCCCGGGGCCGCCGTCTTCGAGGCCGACCGAATGCGCGCCGAACGTCGAGTACTTGCCGTTCGCCTCGAGCACCGCCTGCTGCGCCGGCGTGGGCGAGAACATCAGCGTCGCGACGTACATCCCCAGCACGGCGAGCCCGCTGCCCCAGCGCAGGGCCGACCGCAGGGCCCGGTCCGGGATGCGCTGGAAGAGCAGGAGGACGGCGACGGCGGCCGTCATCAGCCACGCCGTGTACGCACCGCCCGCGACGACGTTGTTGATCGCGGCGTCGACCGGCGTCGACTGGTTGAAGTGCAGCGTGCGGCCGCGGACGATGATCTGCCACACCAGCAGCACGAAGTCCAGGCCGATGCCGGCGGCGAAGAGCGTGCCGAACCACCAGCCGGCGCGCCGGCCGCGGCGCACGTGGGTCAGCAGCCACGCCAGCGTCAGCGCGTACATGCCGATGGAAACCGAGAACTTGAACGGCTTGAGCCAGATCGGCGCATTGACCAGCGTGCGATCATCGAAGAGCAGCCCGAGCAGCGAGACCGCGCACAGCACCCCCATCAGCCCGGCGAGCACCACCAGCGGGCGGTGCCACGCCCGGACCGTGACCAGCGGATTTCCCTTGTCTGCCATGGCTGTAAGCCTGGCGTGGGGGCCGGGCCGGGTCACTGGAGCACGCCACCGTCCCGGGGTATGGCGGTCCCTACCTCCGGGGGTGTGGGTAATAGTGCCGTCAGCGCGACCGGCAGTTGTGCCGTTTGACCACACAGGCCTCTTTTCTAGCGTGACTTTCACACCGCGCGGACCACCGCGCCCGGGGAATTCGCTTCAGGAAGGAGGTGGCCCGTCGATGTCCAGTCCGGGATTCCAGGCAGATTCCGCTGCCATGACGCGCGCCGTCCAGGGTTTCGAGGAAACCGCGACGAACGCCAAGTCCACGATGGCCAGCTTGGAGTCCGAGCTGACCGAGGCCCTGCGCAACTACAAGGGTGACCAGGCCGTGGCCTTCTGGGACCTCCAGCGGCGGCTGCAGGAGAAGATGACCGCGGCGGTGAAGGAGCTCGACACGATGTCGCAGCTCGTGCACACCAGCCACGCGAACTACGGCCGCGGCGACGCCGACGTCCACCAGAGCTTCCAGGGGGTCGGCCACACCCTCGAGGGCTCGGGCGTGCTCCCCCGCCTCAACCCCTGACCCGAGAGGACGCCCACCATGGCCGACGTCGTCGAAATCAACTTCGCCGCGCTGCAGCACAGCTCGGCATCCCTGGCCGCCAAGGCCAAGGCGCTCACCTCGCAGCTGGAGCAGCTGCACCAGAACCTGCAGCCGATCACCGCGACCTGGTACGCCTCCGGCAGCTCCGCCGGTGACGCCGCCCGCCAGGCCGAGACGCGCCTGCGCCAGGCCACCGCGGACATCGTCGCGATCATCGCGCAGTTCGGCGGCAAGGTCGGCGAGGCGCACGACCTCCAGCAGTCGCTGGAGAACCGCAACCAGGGGCTGTTCGCGGGCTGATCCGCGCCAAGACGTCGGTCGGCCGGTGCGGGAAACCCCCCGCTCGCACCGGCCGACCGGCTTTCCCGTACCGCGCACAGAGAGCCGGGACCCGATGCACGACCAGTCGTACTACGTCCACCTGGAATCGCTGAAGGACTTCGTGCGGGAGCTGGAGACCCAGATCCACGCGATGTCGAAACCGAACGACTTCCTGCTCACCCTGGGCGAAGAGCCGCTGTTGTTCGGCGAGTTCGGCGAGGCCGGGTCGCTGGCCGACGCCCACCGCGCCGCCGTCTCGGAGATGCAGGGCCTGCTCGACCAGGTCCGCAGCGCGATCGGGTTCGCCCAGGACGTCACCACCACGGTCGCCGACGGTTACGCCGGCGCCGACCAGGAGGTGGCCGGGGACCTGCACGCTTCGGGCGCCGTCACCGGCCTGCTCGACCCGGTGCTCGGCCTGCTGGGCGGCGGGGACACCGACGGGAGCCGCAAGGGATGACGAAGAACACCGCGCACACGAACTTCGCCGCGTACAGCCACCAGCAGCTCTACGCGATGCTGCAGGCCGGCGACCCGAACAGCGCGCGGCACGCCGCCGACAAGTGGAAGTCCGCCGCCCTGCACCTGCACGAGCAGGCCCACAACCTCAACTCGGAACTGGCCGAGTTCAAGGATCAGTGGACCGGCGGCGCGGCCGAGCAGTACCAGCACATGATCGTCGACCTCGCGAACGGCATCTCCAAGGTGGCGCAGACCGCGGAGGCGATGAACGTGATGCTCGACGACGCCGCCGACGCGCTGGTGAAGGCCAAGAAGGAGATGCCGCCGCCGGTCTCGGTGCCGGACGTCGCCCCCGCCGACGTCGCGCTCGCGGTGAACCCGCCGCTGCTGCCGCCGGACGCCTCCCCCGCCCTCGTGCAGGCCGCGGCGCAGCAGCGCCAGCAGGCCATCGCGAACGTCGAGGCGCAGCAGGCCGCCGCGAACGCCGCCGGCTCGGCGCACGGCAAGGCCATCGTGGTGATGACCCAGCTGGCCGGCGAGTACACCGTCGCCGAGGAGTCGATCCCGGCTTCGCCGAACGCCGTCCAGACGCCGGCGACCCCGCCCACCGGCGGCGGCGGTGCCGGCAGCGGCGGTGCGCCCGGGCTGGTCGGCAACGGCATGACCGGTCCCGGCGTCATCGTCACGCCGACGGACGGGCACCCGCTGCCTTCGACGAACCTGCCGCAGCCGGGGACGACCGTGCCGACGTCGAACCCGCTGTTCGGCGACATGTTCACCGCCGGGCTCGCCGCGGCCTCGGCCGCCGCGTTCGGCCGGTTCGGCTCGATCATGCCGAAGGTGCCGTCGTGGGCCACCGGCAAGGACCCCAAGGACAAGAAGGACGAACCGCCCGGCACGAAGCTCGGCGGGGGCGGCGCCGGCGTCGAGGGCGGTACCGGCGGCGGCATCCCGATCGGCGGCGGTGACGCCCCTTCGCTCGGTGGCGGCGGCGGGGTTTCGGTCGGCGGCGGCGGGCTCTCCGGTCCCGGCGAGGTGCCGGCGGCGCACTCCGGCCTGGCCGGCGACGGCGGCGCGGGCAACGCGCTGAGCGGGCTCGCCGGCGGCGCGGCCGGAGCCGTCGGGGCGGCGGCCGCCAAGAGCGCGATGCCGATGATGCCCATGATGCCGATGGGCATGGGCGGCGGCGGGGACATGAGCTCCGGGCGCCGGATCCCGGCGTGGCTGGTGGAGACGGAGAACGTCTGGGGCCAGTCGGCGCCGGTCGCGCCGCCGGTCATCGGCGAAGACGGCGTCTGATGACGGCGGCGGGATACCGCGTGGCACCGGCCCGCCTCGACGCGGAGGCCGGCGAGTCCGGCACCCGCGCCGAGGCGCTGTCCGGGGCGAAGTCCGCGGTGGCGGGCGAGAAGGTGCCCGCCGCCGCGTTCGGCCGGGTGAGCGAGTCCGCCGCCGCGGCCAAGACGTTCGAGAAGACCATGACGGAGCTGGGCGGGAAGCTCGAGTCGCACGTCGCCCGGCTGCGCACGATCCAAAGTGGACTGACCGCCTGCGCGGCCGGGTACCGGCGCGCCGATGCCCAGGTGGCGGCGATGTACCGGGCGCTGCTGCCCGAGGATCCGCTGCCCCGGGCCGGAAATCCGGCCGGGATCGGCGGCGCGGCCGACACCGGGGCGTGGGCGCACGCGATCGCCGACAACCGCGTGAAGGTCGCCGACGCCCTGACGGCCGAGCGGGCGCGGCTGGCCGCGTTGACCGACGCCGGCGAGATCGCGCGGTCGCAGGCCCGGATCAAGCTGTACGAGGACATCCTCGCGAACGACCGGCAGATCCTCCGGTTCGACCCGTCCGGCAACGGCCGGATCGCCGAGCTCGTCGGGCACATCGAGCCGGGCACGCGGAACGTCGGGCTGTTCGTGCCCGGCGTCAACACGCAGATGTCGAACTTCGACGCCTACGCCGGTCTGGGCCGCAGCCTGGTGGCCGCGGACCCGGCCGGGCGCACCGCCGTCGTCGTCTGGGCGGACGGGGTGTTCCCGCAGAACCCGGTGGTGCAGGGGCCGGACGCGAGCTACGCGCAGGCGATGGCGCCGGACCTGAAGACCTTCGCCGACGACCTGCGCGGCGAGATCGCGGGCCACGCGGGCCCCGGCGTCACGCTCACCGCGATCGGGCACAGCTACGGCGGGGCGACGGTCGGGCTCGCGGAGACGCACGGCCTCGACGTCGACCGCGTCCTGCACGTCGAGTCGGCCGGGATGGGGCACGGCGTGTGGTCGCCGGCCGACCTGCCGCCGAGCCAGGCGGGGGTCCAGCGGTACTCGATGACGGCCCCGCTCGACCCGATCGTCGTCGCGCAGGGCAACGCGTGGGGCCTGGAGTGGACCGGCATCGGGCACGGCGCGGACCCGGACGTCTTCCCCGGCGTCACCGAGCTGGCGACCGGCAACGACGCGACCGGATCGGCGCTGTGGGGCGTGTCGTCGCACAATGACGTGCTGAAGCCGGGTTCGGATTCGTGGACGAACATGTACCGCGTCCTCACCGGCGACGGGAGTGTGCTGCCGTGAACCCGGAACTCCGCCGGCTGGGAGCCGAGCTGACGTCGGTGATCGACGACGTCGCGGCGGCGTTCGGCGGCCCGGCCGACCGGACGGTCGACGGCGAGCTGGACTGCGACCCGATCCGCCCGGGACACCTGCTGTGCTGGCAGTACGGCGTCCGCTTGGAGGACGCGGCGTCACCGGAAGACCGCCTGGCATCGCTGGTCCCGGCGTTGCGCCGCGACGGCTGGGAACCCCAGGACCGCAGCACGACCCGCGAGCGCATCACCCGCTTCTCCCGCGACGGCGCGGACTTCACAGTCCACGTCACCCGCGCCGGCCACGCAGTGGCGATCATCGGCTCAACCCGCCCCATCCCCGCCTGACCCGTGTCGACCCCCCAATCACGCGAGTCGACCCTCCAATCACGCGTGATGCCTCTTCAATCACGCGAGTCCCGCCCCTGATCACACGAACCGACCTTCCGGGTACGCCGACCGACCCTCCAGGTACGCGACTTCGCCGATCCGGTACGCCGAACCCGCGTGATTGGGCGCGTATCTCGCGTGATTGGACGGTCGACTCACGTGATTGGACGGTCGACTTACGTGATTGAAGGGTCGACTCGCGTGATTAGAGGGTCGACTCGCGTGCCTGGACGGTCGGTTACGGGGTGAAGCGGGAGGGGCGCCAGCCCCGGCGGCGGGCGCGGCGGACGGCCGCGACCATCACGCCCGCGGCCGCGGCCAAGGCGACCCCGGCCAGGGCGATCGTGCCCGCCGCGACGTCGGAGCGGCGGGGCGCGGGCGCCGCCGCCGGGACCACGGCGGAAGCCGACGCCGGTACGGGGGCCGCGCCGGGCGGGGGGACGTCGGCGGGCAGGGTGGAGGACACCGCCGCGTAGGCGTCCAGGACTCCCCAGCCCAGCCGCGGGTCGTGGCCGCCCGACGGCGGGCGGTGGGCGGTGAGCGTCAGGCGCGTGACGATCTGGTCGCCGGACAGCGCCGGGTGGTACGCCCGGACCAAGGCCGCGACGCCGGCGACGTACGCCGCCGCGAGGCCGGGGTCGGTCACCGGCCAGCGGTGCGCGACCGCGCCGCCCGCCCCGGCCGACGTGCTCACCAGGCCCGCGCCCGGCGCGGCCACCCCGACGTAGTCGCCCGCTTCCGTCTGCACCGGTTCGCCCGCCGGGTTCACCGAGCCGACGGCCAGCACTCCGGACGTCGCCGTCGGGTACGTCCGCGCGCCCTGCTGGGTCGCCGACGCCGCCGAGACGACCACCGCTCCCGCCGAACGCGCCCGCGAGACCGCCGCCGACAACGCCGGGCTGTCGGCCGCCGCGGGCACCGCGATGAGGATGACGCCGGCGTGGCGGTCCACGGCCGTGTCGATCGCGCCGGCCAGCGCGCCGGGGTCGCCGCCGTCGGATGCGGTGTACCGCAACGGAAGCAGCCGCACGCCGGGGGCGACGCCGGCGAACGTCGTCGACGGATCCGGCTGGGCGCCGACGATCCCGGCCGCGATCGTGCCGCGGCCGTCGCAGTCGGTCCGTTCGGTGCCCGCGCCGCCTTCGAGCTGGCCGGGCGCGAACTGGGCGTTCTGCCCGTCGACACCGGTGCCGACGACGGCCACCAGCTGGCCGTCACCGCGGGTCAGCGGCCACAGCCGCGCCGGGTCGATCAGGCGCTGGCCCCACGGGACCTCGCCGGTGTAGGTGCCGGACGGGTTCGCGCACCCCTCGGCCGAGGCCGCCGGCGCGCCGGGCAAGCCGGACACCCCCGAAGCAGCCACCAGGCCCGCCACCGCGAGCACCGCCGGTAACCGCACCCCAACCCCCGAACCGAAAGACGGTGGCGGACAAGGATTCCGCCACCGTCAGTCTAGCCCGGAACGCCGCCTCAGCGAAGGTCCATCCCGAGGTCCAACGCCGGCGAAGAATGGGTCAGCCCGCCCACCGACAGATAGTCCACACCGGACCGGGCGTACGCCTTACCACGGTCGAGCGTGAGCCCGCCAGAGGATTCCAGCCGCGTCTTCGGCGAGACGTCGTCGCGGCGCGCCACCGCCCGGCGGCATTCCTCAGGCGTGAAGTTGTCCAGCAGCACCTCGTCCGCTCCGGCGGACAGGGCCTCTTCGAGCTGGTCCAGGGTGTCGACCTCGACCTCGCACGCCAGTTCCGGCGCGTGCGCCCGGGCCGCGGCCAGCGCCGCGGTCACCGAACCCGCGGCGACGACGTGGTTGTCCTTGATCAGCACCGCGTCGCCGAGGCCCAGCCGGTGGTTGACACCGCCCCCGCAGCGGACGGCGTACTTCTGCAGCAGGCGCAGGCCCGGCAACGTCTTGCGGGAGTCGCGGATCGCGCACCCAGTACCGTCCACTTCGGACACCCAGGCGGCGGTCGCGGTGGCGACGCCGGAGAGGTGGCAGAGCAGGTTCAGCGCCGTCCGCTCGGCGGTGAGCAGCCCGCGCACCGGGCCGGCCAGCACCAGCGCGGGCTCCCCCGCGACGAGGCGGTCGCCGTCCTCGCGCCGGGCCAGCACCTCGTAGCCGTCACCGAGCACCATGTCGAACACCGCGAGCGCCACCGGCAGCCCGGCGATCACGCCGTCGACGCGCGGCGTCAGCTCCGCGACCGCGACGGCGGACTCGGGCACGGTAGACGCCGTCGTCGCGTCCGGCCCGTACCGCAGGTCCTCGCCCAGCGCCGTGGACACCACGCGCTCGACGTCGTCGACGTCCAGCCCGGCCGCGGCGATCAGCCGGCGGACCGGTTCGGAGATGGGGAACGTCATGCCACGCCCTCCAGGGGGACCGGGTCGGCCAGCACCGGCTGGCCGGAGGGGCTGAGCCGGATGAGCTGGCTGCGCCGCCAGCCTTCGTCGGGCGCCGGGAAGTCGGACCGCACGTGGCAGCCGCGCGACTCGGTGCGCCGGACGGCCGCGGCCAGCAACGCCTGCGCCACCACCGTCAGGGCCGCGTCCTCGACCGCCTTGTGCGTCCACAAGGGAGTGTCCGAAAGCGACAGGTCGAGCACCGAGCCGGCCGCCGCGAGCCCGTCGGCGTCGCGGCCGATCGCCGCGTACCGGCTCATCACCCGCTGGAGCGAATCACGCGAGGCGGCCGGCGCCGTCGTCCACGAAGGCAGCCGCCCCCGCGACGGATCGGCCAGCAAGCCCGCCGCGAGATCCGTCGCGACGGCCTCCGCGACGCGCTGCCCGACGACGAGACCTTCGAGCAAACTGTTGGACGCCAACCGGTTCGCCCCGTGCAGCCCCGTCCGCGCGACTTCGCCGGCGGCGTACAGCCCGGGCACCGACGAGCGTCCGTCCACAGTGGTCACCACGCCGCCGCACGAGAAGTGCGCCGCCGGGGTCACCGGGATCGGGTCGGCGGCCGGGTCGAGCCCCAGCGCCGCGCACGCCGCGAACACCGTCGGGAACCGCTGCGCGAACCCGGCGATCCCCGTCGCGTCCAGGAAGACGTGGTCGTCGATCCCGCCCGGCGCGGTCGTCATCCGGCGCGTGATGGCGGCCGCGACGACGTCGCGGGGGGCCAGGTCGCCGAGCGGGTGCACGCCGCGCATCACCGGCAGGCCGGCGCCGTCGACCAGCGTCGCGCCTTCGCCGCGCACGGCCTCGGTGACCAGCGGGCAGCGTCCGCGCGCGCCCGGGGTGTACAGGACGGTCGGGTGGAACTGGACGAACTCGATGTCCGCCACGGCCGCCCCGGCCCGCAGCGCGAGCGCGAGGCCGTCACCGGTGGCGATCTCCGGGTTCGACGTCGCCTGGTAGAGCTGCCCGATCCCGCCGCTGGCCACCAGCACGGCCGACGCGCGGACGACCCCGGGCACGCCGTTGCGGTCGAGCACCGTGACACCCGCGACCCGGCCGCCCGGGGTGCGCAGCGCGTCGACGGCGATGTGGTGTTCCAGCACCGGCACCCGCGCCTGCCCGGCCTGCGCGACCAGCGCGCGTTCGACCTCGGCGCCGGTGGCGTCGCCGCCCGCGTGGATCACGCGGAACGCACTGTGCCCGCCCTCGCGGGTCCGGGCGAGCAGCCCGGACGCCGCCGCGTCGAACTTCGCGCCGTCCGCGCGGAGCCGGGCGATCGCGGCCGGGCCGCCGTCGAGGATCGAGCGCGCCGCCACCTCGTCGACCAGCCCGGCGCCCGCGGTGAAGGTGTCCTCCGCGTGCCTGTCGACCGAGTCGTCGAGGTCGTGCTCGTTTTCCAGCACCACGGCGACGCCGCCCTGGGCCCAGCGCGTGTTGCCGTCCGCCACCGCCGCCTTGGTGACCACCAGGACGTGCAGTCCCAGCGCCTGGGCACGCAGCGCCGCGGTCAGCCCCGCGACGCCGCTGCCGATCACGACGAGGTCGGCACGAGCTTCCCAGACGGGGGTTTTCGCCCGTGGGACATTAACCGGCGTGGTCATTCGCCGCCGCCGGGCTGCCCGATCTCGATCATCCGCTGCACCGAGGCCCGCGCCTTCGAAGCCGTTTCGACGTCGACGTGGACCTCGTCGAGCCCGTCGCGCAGGCAGCGCAGCAGGGCGGCGGGGGTGATCATCTTCATGTACCGGCAGGACGCGCGGTCGTTCACCGCGCGGAAGTCGATGCCCGGCGCGGCCTTGCGGAGCTGGTGGATCATGCCGATCTCGGTGGCCACCAGCACGGTCTTGGCCCGGGTGTCCCGCGCCTCGTGGACCATGTCGCCGGTCGAGAGGATCTTGACCCGCTCCGGCGCCACGGCGCCCTCGCCGGCCAGGTAGAGCGCCGACGTCGCACACCCGCACTCGGGGTGGATGAACAGGTCGGCGTCCGGGTCCTCGGCCGCGCGCTCGGCCAGCTCGGCGCCGTTGATCCCGGCGTGGACGTGGCACTCCCCGGCCCAGATGTGCATGTTCTCCCGGCCGGTGACGCGCTTGACGTGGGCGCCGAGGAACTGGTCCGGCAGGAAGAGAACCTCCTGGTCAGCGGGGATGGAAGCGACGACGTCGACCGCGTTCGAGGACGTGCAGCAGATGTCGGTCTCGGCCTTGACCTCGGCCGTGGTGTTGACGTAGGAGACGACCACCGCACCCGGGTGCTCGGCCTTCCAGGCCCGCAGCTCGGCGCCGCTGATGGAGTCGGCCAGCGAGCAGCCGGCCCGCGCGTCCGGGATCAGGACCGTCTTCTCCGGCGAGAGGATCTTCGCGGTCTCGGCCATGAAGTGGACGCCGCAGAAGACGATGGTGGACGCGTCACTGCTCGCCGCGATGCGGCTCAGGGCCAGCGAGTCGCCGGTGTGGTCGGCGATGTCCTGGATCTCCGGGAGCTGGTAGTTGTGCGCGAGCAGGACCGCGTCCCGCTGCTTCGCCAGGCGCCGCACCTCCTCCGCCCAGGCCGCGTTCGCCTCGACCCCGCCGAACGGGGTGAGACCTTCCGGAACCAACGTGGTGGTCATCGGGCCCTCCTGGACCTGTCTCCGGTTTTCGCCTTACAATCGAAAACCGTGCGAAGTCATCTTAACACCCAGGCCCCCCTGGCCCACGAGGTTTTGGGCGCGGTCCTTCAAGTGCGCTCGGACACACTGCGGGTGCTGCTGTGGCGCCGCGCGCTGGACCCGCACCTGGGCCGCTGGTCGCTGCCGGGCGGCCGGCTGCGGCCCGACGAGGACGTCGAGACGTCGATCCGGCGCCAGCTCGCCGAGAAGGTCGACGTCCGCCAGCTCAAGCACGTCGAGCAGCTCGCGGTGTTCAGCGACCCGGACCGCGTGCCGGGGCCGCGCGTGGTGGCGACGGCGTTCCTCGGCCTGGTCCCCTCCGACGTCGACCCCGAAGTGCCGGAGGACACCGAGTGGCACGACGTCGCGAAGCTGCCGCGCACGGCGTTCGACCACGAGGCGATCGTGCTGCGCGCCCGCGACCGGCTGCGCTCGAAGCTGTCCTACACGAACCTCGGGTTCGCGCTGGCCCCGGACGAGTTCACGATTTCCGCGCTGCGCGGGCTGTATTCGGCGGCGCTGGGCTACCGCGTCTCGGCGACCAACCTGCAGCGGGTGCTTTCGCGACGCGGCCTGCTGGTCCCCACCGGCCACACGGCCGCCCCCGGCCGGGCCGGCGGCCGCCCCGCGGCACTGTTCTCCTTCGCCGGCAAAGGCATGCAGATCACCGATCCGTTCGCCGTGTTCAAGCCGCCGTCGAAGTGACCATCCTGCGCCGGAGACCATCTCCCCTTACGGTGGACGCGTGACCGAGCCGGAATCGGAAAGTGACGCGACGACGACGATCCTGCCGTTGTTCCCGCTCCAGACCGTGCTGCTGCCCGGCACCAATCTCCCGCTGCACATCTTCGAACCGCGGTACCGGCAGCTGACGGCGGACCTGGTGAAGGGGACCGTGCCGGGGCGCGAGTTCGGCGTGGTCGCCCTGCGGTCGTCGCTGACCCGCGAGGTTCGTGGTCTGGACCAGTTGTACGAAGTGGGCTGCAGCACGGTGCTGCGCGAGGCGAAACGCTTGCCGGACGGCCGGTTCGACGTCGTGACGCAGGCCCAGCGGCGGTTCCGCCTGCGCGAGCTCGACTGCGTTTCGGCGCCGTATCTGATCGCGTCGGTGGAGTGGGTCGAAGACGACCCGGTTTCCCCGGCCGGCGACATGACCGAGCGGCTGGCGACGGTCGCGCGGGCGGCGCACCGGCGGTACTGCGAAACGGCGTGGCGCAGCGACGACTGGAACGCCCCGGAGCCGGACACCACGATCGGCGAGCTGGCCTACGCGCTGGCCGCCGACTGCCTGCTCCCGCTGGAAGACCGCCAGCGGCTGCTCGAGGAACGCCACCCGCTGCGCCGGCTCCGCATCGCCTGCCGGCTGCTCACCCGGGAAACGGGCTTCCTGAACACCCTGGGCGCGGTGCCGCTGCCGCCGGGCGAGCTCACCGATCTGAGCCGCCCGGCCAGCCTCAACTGACGCGGCTCAGGAGGAGCCGTTGCCGAACTTGTTCCACACCTTGCCGGCCGCGCCCGAAACCGCTTCGCCGACGTCGCTGAACACCTTCGTCAACGGGTCCGTGGACGAGCTCCACGAGTCCTTGTACGACTGGGCGGCCGACTTCAGGTCGTCCTTCCAGTCCGAGACCGGCTGGTCCGTGTCGCGGCGCGGGTAGTCGCCGGCGAGGATCGCGCGGTACTGCTCCGAGGCCGCCCACTTCTGCAGCTGGGCCGCGCGGACCACGGCGAAGGGGTGCGACTCGGTCTCGACGAACTTGAGCTTGAGGAAGCTGTCGCGGACGTCCTCGACCGACTCGTATTCGGCGGCCTGCTGCAGGAACGACGGGACGTCGATGCGTGCCGGGTCGATCCCGCCCGCGACCTGGATCTGGGCCCGCAGCGCCGCCGTCGGGTCCTGGCTGCACAGCAGCCCGGCGCGGTCGCACGACAGCTCGGCCTTGCGGAACCACTCGCGCAGCGCCGCGATGATCGCCCGGATCCCGAGCGCGCTGACCGGCGTCCACGACATCGCCGTCTGCAGGCCGACCAAGCGCACCATGATCGTGCGGTAGACGGCGTGCCCGGACAGCACGTGCCCCATCTCGTGGCCGACGGCGAACCGCAGCGACTCCTGGTTCATCAGCTCGACGAGCCCGGTGCTCACCCGGATGAACGGCTCGTCCATGCCGACGGCCGACGCCTGGACGCGCGGGTCCTGGTAGACGAACAGGTTCGGCACGGCAGGCAGGTCGAGCGTCTCGGCGCATTCGTGCCGCAGGCGGTCGAGCTCCGGGTACTGCTTCGGCCCGACGCGGATCGACGACGCCAGCGCCATCAGCCGCTCGCCGCGTTCGTTGTAGAAGCCCGAAACGGCCTTGACGACCTGGGCGAACCCGGGCACGGCCCGCAGCGTGGCGAGCGCGCCGCGGTCCACCGGGTGTTCGTAGGCACGCGGGCTGATGCCCGGGAAGCGGACGGCGTTGTGCCGCGAAGCCTCGATGTCTTCGGTCACTGCTGGTTCCCCCCTGTAGGTGACGGCCACCACTTTAGGGGAACGCGATCAGCCGAGCCGGCGACCCAGATCGTCGCGGCCGTTCCAGGTGGCCAGCAGGCTGTAGGCGATCGACACGCCGAGCGGGCCGGTGAGCAGCACCCACCACGATTCGAGGCGCGGTGCCAGCTCGATCACCGAGCCGAGCGCGGGCGGGCTGGTCACGGCGTAGTGGCTGTTCGCCCAGCCGACGCCGAGCAGCATGGCGAGCGCACCGGCGAGCGCGACACCGAGCACCGCGGCGAGGAACACGACCGGCCCGCGGCGTTCGCGCAGCAGCCAGACGACGACGCCGACGACGATCCCCAGCCCGAGCAGCAGGAACCCGAAGACCGCGAGGTCGTCGAAGCGGTGCCAGCTCTCCAGCTCCAGTGCGCCCTGGGTGCCGTCGGCGGCGACGATGCGCACGCGCTCCGGCGGCGCCAGCCGCGACCAGGCGAAGGCGAGCGGGAAGCTCAGCAGGCTCAGGGTGCCGAGCACGCTGACGGCGGGCAGCAGGTCGGCCTTGACGACCACGCGTGGCCGCCGTTCCCGGAACAGCACGGGCACCGACCACGGCCCGGCCACGGCCGACGGCCGGTGCGCGGGCCCCGACGACTCACTCACCCGGACTCCCTCCTGCGACGTTGCCACCGAGCGTAACCGGTCGATGCGTGCGGGCAGTGAGCCGCTCGCCCGTGTCGCGCCGGGCAGGGTGAACGTTCTGGTCCGTTAAGCGGCCGCGCGCAACCGCGGCAATGAACGATCCAGTCCGTTAAGCCGCCGCGCCGCCGCAATGAACGATCCGGTTCGTTAAGCCGCCGCGTCGCCGCAACAAACGATCAGCCCGTCAAGCCGCCCCGCCGCCGCAACAAACGATCAGCCCGTCAAGCCGCCCCGCCGCCGCAATGAACGATCCGGTT
>NZ_JBFBBT010000008.1:341786-350269 GCF_040682815.1 Amycolatopsis sp. NPDC051102
CAAGCCGCCCCGCCGCCGCAATGAACGATCCGGTTCGTTAAGCCGCCGCGTCGCCGCAACAAACGATCAGCCCGTCAAGCCGCCCCGCCGCCGCAATGAACGATCCGGTTCGTCAAACGGTCACCTGCTCGCCGTCTCGCCGTGGCGGCTGCAGCGGGCCGTCCAGCCGAGCGGACTCACCTGGACAACCAGCCGCCGGGCGCAGAACGTGCAGTACCGCGGCGGCTCGAGCGCCGTCCGCGGGTTGTGGCACGCCGGGTGGTCCGCCCCACCTGGCGACTCCTGTCCACAATGGACGCAGAAGGCCGGGTCAGAGGCTGTCACTGAGGGCCTTGATGGGCATCTTGAGCTCGTCCAGCATCTCCAGGTCCGCCGAAGCCGGGCGGCCCAGGTTGGTCAGGTAGTTGCCGACGATGATCGCGTTGATCCCACCGAGCATGCCCTGCTCCGCGCCGAGGTCGCCGAGCGTCAGCTCGCGGCCGCCGGCGAAGCGCAGCATCGTGCGCGGCATCGCGAGCCGGAACGCCGCCACCGTCCGCAGCGCATCGCGCCCCTCGACGATTTCGTAGTTTTCGTACGGCGTGCCGGGCTGCGGGATGAGGAAGTTCATCGGCACCTCGTGGGGGTTCAGCTCGGCCAGCTGCACCGCGAACTCCGCGCGCTGCTCGACCGTCTCCCCCATGCCGATGATGCCGCCGCAGCAGACCTCCATGCCCGCCTCGGCGACCATCCGCAGCGTGTCCCAGCGCTCTTCCCACGTGTGCGTCGTGACGACCGCCGGGAAGTGCGAACGCGCCGTCTCGAGGTTGTGGTTGTAGCGGTGCACGCCCATGTCGACGAGCTCGTCGACCTGCTCCTGCGTGAGCATGCCGAGGGAGCAGGCGATCTGGATGTCGTTGCCGTCCTCGCGGATGGCCTTCACGCCTTCGCGGACCTGCGAAAGCAGCCGCTTGTCCGGGCCGCGGACGGCGGCGACGATGCAGAACTCCGTCGCGCCGGTTTCGGCGGTCTGCCGGGCGGCCTTGACGAGGTTCGGGATGTCGAGCCACGCCGAGCGCACCGGCGTCGGGAAGCGGCCGGACTGCGAGCAGAAGTGGCAGTCCTCGGGGCAGCCGCCGGTCTTCAGGCTGATGATGCCCTCGACCTCGACCTCGGGCCCGCACCAGCGCATCCGCACCTCGTGCGCCAGGGCGAGCAGGTCGGGCAGCCGGTCGTCCGGCAGCCGCAACACGTCGAGGACCTGCTGCTCACCGAGGCCAACGCCGTTTTCGAGGACGCTCTCGCGCGCGAAGGCGAGGACATCGGTGTCCGGGACTGCGGTCACGGGCGCTCCTTGATCGAGGTGGTGCGGCAAACGTCCCTCATCGTGCACGAAGGGGCGTCGAGGGGACAGCGACGCAGGTCACTTCCCGGCGGAAGCGCACCCGGCGAAGAGCTCGGGGTCGAATTCGCCGCCGAACCACGGCGAGAGCCCGGCGCGCGCGGCGGCCAGGAACTCCTCGCGCGAGGCGGTCCCGAGCCCGGCCGGCAGCACGCCGAGCAGGGGCGCGCCCGCGGCGACCGGCAGGTCTTCGAGGTTGGACAGCGCGGCGAGGTCCGGTTCGGCCGGCCAGGCCCCGATGATGACCCCGGCGACGGTGAGCCCGCGCTTGGTGGCGACCTCGGCGGTGAGCGCGGTGGCGTTGAGCGTGCCGAGGCCGGCCTCGGCCACGATGATGACGAGCGACCCGAGCGACCAGGCGACGTCCGCGAGGCTCGCCCCCGCGCTGTCGAAGCGCACGAGCAGCCCGCCGGCGCCCTCGATCAGGGTGAGGTCGTGCCCGGTGTCGAGGTCGGACGCGGCTTGCGCGATTTCGCCGGGCTCGAGCGCGGGCAGCCCGCTGCGCCGCGCGGCGGCTTCGGGCGAGAGCGGATCGGGGTAGCGGCGCAGCTCGCGGGTGGTGACCCCGGGCCCGGCGAGCCGGACGACGTCCTGCAGGTCACCGGCCTCGTCGGGCCGCACCCCGGTCTGCGCGGGCTTCAGCACGGCCACCCGCTGCCCGCCGGCCACCGCCACGGCCGCGATGGCCGCCGTGGTGATCGTCTTGCCGACCCCGGTCCCGGTCCCCGTCATCACCAGCATGGTCACGGACCATCAACTTAGTGACTCACCCACCGCACACGCACGCGGGCCGTGGTCAGCCGCCGGTCGTGAGTGGCAAGGCGGGTTCTAACCCGCCTTGCCACTCACGAGCCGGTGGGTCAGGCGCCCGGCACCGCCATCGGCGCCCCGGCGGGCCGGAACGTCCGCTCCGCGGAATCGAACAGGTACACCTGGGCGTCACCGACGTGGAAGTACATCCCGGTCAGCTGCAGTTTCCCGGCCGACTCGGCCGCCGCCACCGACGGGTACTCGCGCAGGTGCTCCAGCTGCTGGAGCACGTTGTGCAGCGCCAGCCGGTCGCCCTCGCGGTCCGGGACCGCTCCGTCCAGCGTCGCCGAACCGAGGCGGTGGGCGCTCGGCTCCGCGTGGCGGAGCCAGGCCGCCAACGGCCCCGGCGGGGGCCCCTCGGCCAGGGCCGCCATCGCGCCGCAGCTGGAGTGACCGCACACCACGATCTCCTCCACTCCGAGCACCCCGACCGCGTACTCGATCGAGGCGTTCATCGACGTGTCGGCCTGCCCCGGCGGGACCAGGTTGCCGATGTTGCGGATGGTGAACAGGTCGCCCGGCCCGCTGGTGGTGATCAGGTTCGGCACGATCCGGGAGTCACCGCAGGTGATGAACAGCGTGCGCGGCCGCTGGCCGTCCGCGAGTCCCGACAGCGTGTCGCGCAGCAGGGGCGCCGCGCGGCGGTGGAACTCCGTCGCGCCGCGGCGGGTCTGCTGGGCCGGGATCCCTTCGACGGCCTGCCACGCCGACCACGGCGCCAGCCAGCGCGGCACCGCCCGGCTCGCGTGGACCCGGGACCGCGTCGGGCGGCCGGCCTTGCCTTCGCCGAACCACGGGTGGCCGACCTCGTCGACCTCCACCGTGCCGCCGGCGCGTTCGTGCGCCTGCTGCCACGTGTGCAGGCTCTCGAAGGCCGCGTGGTCGAGGTAGTCGACGACCAGCTCCAGCCGCACCGTCACACCGCCCGGGATGCTCCCGAGCACCTTCGACAGCCGCGGCACCGACAGGAATGTCAGCACGCCTTCGACGACGACCCGCCAGTCGTCTCCTTCGCGCTCGACGTGCAGCCCCGACCAGACCGTGCGGCGCAGCATCAGCACCAGCGCCAGCCCGATCCCGGCGAGCACGCCGGTGAGCAGGTCGAACACGACCACCCCGGCGAGGGTGAGCAGGTACACGGGCAGGTCACCGTGCGCGAGGACGGTCTTCATGTGCCCGGGGTTGACCAGTTTCGCGCCGACGTGCACCAGCAGCCCGGCCAGCGCGGCGAGCGGGATGCTCTGGATCAGGCCGGCGAGCAGGACGACGAACAGCAGCACCCAGACGCCGTGCAGCACCGCCGACGCCCGGGACTTCGCCCCGGCGGTGACGTTGGTGGAGCTGCGGACGATGACCCCGGTGACGGGCAGGCCGCCCAGCGCGCCGGAGAGCATGTTGGCCGCGCCCTGGCCGACCAGCTCGCGGTCGAGGTTGGCGCGCGGGCCGGTGTGCATGCGGTCGACCGCGACCGCCGAGAGCAGGCTTTCCACGCTGGCGATCAGCGCGATCGTGACGACGGCGAGCGCGAACCCGCCCCAGCCGCCGTCCGGCAGCTGCGGGACGAGGTGGATGTTCAGCAGGTCTCCGGGCAGTTCGACGCGCGGCAGCGTCATCCCGAAGGCCACCGAAACCACCGTGGCCACCGCGATCGCGGCGAGCGGCCCCGGCACCTTGCGCACGGCGGCCGGCAGCTTCGGCCAGGCCAGCAGGATGCCGATGGTGAGCAGGCCGACGATGGCGGCGGCGTCGTGGTGGGCGACGATCTGGGCGGGCAGCTCGGCGATGTTCTCCAGCGCGGAGCTCTGGGCCTTGCCGCCGAGGATGACGTGCAGCTGGCCGAGCACGATCGTGACGCCGATGCCGGCCAGCATGCCGTGCACGATCGCCGGCGAGATGGCCAGCGCGGCGCGGGCGATCCGGCTCAGCCCCAGCAGGATCTGGCAGGCGCCGGCGGCGACGGTGATCGCGCAGGTGACCACCCACCCGAACGTCTGGATGGTTTCGGCCATGACCACGGTCAGGCCGGCGGCGGGCCCGCTGACCTGGAGCGCGGAGCCGCCGAGCGCGCCGGCGACGATGCCGCCGACGACGGCGGCGACCAGCCCGGCGGCGACCGGGGCGCCGGAAGCGAGGGCGATACCGAGGGACAGGGGGACAGCTACGAGGAAGACGACCAGTGAGGCCGGCAGGTCGTGGCGGAGCACGGCGAGGGGTCTCATGATCGCCATGCAACAGGAAATCGAGTGAAATGTCCGCTATGTACCACCCATTCGAGTGAACAACTGGCCACAATTAGCCTGAATGTCACATATCGGGCAGCTCGTTAACACGTCGTTCACAGCTCGCCGCCTGTCACGTGATAGTTGAATCCCGTACTACACAACGGGTTTGCGCACCGGAGGCCACCCGGGGACTGCCGAGGTGGCCTCCGGGCGGTACGTCAGTGCTCCAGCGCACCCGCCGGGACGAACCCGCGCGCGGCACCGTCCAAAAGGGACACCTGGGCCGCGCCGACGTCGAAGTACATCCCGGTGAGCCGCAGCGCACCCCGGTCCAGGGCCGCCGCGACCACCGGGTAGCCGCGCAGGGTTTCCAGCTGCTGCACCACGTTCTGCAGCGCGAGCTGGTCGGCTTCGGCGGCCGGCCGCTCGCCGCCGAGCAGCAGCGGCGCCTCGGTGGCCCGGCGCCGCAGCGTCGCCTCGCCGTGGCGCAGCCAGCTGCCGAGCTGCTCGAGGCCCTCGGGCGCCCGCCCGAGCAGCGCCTTCATCGCACCGCAGCCGGAGTGCCCGCACACGACGATCTCGGCGACGCCCAGGACCCCGACGGCGTACTCGATCGCCGCCCCGACCGAGGAGTCGGTGCCGCCGGCGGGCGGCACGAAGTTGCCGATGTTCCGCACGGTGAACAGGTCCCCCGGCCCGCTGGTGGTGATCAGGTTCGGCACGATCCGCGCGTCGCCGCAGGTGATGAACAGCGTGTGCGGCTGCTGGCCGTGCGCCAGGCCGCTCCACGTGTCGCGCAGCAGTGGCGCGGTGCGGCGCTGGAACTCCGAAGCGCCGCGGCACAGCAGCGAACTGGCGGTGCGCTGCGCGGGCAGCACGACGTGCTCGGCCTGCCACTCCGACCACGGCGCGAGCCACCGCGGCACGACCCGCGCGGCGACGCTGCGGCGCACGGTCGGTGCGCCCGAGGTGCCGCGTTCGAACCAGGGGTGCCCGATCTCGTCGACCGTGACCGGTCCGGCGTGCGCCTGCTGCCAGCCGCGCAGGCAGTCGAACGCGGCGTGGTCGAGGTAGTCGACGAGCAGTTCGAGGGTGACGTCGGCGTCCGGGGGCACCTCGGCGAGCACGCGGGTCAGCCGCGGCACGGACAGGAACGTCAGCGCGCCTTCGATGACGACGCGGTGGCGGTCGCCGTCCCGTTCGACGTGGATCCCGGAGAAGATCATCCGCCGCAGCATCAGCGCGAGCGCCAGCAGGACGCCCGCCGCGACCCCGGTGAGCAGGTTGACGGCGACCGCGCCGGCCAGCGTGACGACGTACACCGGCAGGTCGCCGTGGCGCCGGACCTCCTTGAGCCCGTTGAGGTTCACCAGCTTCGCGCCGACGTACACCAGCAGCGCGGCGAGCGCGGCCAGCGGGATCAGCCGCAGCAGGCCGGTGAACAGCAGGCAGGCGGCGAGGATCCAGGCGCAGTGCAGGATCGCCGACGCCCGCGTGCGCGCGCCCGCTTCGTAGTTGGTCATGCTGCGGACGATGACGCCGGTGACGGGGAACCCGCCGAGCGCGCCGGCGGCGACGTTCGCCGCGCCCTGCCCGATGAGCTCGCGGTCGAGGTCGGTGCGCGGGCCGCCGCGCAGCTTGTCCACCGAGACCGCGGACAGCAGGCTCTCCAGGCCGGCGATGAGCGCGATGGTGACCGCGGCGAGCGCGAACCCGGCCCAGCCGCCGTCCGGCAGCCGCGGCACGACGTGCAGCGCGGGCAGCCCGGCCGGCAGGTCGACGCGCGGCAAGGTCAGACCGGCCGCGACGGACAGGCCGGTGGCCAGCGTGACGGCGGCCAGCGGCGCGGGCACCCGGCGCACGGCCGGCGGCAGCCGCGGCCAGCCCAGCAGCACGCCGAGGGTGACGACGCCGATCAGCACGGCCTGGTCGTGATGCGCGGCTATCTGCCCGGGCAACGCCGAGACGTTGGCGAGCGCGGAGCCCTGCGCGGAGCCGCCGAGGACGACGTGCAGCTGGCCGAGCACGAGCGTGACGCCGATGCCGGCGAGCAGGCCGCGCACGATGGCCGGGGACACGGCGAGCGCGGCGCGGGCGAGGCGCGTCAGGCCGAAGAGGATCTGGAGCAGGCCCGCGGCGACGGTGATCGCGCAGGTGGCGGGCCAGCCGTGGGTGGCGATCGTGTCGGCCAGCACCACGGTGAGGGCGGCGGACGGGCCGCTGACCTGCAGCGGCGATCCGCCGAAGAGACTCGCGACCAGCCCGCCGACGACGGCGGAGATCAGGCCCGAGAGCAGCGGCGCCCCGGCGGCGAAGGCCACGCCGAGGGACAGGGGGACGGCGACGAGGAAGACGACTATCGAAGCGAAGAAATCGTGCTTGAGGTCAAGGAGCTTCTTCGGGGACGGCGGTCCGGTGTCGTGCTCGCCACGAACGATCTCGATCATGGGGGCAGGATCGCCGAAAACGGGCAAAATGTCCGCTACGCAAGCATTTCTCGCGTTCATCCGGGTAGCGGATCGACGGCACGCCCCCCGTTTTCCCGCTCACCGCCTCCGCCGTTCGCGTGGTGTGGATCTTGGTTTGCCACGCTGCGCGACGATGAGGGGCGTTCGGGTCTCGCTGTGCCCGCGATCACACTCGATGTGCTGAATTCAGGCCTTTTCGGCGACGGCCAGCATCGCCCGGGTGATCACGGCCAGGTCGTCGTCGGTCGCCACGTAGGGCGGCATGGCGTAGACGAGGTCCCGGAACGGCCGCAGCCAAACGCCGTGCCCGGTGGCGACGTCCGTGGCGATGGCCATGTCGACGGGGTGGTCGAGCTGCAGCACGCCGATCCCGCCGAGCACCCGCACATCGGCGACGGCGGGCAGATCGCGTGCCGTCGCCAGGCCGTCGAGCAGGCCCTTCTCGAGCCGGCTGACGTCGTTTCGCCAGCCACCGCCGGCGAGCAGCCCGAGCGAGGCGTTGGCGACGGCCGAAGCGAGGGGGTTGCCCATGAAGGTGGGCCCGTGCGCGAGCACGGGAAGTTCGCCGCGCGCGATGCCGGCGGCGACCTCCGGAGTACAGAGGGCGGCGGCCATGCTCAGGTAGCCGCCGGTCAGCGCCTTGCCGACGCACAGGACATCGGGCGTGACGCCGGCGTGCTCGGCGGCGAAGAGGGCACCGGTGCGGCCGAAGCCGGTGGCGATCTCGTCGAAGATCAGCAGCACGTCGTGCGCTTCGGTCAGTTCCCGCAGGGCGCGCAGGTACGCGGGGTGGTGGAACCGCATGCCCCCGGCTCCCTGCACGACGGGCTCGACGATGACCGCGGCCAGTTCCCCGGCGTGCTGCTCGATCCCGGCGGCCAATATGTCCACATAGGACGGATCGGGCGGGGTGTCGAACCCGGACGGCGGCGCGGGCACGAAAACCTGTTCGGGCAGGACACCGCGCCACAGCGAGTGCATGCCGCCCTCGGGGTCGCAGACGCTCATCGGGGTGAAGGTGTCCCCGTGGTAGCCGCCGCGCCAGGTGAGCAGCTTCTGTTTCCCCGTCTGCCCGCGGGATCGCTGGTACTGCAGGCACATCTTGACGGCCACTTCGACCGAGACCGAGCCGGAGTCGCAGAGGAAGACGTGTTCCAGCCCCGCGGGCGTGAGGTCGACGAGGGTCTTGGCCAGGGTGACGGCGGGTTCGTGCGTGAGCCCGCCGAACATGACGTGGCTCATCCGCCCCGCCTGGTCGGCGAGGGCGGCGTCGAGCACGGGGTGCCGGTAGCCGTGGATGGCCGACCACCACGAAGACATCCCGTCGACGAGTTCGCGTCCGTCGGCCAGCGTCAGCCGTACGCCACTGGCCCCGGTGACCAGGAGCGACGGCACCTTCGCGGGCATGGGCGCGTAGGGGTGCCAGACGTGCCGGGCATCGAGGGCGAGCAGGTCGGCGGGGTCCATGCGCCGACCCTACGACACGGCCTCGGCCGAGCGGTCCACCACTGGTGGGGGGGGGGGGGGGGTGGGGTGGAAGGACAAGACCAACAGCCACGAACACCCCGTCCACAACGCCGACCCCAACACCCGCACGCGCAC
>NZ_JBFBBT010000008.1:350279-362682 GCF_040682815.1 Amycolatopsis sp. NPDC051102
GCGGTTGGGGGGGGGGTTCTCGGCGCCCCCCAACCTCCCGCGCCGGGCCCGCTGGCCCCACATGGGTTGGTTTTTTTCCCGGCTTTCACTAACTCGCCTTACCACTCACGACCGCGTCCTGGCACGAGCCGTCACAACCGGACCGGCAACGTCTCCAACCCGTGCACCAGCGAACTCGGCCGGTACACGAGCTCGTCCGGCTTGGCGTCCAAGGCGATGTCCGGGAACCGCGCCAGCAGCGCGCCGAGCGCGATCTCCGCCTCCAGCCGCGCCAGCGGCGCTCCCACGCAGTAGTGGATGCCGTGGCCGAACGCCAGGTGGCCGCCGGCCGGGCGGGTGATGTCCAGGCGGCCCGGCTCCGGGTAGCGCTCCGCGTCGCGGTTCGCGCCCAGGAGCGAAACGAGCACGAACTCGCCCTCGGGGATCGTCACGCCGGCGACCTCGACCGGTTCGGCCGTAAACCGCAGCGTGGCCAGGTGGATCGGGCCGTCGAAGCGCAGGAACTCCTCCACCGCGCCTGGCAGCAGCTCCGGCTCCGCGCGCAGGCGGGCGAGCTGTTCCGGCTCGCGCAGCAGCGCCAGCACGCCGTTGGCGATCAGGTTGACCGTCGTCTCGTGGCCGGCGACCAGGAGCAGGAACGCCATCGACACCAGCTCCGGCTCGGACAGCGAATCGCCGTCGTCGCTCGCGTGCACCAGGTCCGACAGCAGGTCTTCGGCCGGCTCGGCGCGCTTCTGCGCGATCAGGCCGGTGAGGTAGCCGAACATGCTCTGCGCCGCCGCCTGGACCGCTTCCGGCTGCGCCAGCCCGCTCAGCAACGTGCGGGACCAGCCCGAGAACTCCGTGCGGTCCTCCTCGCGCACCCCGAGCAGCTCGCAGATGACCGTGATCGGCAGCGGCGCGGCGAACGACGCCACCAGGTCGGCCCGCTCCTGCCCGGCCAGCGCGTCGAGCAGCCCCGCGGTGATCTCCTCGACCCGCGGCCGCAGCCGCGCCACCGTGCGCGCGGTGAACGCCTTGTTCACCAGCTTCCGCAGCCGGGTGTGGTCCGGCGGGTCCGAGTTGAGCATGTGCCAGCTCAGGTCCGGCGCCAGCCCGTTCTGCGTCGAGTCCGGCGGCAGCTTCGCCTCGAACAGCGCGCGGATCCCCACGGTGTTCTTGCGCAGCCGCGGATCGGCCAGCAGCGCCCGCGCCTCCGTGAACCCGGTGACCACGTAGCACGGCAGCCCGCGCGGCATCCGCACCTGGCGCACCGGGCCATCCGCGCGCAGCAGTTCCGAAACCGCGTGCGCGTCCTGCGCGAAGTTCTCCGCGAGCTCGATCATCTCGCTCGTCGTCATCTCGATCCCCCAAGCCTCACCGCGTCAGCGTTCGGCGAGGGCCGCCACGACGCGCTCGGTCACGTCCTGCCAGTATGCCCGTTGTTCCTCGCGCTCTTCCGCGTCCGCAAGCCATTCCTGGTGGAATCGCAGGGTCGTCTTCGCCCCGGAGCCGCTCAGCCGCACCTGCACGGTCGAGTCGTGGTCCCAGTCGCTCGGCCGCCACGTGAGCCGGACCCGGTCGCCGTCGACGTAACTGCGGATCTCGCCCACCGTGCCGTTCGCCGTTTCGTACTCCGCGCCCGGTTCCCGCGGCAGTTCGACCCCGGGACCGAGCCAGATCGCGACGCCCTCGCGGCTGACCAGGAACTCCCACACCGTCCCGGACGAGTACGGCAGGGTCCGCGAAACGCCGATGTTCCACCCCACATCGGCCGTCTTCCCCGTTGAAGAAGTCATGTCCTCATCGTGCCACCGGGGTACGACAAAACCGGCCACCGGTCCGGGTGGAGGATCAGTACCCGTGCGCTACCGCCCGATCTCCCCCGCCGTCCTGGCCGAAGAACTCACCGACCGCATCGACGCGCTCACCACGCCCCGGATCGCGGTCGCCATCGACGGCGCGGCGGGCGCCACGGAAACCGGGGCACTCGCGGACGCCCTGGCCGGCCCGCTGCGCCTGCGCGGCCGCGCGACCCTGCGCGTGTCGGCGCGCGACTTCCTGCGCCCCGCGTCGCTGCGCTTCGAACACGGCCGCACGAACCCCGACGCCCGCTACACCGACTGGCTCGACCTCGGCGCCCTCCGCCGCGAAGTCCTGGACCCGCTGAAGGGATCCGGCGACGTCCTGCCGTCGCTGTGGGACGCCGAGCGCGACCGCGCGACCCGCGCCGAACGCGTGCCGGTGCCCGAAGGCGGGGTCGTGCTCCTCGACGGCGAGCTGCTGCTGGGCGCCGGGCTGGCCTTCGACCTGGCCGTGCACCTGTGGCTCTCCCCCGCCGCCCTGCGCCGCCGCGTGCCGGACGCCTGGGCGGTCCCGGCCTACGAGCGGTACGAGGAAGAGGTGGACCCGGGTTCGCTCGCCGACGTCGTCGTGCGCGTCGACGATCCGCGGCACCCGGCGCTCTACACGCCCTAGCGGACGACGGCCACCGGGTCGCCGTCCAGCAGCCCGGCCAGCCGCCCGGCCATGACGTCCCAGCGCCAGTTCGCCGTCACCCAGGCCCGCCCGGCCTCGCCCATCCGGCGCGCGCGCACCGGGTCGGCCAGCAGGCTTGCGAGGGTCTCGGCCAGCTGCGTGACGTCGCGGCCGTCGACGACGTGCCCGGTGACCTCGTCGAGCACCGCTTCGGGGGCGCCGCCGGAGTTGCCGGCCACCACCGGCAACCCGGTCGCCGAGGCCTCCAGGTAGACGATGCCGAGCGCTTCGACGTCCAGTCCCTTGCCGCGGGTGCGGGCGGGCATCGCGAAGACGTCGCCCGCCGCGTAGTGCGCCGGCAGCTCCGCCCACGGCACCGACCCGGTGAGCACGACGTCGCGCTCCAGGCCCAGCTCGGCGACCAGCCCGGCGAGCGTCTTGCGGTACGGGCCGCCGCCGACGATCAGCAGCACCGCGTCCGGGACCTGCTCGCGGATCCGCGGCAGCGCGCGGATCAGCTGGTCCTGCCCCTTGCGCGGGACGAGCCGCGACACGCACACGACGGTCGGCCGGTCGCCGAGACCGTGCCGCGCGCGGATTTCGGCGCGCCCGGCCGGGTCCGGCTTGTACAGCTCGGTGTCGACCCCGGACGGCAGCAGTTCCAGCCCGGCCATCGGGCCGAACGCCGCGGCGAAGCGGCCGCGGGTGTAGCGGCTGACGTAGGTGAGGACGTCCGCGGTGTCGCCGATGCGCCGCAGCGCCTGCCGCGACGCCGGGAGCATGGACCAGCCGACTTCGTGGCCGTGCGTTGAGGCGACCACGCGGCGCGCCCCGGCCCGGCGAAGCGGGTGTCCCAGCAGCGCGAGCGGAGCGGCCGCGCCGAACCAGACGGCTTCGCAGTCCCGCGCTCGCATGATCTGCTTGGCCCGGCGAAGCACGTCCGGCGTCGGCAGCATCAGCGACGTCGGGTGCCGGACGACCTCGAACGGCGCTTCGGCGTCGAACTCCTCGTGCGACCCCGTCCGCGACTCCCACGACGGCGCGTAGACGACCAGGTCGTCCGACGGCAGCCGGGTGGCGAGGGAGTTCAGGTAGTTCTGGATCCCCCCGGGCCGCGGCGGGAAGTCGTTGGTCACGAGCAGGGTCTTGAGCACGCCCCAGAGGCTAGCGGGGCCCTCTTCTCCGTCCGGGGGTCCGGGTGGCGAAGCCTCGGGTGACACCGACGGCGAAGGGGCGGCACCGCGTGTGCGGTACCGCCCCTTCGGCGAGCTGTCCGGAGGTCACGCCGTGGGGCGGCGCGCTCCCGCGTACTGGCTCTGCAGCGGCGAGATCTTCACGACGTCACCCGTGTCGGGCGCGTGGATCATCTTGCCGTCGCCGACGTACATGCCGACGTGCGAAACGGGCGAGTAGTAGAACACGAGATCGCCCGGCTGCAGCTGGTCGCGCGGCACCGCGGCACCGAAGGTCGACTGCTCGCGGCTGGTGCGCGGCAGGGTGATCCCGGCCTGCCCGTAGGCCCACAGCATGAGGCCGGAGCAGTCGAAGTTGTTCGGCCCGGTGGCGCCGTAGACGTACGGGCTGCCGAGCTTGCTCATCGCCGCGTTCAGCGCCGTCTGCGCGGCCGCGGTCGGCGCCTTGATGTTGGTGGGCGGCGCCGAGCCGGTGTCCCTGCGGGCGGCCTTGTCCGCGGAGCTCAGGTTCTTGTTGGCCGCCTCGAGCTGGTCGATCTGGTCCTGCAGCGTCTTCTGCTTGGCCTGGATGTCCTGGGTCAGCTTCGCCGCGGCGTCCCGCGCGTCCTGCGCGCGCTTTGCGGCGTCGCTGGCCTTGGCGGCCGCGTCGGTCGCTTCCTGGACGGCGCCGGTGAGGTTGCCCATCGCGGCGTTCTTGCCGGTCGCGATGACCTCGAGCGCCGAGGAGCGGTCCAGGAAGTCCTGGGTGGACGTGCCCGCCAGCAGCGCCGACAGCTTGTTCAGCTGGACACCGCTGGTGAACGACGCACCGGCGAACTTGTCGACCTCGGTCTGGTACTTCTTCTGGCTTTCGGACGCCTTCGCGGCCTGTTCCTTGGCCGCGTTGACGTCGCCGGTGGCCTTGTCGAGCTCGCCCTGCTTCTTCTTCAGGTCGTCCTGGGCGGACAGCAGGTCTTCGTTGAGCTTCTCGGCCTGGGCCGCGAGGTCGCGGTACTTGGCGAGGGCGTCGGAGCCCGTGGGCGGGGCCTGGAGGACGGGGACGGGGGCGGCGGTGGCCGACGGCTGCGCCACGGTGACGAGGGTGATCACCGAGGCCGCGGCGAGGGCACCTGAAACCACGCGCCTGAGGGAATGCGACTGCACGGTCGCGCGGGTCTCCTTTGGTCTCGGCCGCCGAAGGGGACCGGGGCAAGAAGAGGTCGGGGAGTTCCTCTTCACCGCTGTCCCACCCACCACGCGCCCGGACCGTGCGCTTTTGACAAGCACGGACCGCAACAGGTGAAGCACGCGGTGGTGGTTCCGGTTCCCAGCTTCCCGACAAAGCTGCGCCCGGCGGCGATCTCGCGTCGCCGCCTCCACAGACGGCCGGGGGCCACGAGATCTCGGACAGGTTACGAAAAGACCGCCACCACGTCCACCACCTCTCCGCCGAAAACGCTGTGTGACGCCGATGAACACCATCGGACCAGGGCGGGAGACACCATGTGATGGGCGTTACACGCTGGGGTTTCTCCGGAGGGCTTTTCGACTACCGACCGTTCACCGATTCAATCGACCATTCGGCGCGCCGTCACGAAACGGTGGAAATCAGGCGGTGCGCCGGATCGGTTCTTCGACCAGCCTCAGCCGGGGCACCATCCCTGCTTCGGCCAGCGCGTCGACCGCGCGCCGCTCGTCGGCGTCCCACACCACCGCCGGTGGCGCGCCGAGCAGCACGCTCACCACGCAGTCGTGGCAGGAGATGCCGCGCACGGCGCAGCGGTCGCAATCGACCACGAGGTTCTCGATGTCCGAAACGGCGATGTGCGAGACGTCCACTTCGGACAGCTCGGGGGTGTCGGCCACGTGGTCCTCCTCACGTCGGAACTGACTGAGGAGCACGGTAGGCGCCACCACCGACATTTTCCGGCGGTCAGACCCTCGACAGGCGGCTGACCAGCACCGATGATGGTGCCGGGTGGGCGCCGCGACCCCGCACCGAGTCCGCGACCGCGCGGTCGGACGTCGCCACGACCATGGGCCGGCCGGCAGGCTCGGCCGCGACGAGGTTGCGGATCACGTCGTCGGCCAAGACCCCGCGGTCGGAGAACAGCACCCGCACCCCGCGCGGCACCGAGGCGGGGACGGAGAGCACGCCGGCGCCGTCGAAGACCACGGTGACCTCGGCGGAGGTGCGCGCGGCGAGCGCGGACAGCTGGTGGATCAGCCGGTCGCGCTGGTCGGCGAGGGCGAGCTCGGGGTAGCCGGTCTTGGTGACGTTGTAGCCGTCGACGATCAGGTGCACGTTGGGCAGCGCGAGGTAGCGGTCCAGCGTGGTCACGTCGGCGATCTTGCCGCCCTGGCCGGTGCCGGAGCTGGCGCCGCGGACCATGTCGGCCGGCCGGGCGCCGCGCGCGCCGAGGGCGAGCTCGCGGCGCAGGCCGGTGACGGCGCCGTCGATGGTGTCGATGAGCAGGGCGAGCCGCACCTCGTCGGCCTGCCGCGCCTCGCGCGCGGACTGGCGGGCGATCTCGGCGTCGGCGACCGCGCGTTCGGCACGGGCGCGTTCGCCGGCGACGCGCTGGCGTTCGCGCTCGAGCTGGCTGGTGAGGGCGGCGATCTCGTCGACGTGGGCGGCGGAGCCGCGTTCTGCGTGGGCGGACGCCGCTTCGGCCGCGTCCCGGGCCTGGCGCAGCTGGACGCCCTGTTCGCGAAGGCGCTTCAGGAGCTTCTCGACTTCGCCCTCGCGCTCGCCCCGGGCGTTTTCGGCGGCTTGCTTGGCTTCGGCGAGTTCGGCGCGGACCTGCGCGAGCTCGGCTTCGAGCCGCTGGGCGCGCGCGAGCGCGGCGTCGCGTTCCGCGCGCAGGGCGTTTTCCTCGGCGTTCTTGGCGACCAGCCGGACGCGCCCGGCGGCCCCGGACTCCCCGAGCAGGACGGCAGCGGCCGCGGCGGCGACCGAGTCGGTGGCGTTGGGGTCGAGCACGTCCGTGCGGTGCTCGCGCAGCCATTCGATGACGGCGGTGCGGAACTGGGAGGACTCGCCGAGCGCGGTGAGCAGGGCGCCGCCGCCGAGCTTCGCGCGCTTGGCGGGGGCGAACTTGGCGACCGGCCGCAGCTGGCGCGGCACGTCGGTGGCGGGCAGCTTGGCGACGGCGGCCGCGGCGAGCTCGGCGATGCGGTCCCGAACCGGTTCGGGCAGGGTGGGCCAGGTGGCGGGTTCGGGCCGTCCGGCCTGGTCAGCGGGCTCCTCGGCCACCTCGGGCCGCGACGCGACACCCGAGGGACCCACGGGGTCCCCGGGCGGCTCCGGCACGAGCGGCTGCGGGTGCATTGGTCCAGGGTAGGCCCCGCCCCCGCATCCCGCCCCGCGCGGCACACGGACCGCCGGCCCGCGGCGGCCGGCGGGGTTCCGGCGAAGCCGCGGGCGGCAGCGGGCGGTGGCGACGCTTCGGCCGGCCCGCTCCAGCGGCAGGAGCAACACCACCGGCTGCACCCGACAGCTCACAACCACCGCCGAGCGGCAACGGCACCGGACGCGCGCAAACCAGCGAGATGCGGCCGGCGAACCCGGCCCCGGCGACCGGCACCCGGCTCGCGCGCCGAAACCGGGCGAGGCGCGCCCGGCGAACCCGGCCCCGGCGACCAACGCCGGGCCACAGCCGCACCCGGGAGGCGCGCGAAACTGTCGGTGGTCGCCTCTAGTGTCCCGCCCATGCGTCCGGTCCAGGCACAGCTCGCCTTCGACGAGCTCGGAACCCCGTTGCGGGACACGACTTTCGTCGTCTTCGACCTCGAAACGACCGGGGCGCCGCCGGGGCCGTCGGGGATCACCGAGATCGGCGCCGTGAAGGTGCGCGGCGGCGAGGTGCTGGGCGAGTTCGCGACGCTGGTCAACCCGGGGATGGTCATTCCGCCGCAGATCGTGTCCCTGACCGGGATCACCCAGGCGATGGTGTACGACGCACCGCCGATCGAGGAGGTGCTGCCCGCCTTCCTCGAGTTCATCGGGGGTTCGGTGCTGGTGGCGCACAATTCGGGCTTCGACACGTCCCACATGCGGGCAGCCTGCGAGGGGCACGGCTACGTGTGGCCGAAGCTGACCGTGGTGTGCACGGTCCGGCTGGCGCGGCGGGTGGTGCCGCGGGACGAGGTCGGGCGGTACAACCTGACGGCGCTGGCGTTGCTGTTCGGCGCGAAGACGCGGCCGACACACCGGGCGCTGGACGACGCGCGGGCGACGGTGGACGTCCTGCACGGCCTGCTGGAGCGGGTCGGCAACCTGGGCGTGCACTCGCTCGAGGAGCTGATGGGGTACCTGCCGGAGGTGACGGTCGCCCAGCGGGCGAAGCGGCACCTGGCGGCGGACCTGCCGTCGGCGCCCGGCGTCTACCTCTTCAAGGGGCCGAAGGACGAGGTCCTGTACGTCGGCACGGCGAAGGACCTCCGGCGGCGCGTGCGCACGTACTTCACGGGTTCGGAGGGGCGGAGCCGGATCCGGGAGATGGTCGCGCTGGCCGAGCGCGTCGACCACGTGGTGTGCGCGCACGCGCTGGAGGCGGAGGTCCGGGAGCTGCGGTTGATCGCGGCGCACCGGCCGGCGTACAACCGGCGGTCGAAGAACCGCCACCAGGGCTGGTGGATCGGGCTGACGGACGAGGCGTTCCCGAGGTTGTCGGTGGTGCGCCTGCCGCGGCCGGGGGTGCTGGGCCCGTTCCGCAACCAGGCGGATGCACGCACGACGGCGGACACCCTGGCCGGCGCGTCCGGCCTGCGGACGTGCACCCAGCGGATCTCGCCGCGGTCGGCGAACGGCACCCCGTGCGTGCTGGCGGAGCTGGGCCGCTGCGGAGCGCCGTGCGCCGGACGGCAGAGCGTGGAGGCGTACAGCCCGGCGGTCGAGTCGGTGTCGAGCCTGATCGCGGGCCTGGACGGCGCCCCCCTGCACACGGCGGCGGCGCACGTGGAGCGGCTGGCAGAGGGACAGCACTACGAACAGGCGGCCCGCCACCGCGACGAGCTGGCCGGGCTGATCCGGGCACTGGGCCGCGCCCACCGCCAGGCGGCACTGGCCTCCATCGGCGAGCTGATCGCGGCCGCCCCGGACGGCGCGGGAGGCTGGGAGCTGGCGGTGATCCGCTACGGCAGGCTGGCCTCCGCGGGCGTCGCCCGGCGCGGAGTGCCACCGATGCCGGTGGTGGAGGCACTGGTGGCCTCGGCGGAAACGGTCCTCCCGGACCCGGGTCCCCTGCACGGAGCACCACCGGAGGAGGTGGGGGTGCTGCTGCGCTGGCTGGCCCGCCCGGGGGTACAGCTGGTCCGCACAACCCGCCCCTGGGCCGAGCCGGCGGCGGTGGCGGGCTGGCAGGGCTGGCTGAACCTGGTGACGGAGGCCCACTCCCTGGAGCACGTCGGCTGACACCCACCCGCACGGCGGCCTCGCGCACCCACCCGGCCAGTCGGCGTGCCGGGACGGTCGGCTCGTGTACCCAGCCAGTCGGCTCGCGTACCCAGAAGGTCGGTTCGTGCGCCTGGCAGGTCGGCTCGCAGCCGACCGCTCAAGCACGCCAACCGACCCGCCAGGGACGCCAACCGACCCTCTGGGTGCGGGAGGCGACCGTCTGAGTACGGAGCCGGCTCAGGCGACTGAGGTGTTCAGGGCGTCCAGAAGCCACGTGTGGGCCACTCCCATCGGCGCCGGCTCACCCGTCACCTCGCCCGCCAGGTGCCAGTAGCGGCGCAGCCGCGGCCGGCGGTCCGCCGCCGTCCGGTGGTTCAGTGCGCGGCGGAATGCCGGGCTGTCCGCCGCGCCCCAGGCCGCTGCGTGGGCCGCCACGAACCGGTCGAGCGCCGGTCCCGGGGCCGGTCGCTCCCCCGCCGCCACCTGGGGCGCGGCCAGGGCACACGCCGAGCCGACCTCCGCGTGGAGCTCGCCCAGGTCCGGGATCCGGTCGTGGCCGGCCAGGGTGCTCGCCTTCAGGTCCGTCACCAGCCGGGCGTCCGCCGCGAGCAGCACCAGCTCCGCGTACGCCACCACTTGAGCCGTTGTCGGCTGGGCCGGGGGCTCCGGTGCGCTGATGCCGAGGAACATCCTGGCCGTGTCCGGCGGGATCGGGCCCGTCGTCATCGGGTGCCACAGGCGGACCAGCGTCTCGTGCGCCGAATACCCGTCCTGGACCGCGGACAGCAGCTCCAGCCGCGCCGCGCGGTCGGCCGGCGCCGACTCCGAGACCGCGCGGAGCACCGATCGCCGCCAGGCCAGCGTCGCCAGCTCGCGGTCGAGCGCGGTCCGCTCGGCCGCCACGGCGTCGTCGAGGGAACAGCGGCCCGCCAGGACGTCGGTGATCGGGCGCAGGCCCAGCCCGAGGCCCCGCAGCCGGCGCACCAACGTCAGCCGGTCGATCGCCGCGTCGTCGAAGCGCCGGTGGCCGCCGGTGCTGCGGACCGGCTCCAGCACGCCCTCGTCGCAGTAGAAGCGGATCGTGCGGACGGGCACGCCCGTCCGGCGCGCCAGCTCGCCGATGCCGAGTGTGTCTCCGGTCACGATCGGTCGAACCTCCAGCCGGGTGGAATTCCTACGGTACGGCCATGGACAACGCCAGACTCGCCGAAGGTCTCCACGAGCACACCGCCGGGTTCGCCCGAGCGGCCGCAACAGCCGGCCCGGAGACCCGGGTGCCCACCTGTCCGGAGTGGCCGCTGCGGGTGCTGGCCGGCCACGTCGGCCAGGCCCACCGCTGGGCCGCGAGCATCGTCCGGGAGGGGCCGTCGCCGGTCCCCGACCCGCTCGACGCCGACCCCGGCGCGCCCGAAAAGTGGTTCGATTGGCTGCGAGAAGGCGCCGCCGAGCTCGAAGACGCCGTGACGGCCGCCGGCGACGCCCCCGTGTGGACGTTCTTCGGCCCGCAGCCCGCCCGGTTCTGGCTGCGCCGGATGCTCCACGACACCACCATCCACCACGCCGACGCCGCGCTGACCGGCGGCGACGCGTTCACCGTGGCGCCGGACCACGCCGCCGACGCCATCAGCGAGTGGCTGGAAGTGCTGGCCGACCCGGTCGCGGCGAGCCTCAAACCGGCCTTCGCCGAGCTCCGCGGCACCGGCCAGACCCTCGGCCTCGCACCGGACGACGGCCCCGGCTGGCTGATCACCCGCTCCCCCGACGGCGTCCGCTGGACCCGCGAAACCACCCCCGCGGACGTGACGCTGGCCGGCCCCGTGCAGGACCTCCTGCTCGTGTTCACCCGCCGCCTGCCCCTGGACCGCGTCACCGTCACCGGCGACGCCGCACTGGCCGCGCACTGGCTGGCCCACACCCCGGCGTAGCTAGGATCGCGGGCGACCCCGCAGACGAGTCTTGGAGGACCCAGGTGATCACCGCGATCGTGTTGATCCAGGTAGAGGCGGACGCGATCCCGGACGCCGCGCAGGCGATCGCCGACATCGAGGGTGTCGGCGAGGTCTACTCGTGCGCCGGCGACGTCGACCTCATCGCCACCGTCAAGGTGTCGACGCACGAGGAGCTGGCCGACCTGATCCCCGGCCGGATCGGGAAGGTGCCGGGCGTGCTGGACACCGTCACGCACATCGCGTTCCGGTCCTACTCGCGCGCGGACACGGAATCGGCCTTCTCGATCGGCGTCGAGGATTGAGCGAGCTCCCCGGAGAGCTGGCGGACGCCCTCGCCGCCGCACCGGACGCCGCGGCGCTGTTCGAGGCCCTGCCGCCGTCCCACCGGCGTGAGTACGTCCAGTGGGTCGCCGAGGCCAAGAAGCCCGAGACGCGCCTCTCGCGGGCGGAGAAGGCCATCGCCCGGCTCCGCGCCACCAAGACCTGAAGACGCGAAGAAGGCCACCTCCCGCGGGAGGTGGCCTTCTTCGTGACTGGACCTAGTGGTCCGACTGCTTCGCGGCCGAGGCCGTTTCCGCGGAGTCGAACTCGCCGTGCTGGCCGTGCTGGCCGTTCTCGGCGCCGCCGTGGCCGTTGCCGTGGGCGCGCTGCAGCGCCACCGTCTCGTCGGCCGGGTCCGGCGACCAGAACGTGCCCGGCACCGCCTGACCGGCGGAACCCAGCTTGTTCATCTTCTTCGGCACGGACGCGCCCTGGTACTCGAGCGGGATCGCGTGGCCGTGGCTGTCGACGCCGGCGAGCGGCTGGTGGATCTCGATGAACTCACCGTGCGGCAGCCGCTTGATGATGCCGGTCTCGACGCCGTGCTCCAGCACCTCGCGGTCGGCCCGCTGCAGGCCGAGGCAGATGCGGTAGGTGAAGTAGTACGCCAGCGGCGGCACGATCAGCACGCCGATGCGGCCGGCCCAGGTCGTCGCGTTGAGCGAGATGTCGAAGCTGTCGGCGATGATGTCGTTGAAGCCGGACAGCTCGATGACCATGAAGAAGCCCAGCGCCATCGCGCCCAGCGCCGTGCGGACCGGGGTGTCCCGGGGCCGCTGGAGCAGGTTGTGGTGCGCGGTGTCCTTGGACAGCTTCCGCTCGATGAACGGGTAGCCCAGCAGGAGCCCGAACAGGATCGGCATGCCGATCGCGCCGGGGAAGAACACCGCCGGGATCGTGTAGTTCCCGAGGTAGACCTCCCAGGCCGGCCAGATCCGGAGCATGCCGTCGGCCCAGGCCATGTACCAGTCGGGCTGCGAGCCCGCCGACACCTGCGCCGGGTTGTACGGGCCGAAGTTCCACACCGGGTTGATCTGGAACAGCCCCGACATCAGCGCCAGCACCCCGATGACCAGGGTGAAGAACGCGCCACCCTTGAGAGCGAA
>NZ_JBFBBT010000009.1:0-5406 GCF_040682815.1 Amycolatopsis sp. NPDC051102
ATCTCCTACCTCGTCTCCGCCTACTACTCCGCCGCCGTCCTCGTCCCCGACGCCCTCGCCGTCCTCGAAGCCGCCGAAATCGGCCGGGAGGAGTAGATGCCCGAGCCCACCACGCCGCCCCGGGTGCCCGAAGTGGACGGCCGGCCGCCCGTCCTGCCCGCGTCGGCGTTCGGGCCGACCGGGCTCGGCACCACCGCCGCCCGGGTCGTGCCGAAGTCCGGCAGCGCCCGCCCGCCCGAAGCACCCGAACCCGATCGGCGCGTGAAACCGTGACTGTCACCGAAGAAACGGCGTCGCTGCAGCTGTCGCTGAGCGTTACAGCGGCGCGGACGCTGACCACGACGACCAAGTCCCTGCCGCAGATGCGCGGCATCACCACCCGCTGGCTGCTGTCCCAGCTGCCCTGGGTGGACGTCCCCGCGGGCAGCTACCGCGTCAACCGGCGGCTGACCTACACCATCGGTGACGGCAAGGTCAGCTTCTACAACACCGGTGCCCGCGTGCAGGTCGTGCCCGCCGAACTCACCGAGCTCGCGCTGCTGCGCGGTTTCGGCGACGAAGACGCGCTGGCCGCGCTGGCGGACGCGTTCGAGCAGCGCGAATACGAACCGGGCGCGACGCTGTTCACCGCCGGCACGCCGCGGGACAAGCTCGTGCTCATCGCGCACGGCAAGGTCTCCCGCCACACGACCGGTGAGTACGGCGACGACGTCCACCTGGGCACCGCCGCCGACGGCGACCACTTCGGCGAGGAACTCCTCGGGAGCGACACCGGCACGTGGGAGTTCACGGCCCGGGCGGCCACCCGCGTCATCGCGCTGGTCCTGCCCGCTTCGGCCTACGCGCGGCTCAACGGCCGGTCCGAGTCCCTCCGCACGCACGTCGCCGAGGCCCTGTCACGGCCGCGGAAACCCCAGAACGCCAAGGGGGAAGCGGCGATCGACCTCACCGCCGGCCACGACGGCGAGCCGATCCTGCCCGGCACCTACGTCGACTACGACCCTTCGCCGCGCGAGTACGACCTGGCCGTCGCGCAGACCCTGCTGCACGTCCACACCCGCGTCTCGGACCTCTACAACCAGCCGATGAACCAGCTCGAGCAGCAGCTGCGGCTGACCGTGGAAGCCCTGCGGGAGCGACAGGAACACGACCTGGTCAACAACACCGACTTCGGGCTGCTGCACAACGCGGACCTCAAGCAGCGCATCACCACCCGCACCGGGCCGCCGACCCCGCACGACATGGACGACCTGCTCACCCGCCGTCGCAAGACCCGGTTCTTCCTCGCGCACCCGCAGGCCATCGCCGCGTTCGGCCGCGAATGCACCGCCCGGCGCGTCTACCCGGACACGACGACCCTCGACGGACGGCGCGTCAACGCCTGGCGCGGCGTGCCGATCCTGCCCTGCGACAAGATCCCGATCAGTCCCACCGGCACCACGTCCATCATCGCGCTGCGCACCGGCGAAGCCGACGCCGGTGTGATCGGCCTGCGCCCGGAGTCCCTCCCGGACGAATACCAGCCGGGCCTGAACGTGCGGTTCGTGGGGACGAACGAGCGGGCCGTCACCACCTACCTCGTGAGCGCCTACCACTCCGCCGCGGTTCTGGTGCCCGACGCCCTCGGCGTCCTGGACGACGTCCAGATCGGCCGCTCATGACGACGATGAACACGCGCACCGCGGCCCGCCCGCTCGCCGACGTCCTCGCGTGGAGCAAGGGCCTGGTCGACCCGGCGCTGCGGGCCGCCGCCGAGCGGCTGCCGGAGGCGATGCGGCGGATCGCCGGCTACCACCTCGGCTGGTGGGACGCCGACGGGCGGGCGTCGTCGGCGGACGGCGGCAAGGCGCTGCGGCCGGCCTTGGTGCTGCTGTGCGCGGAGGCGGCGGGCGGCGACCCGGCCGACGCCGTCCCCGCCGCCGTCGCGGTGGAACTGGTGCACAACTTCTCGCTGCTGCACGACGACGTCATGGACGGCGACACGACCCGCCGGCACCGCCCGACGGCGTGGACGGTGTTCGGCATCGGGCCGGCGGTGCTGGCCGGCGACGCGCTGCTGAGCCTGGCGTTCGAGGTGCTGGCGCCGAGCGGCGCGCCCAACGCGCGGCTGCTGTCGGCCGCGGTGCTGGCCCTGAACGAGGGGCAGGCCGCGGACCTGGACTTCGAGCAGCGCGACGACGTCACCCCGGGCGAGTGCGTGCGGATGGCGGAGGGCAAGACGGCGGCCCTGCTCGGGGCGGCCTGCGCGCTGGGGGCGGCGTCCGGGCCGCGAGCCTCGGACGGCTTCGGCGCGTTCGGCCGGGCGGTCGGGCTGGCGTTCCAGCACATCGACGACCTGCTGGGCATCTGGGGCGACCCGGCCGTCACCGGGAAGCCGGTGTACTCGGACCTGCAGAACCGCAAGAAGTCCCTGCCGGTGGTGACGGCCCTGTGTTCGGGCACGGACGCGGGCGCGGAACTCGCCGGCCTCTACGCCCGCCGCGACCCCCTCGGCCCGGCGGACCTGGCCCGCGCGGCCGCCCTCGTGGAGGCCGCGGGCGGCCGCCAGTGGAGCCAGGCCCAGGCCGACGCGCTGCTGGCCAAGGCCCTGCGCGACCTCACCGCGGCCGCCCCGGTCCCCCGCGCGAGCGCGGAACTGACGGCCCTGGCCCGCCTGATCACCACCCGCACCCACTGAGCTGTGACGGAGGCGCCGACACGCGTGATTACAACGCCAACTCACGTGATTGGAGGGTCGACACGGCGCAGCGGGCTGCCTGCTGCCGTGTCGACCCTTCAATCACGCGTGTCGACTCTCCAATCACGCGTGTCGACTCTCCAATCACGTGTGTCGACCCTTACTTGCCGGGGCGGGTTAGGCCGGATTTGCCGGCGTTGAGACTCAGGATGTTCTTGTCCGTGTCCTGGAGGGCCTTGGTGACCTGGGCGGACGGCGGGGATGTCGACAAGTCGATCAGACGGATCGGGGTGTCGAGCTTGATCAGGGTCGGGATGTACTCGGCCTTGTCGACCTTCCAGCGGTCGCCGTCGCGGACGAAGCGGAAGCGGGCCGCGGCGCCTTCTTCGGTGTCGCCCTTGGGTTCGGAATGGCGGGCGACGCTGTTGCCGAGCCCGTAGGCCACCCACTTGTCCCCGATCTTCTCGAACGGCTGGACCACGTGGGCGTGGTGGCCGACGATCAGGTCGATGTCGTCCGACGCCAGCAGCTTCTTCGCCTGCGACCGCTGTTCGGCCGTCGGGTCGTGCTGGTACTCGATGCCCCAGTGCAGGCTCGCGATGACGACCTGCGCGCCGGCCTGCCGCGCCTTCTTGGCCGCTGCCAGCACGTCGTCGACGTCGATCTGGTTGGCCAGCCACGGCTTCCCGGCCGGCACCTTGATGCCGTTGAATCCGAACGCGTACGACACCTGCGCAACCTTGACACCGTGGACGTCGAGGATCAGCGGCTTCGCGGCCTCGGCGGCCGACCGCGCCGAGCCGGTGTGCTTGAGGCCGGCTTCGTCGAGCTTGTCCAGGGTGCGGGTGACGCCCTCGGCGCCCTGGTCGATCGTGTGGTTGGACGACGTCGAGCAGGTGTGGTAGCCGGTGTCCTTGATGGCGTCCGCGATCTCCGGCGGCGCGCTGAACGACGGGTACCCGCTGTACGGCCCGCCTTCCGGCGCCAGCGGCGTCTCCAGGTGGCAGATCCCGAGGTCGGCGCCGGAGATCAGCGGCTTGATCCCGGCCAGCAGCGGCCGGTAGTCGATCTTGCCGCCGCCGTCGGTCTCGGCCTGTTCGGTCAGCGCCGGGTGGATCAGGACGTCACCGGTCGCGACGACGCTGAACGACCCGTCGGGCGCGGCGGCCGAAGCCGCGGCCGTCGATTCCGGGAAGGGCGTCGGGGCCGGCCCCTGCTGCTGCGGCGGGCTGCTGCAGGCGGCCGCCAGGACGGCGACCCCGGCCAACGCGGCGACGCGGTACTTCGTCATCGATCCCCCTCGGACGTGGTCCGGTCATCCTGCCAGCCGGACGAATCCGGCAGCGACACCCACCGGTTCCCCGTGGAACTTCCACCACAGTCGACAACACCGATCAGAACATTCGCACAGGACAAAACCGGACAACGCGCAGGACAGACGTGAAAAAATACGATAAATAGCGGGTACGCTTGCCACGATGCAACTACGCAGAGTAGGTCTCGCTCCGCTAACTGCGCCTTGACGCTCCTCGAACGGGTGTTTTGTAATACGAGTCACTCCGCGGTACCCGACCCGCACCACTCGTCCCCGGCCCATGGGAGCACTCGATGTCCACATACCCGCACAGGTTCCGTACCTGGAGCGTTGTTGGTTGTTGTTTGATTTCCGGCGCTCTGCTGGCTTCCTGCTCCTCCGGAAAAGACACCGCGGCGCCGCAGCAGCAGGCGCCGGCCAATGGCAAGATCACCCTGTACTACCTGCAGAAACAGGGCGACCAGCAGTACTTCGTCGAGCAGGCCCAGGGCGCGCAGGAGAAGGCGAAGGAGCTCGGCGTCGAGCTCAAGGTCGTCAACCTCGGCCAGGACGCCAACAAGGCGATCACCGAACTGGACGCCGCGGTCGCCCAGGGCGCCAACGGCGTCGCCATCGTCGTCCCGGACCAGGCCATCGGCCCGCAGGTGATCGACAAGGCCAAGAGCGCGGGCATCCCGCTGATCGCCTCCGACGACGTCATCAAGGACGGCACCGGCGCGAAGGCCCCGTTCGTCGGCTTCAACGGCAGCCAGATGGGCGACTCGGTCGGCACCGAGGCCGGGAAGCTGTTCAAGGCCGCCGGCTGGACCGCCGCCGACACGAAGATCATCAGCGCGTTCAAGCAGGACCTGACCGTCTGCACCGACCGCGTCAACGCCGCGAAGGCCGCGTTCGCCAAGTCCGCCGGCGCGGACGTCCCGGTGATCAACGTCGGCACCGACAACTCCCCGGTCGACGCGCAGAACAAGTCCGGCGCGGTGATCGGCTCCAACCCGGGTGTCAAGCACTGGGTCGTGTGGGGCTGCAACGACGAGAACGAGACCGGCGTCGTGACCGCGCTGGCCAACTCCGGCGTGCAGGCGAACAACATCATCGGCGTCGGGCTCGGCGCGTACCTCACCTGCAAGGACTGGGCCGCGGGCAAGGACACCGGCAACAAGGCCGCGCTCTACATCTCCGGCGCCGAGGTCGGCCGCTCGGCGATCCAGGTGCTGGTCGACAAGGTGAAGAACGGCAAGGAGCTGCCCGCGGAGACGATCGCCAAGACCACGATCGTCAACAAGGACAACTACAAGCAGGCCGGCGTCAACTGCACCTGACCCACCCCCTCGTGAGTGGCAAGGCGAGTTCTAAAAAACCCAGGCCCACCCCACCCCCCCACCGGAGGCCCCCCAGGACCGCGCTCCCACCCCCC
>NZ_JBFBBT010000009.1:5416-10073 GCF_040682815.1 Amycolatopsis sp. NPDC051102
ACCCCAACAAACCCAAAAACCCCCCCCCGGCCGCCCACACCCCCCCGCCCCCCCCCCCGCGTTGTGGGCAAGGCGAGTTCTAACTCGCCTTGCCACTCACGACCGCCGTACGGAAGGCCACCATGTCCAGCTCTCCACCCGCGCTCGCCGTCGAGGGCATCGGCAAGCGCTTCTCCGGGGTCATCGCCCTCGACGACGTCTCGCTGGAGTTCCGCTCCGGCGAAGTGCTCGCGCTGATGGGCGAGAACGGCGCCGGCAAGTCGACGCTGCTGCGCGTGCTGTCCGGCGACCAGGGCCCGGACGACGGCCGGCTGCTCCTGAACGGCACCGAGGTCACGTTCGACACCCCGCGCGCGGCGATGGCCGCCGGGGTGCGCGTGATCTACCAGGAACCCGAGATCATCCCGCACGTTTCGGTGGCGGAGAACGTCTTCGTCGGCGAACTCCCGGCGAAGGCCCGCGTGTTCAGCCGCCGCACGCTCACCAAGGCCACGCACGACGCCCTGGTCGAGTACGGCTTCGAAGGCGTCCTCAACCCGGCGACGCTGGGCGTGGCGCTTTCGGCCGCCCAGCGTCAGCTCGTCGAGATCCTGCGCGTGCTCACCGCGGCGACGCCGCCGAAGGTGATCGCCTTCGACGAACCGACGTCGTCGCTGTCGGAACACGAGGTGGAGGCGCTGTTCCGGCTGATCGGGCGGCTGCGCGACAGCGGCGTCGCGGTCGTCTACGTCTCCCACCGGATGAAGGAGATCTTCCAGCTCGCCGACCGCGTCGCCGTGCTGCGCGACGGCAAGCTCGTCGGCGTCCAGCAGGCCGCGGAGACCGACGAGCCGAGCCTGGTGCGGATGATGATCGGCCGCGACCTCTCGGCGCTCGAGCGCCGGACCACGCAGGACACCGGCGAGGTGGTGCTGGAGCTCGACGACGTCACCACCGACGACGTCACCGGCATCTCGCTGCAGGTCCGCGCGGGCGAGGTCGTCTGCCTGGCCGGACTCGTCGGCGCCGGCCGGTCCGAGCTGGCCCGCGCGATCGTCGGCGACCTGCCGATCCGGTCCGGGACCGTCACGCTCGACGGCAAGCGGCTGCGCGCGCACAACCCGGGTGACGCCGTGAAGGCCGGCATCGGCTTCGCGCCCGAAGAGCGCAAGACGGACGCGTTGCTGATGCAGCGATCCGTACGCGACAACGTCTCCATCGCCGTCCTCGACCGCCTTCGCCGCTTCCGCGTCGTGAAGCGGGCGAAGGAACGCGCGCTCGTCGAGGAGTACATCAACGAGCTTCGCGTGCGGACGCCGTCGATGGAGCAGGAAGTCCGCAAGCTCTCCGGCGGCAACCAGCAGAAGGCGGTCCTCGCGCGCTGGCTCGCGCGGCGGCCGAAGCTGCTGATCCTCGACGAACCGACGCGCGGGGTCGACGTCGGCGCGAAGGCCGAGATCTACCGGATCATCGACGGCCTCGCCGCGGAAGGCATCGCGCTGCTGGTCATCTCCTCCGACCTGCCCGAGGTGCTGACGCTGGCCGACCGCATCCTCGTGATGCGCGCCGGGCGGCTCGCGGGCGAGCTCGGCCGCGAGGAAGCGACCGAGGAAGCCGTGCTGACCCTCGCCATCCCCGAAACCGAACCAGCCGTGGAAGAAGCCCAGGAGATCGGCGCATGAGTGAGCCTGTGAACGAATCAAATGACACAGCTGTAGCCGCGCCGAGCGTCAGCGAGGCCGGCGCATGAGTACCCCCACCAAGGAAACGTCGGCCCCCGCCGCTCCGGCTCAGCCGAGCGCCGCGCGCCGGGTGCTGACCGGCATCGGCGTGCAGAACTCGAGCCTGATCATCACGCTGATCGCGCTGGTCATCCTGCTGAGCGTGCTGAACGAGAACTTCTTCCGCACCAACAACCTGCTGCTGATCGGCAGCGCCATCACCATCATGGGGCTGCTCGCCCTGGTCCAGACCCTGGTGATCATCCTGGGCGCGCTGGACATCTCGGTCGGTTCGATGGCCGGGCTCGCGTCGGTCATCTCCGCGATGGTGTTCACCTCGACCGGCAACGCCGAGGTCGGCATCCTCGCCGCGATCGGCATCGGCATCGTCTGCGGCCTGATCAACGGCATGATCATCATCTTCGGCCGGGTCAACCCGGTCGTCGCGACGCTGGCCATGCTCGCCACGTACAAGGGTGTCGCGCAGGTCATCTCGGACGGCAAGTCGCAGGGCTACACCGGCGGCGACGACCTGTTCATCTTCCTGGCCAAGGGGTCCGTGCTCGGGCTGCCGTCGCTGGTGTGGGTGTTCCTGATCGTCGCGGCGCTGCTGCACTTCCTGCTCAAGTACACCGACATCGGCCGCAACGTCTACGCCATCGGCGGCAACGACACCGCGGCGCGGCTGGCCGGCATCAACATCAACCGGTACATCATCGGCGTCTACGCGCTGGCCGGCGTGGTCGCCGCGGTCGCCGGCATCCTGATCACCGCGCGCACCGGCTCGGGCCAGCCGGTGTCCGGGTCCGAGGGCCTGGAGCTGCAGGCCGTCACCGGCGCCGCGCTCGGCGGGACGATGCTCAAGGGCGGCCGCGGGTCGATCATCTCGACCGTGCTCGCGGTGATCATCCTGGGCGTGCTCGACAACGGCATGTCCGGCCTCGGCATCAACCCGTTCTGGCAGAACGTCGCCCACGGCGCCCTGCTGGTGATCGCGGTCGTGCTGCAGCAGCTGCGCAGCGGGGAGCGCCGCGTCGGCCTGCCCGAGTAGCGGTGCGGAACCTCCACGCGCGCATCGTCGACGAACTGGGCCGGCTCATCGTCGAAGGCGTCCTCGGGGACGGGCAGCCGCTCGTCCCCGAGGAACTCGGCCGCCGGTTCTCCGCGTCCCGGACGGTGGTCCGCGAGGCGTTGCGGGTGCTGGAGTCCAAGGGCATGGTCACCGCGCGGCCGCGGGTCGGGACGTGGACGCTGCCGCCCGAGGCGTGGGACGCGATCGACCCGGACGTCATCGCCTGGCGCGTCGGCGGTCCCGACGGCCGCGCGCACCTGGGCGAGCTGCTGGAGATGCGGCTGGCCATCGAGCCGCAGGCGGCCCGGATGGCGGCACGCCACCGGCGTCCGGACGAGCTCTCGGCGATGGCGGCGGCCTACGCGCAGATGGCCGACGCGGTCGGGCGCGCCGACGGCGAGGCGTTCCGCGACGCCGATTCGCGGTTCCACGCGGCGCTGATCCGGGCGTCGGGGAACGCGCTGATCGCGCAGCTGCAGGTGCCCGTGGTCGCCGCGCTGAAGGCGCACAGCGAGCCGATGGAGCTGGAGGCGCATTCGCGGGTGCTGACGCTGGTGCTGGCGAAGAACGCCGACGGGGCCGAGTCCGCGTCCCGCCGGTTGCTGGAAACCGTTGCCCCGTACCGGTGATCGGTACCTTGACACGCCCAGCGGGAAGCGCTTCACTCGCTGGCGGATGACCGCCGCCATGACTTGAGGAGGACGCTTCCATGCGTTTCCCGGGAATTCGCGGTTTCGGCGTGCTCGCGGCCGCGGCGGTGGCGGGCAGTCTCCTGACGGCCCCGGTGGCGAGCGCGGCCACCTGCACCGTTTCGGACGAAATGGTGTCCGCGGGCAACTACTGGGTCGCCAACGGGACGAACCTCGACGCGCCGGACTGGCAGAACGCGACGTTCCACGTCGGCAATCTGGCCCTGGTCCGGACCACCGGGCAGTCCAACCACAAGACGTACCCGTGGGCGCAGGCCAACTCCTACCTGCTCCCGGACGATCCGAAGCGGCCGTTCTTCCCCGACAACCAGGCGGCCGGCGAGGCGTACCTGGACCTGTACACCTACTTCCACCCGGAGATCCCGCTCGACTCGATCCGCACGCGGATCCAGGCCGAAGTGGCGTCGGTGCAGGCGGGCCACCGCGACTACTGGAACTACGTCGACGCGCTGAACATGGCGATGCCGTCGTTCGCGCGGATGAGCCTGATCGACAAGAATTCGTCCTATTTGGACGCGATGCAGACGTTGTTCTCCTCGGCCGAGCACAAGCTGTTCAACGAGTTCACCGGCCTCTGGTACCGCGACGCGCGCTTCAAGGGCTCGGGGGTGTTCTGGTCCCGCGGCAACGGCTGGGCGCTGGCGGCGTTGACGAAGGTCCTGCAGGTGCTGCCGGCCGACGACCCGCGCCGGCCGGAGTACCTGCGCGTGTTCAAGAAGATGGCGGCCACGCTGGCTTTGTTCCAGCGACGTGACGGCTTCTGGAATTCGGACCTGCTCAACCCGTGGGACCACGGCGGCCCGGAGTCCAGCGGCACGGCGTTCTTCACGTTCGGCCTCGGCTGGGGCATCACCGCGGGCATCCTCGACCCGGCCCGGTACCGCCCGGTGGTCGACAAGGCGTGGACGGCGTTGTCGACGAAGGCGCTGCAGCCGAGCGGCCTGGTGGGCTACGTCCAGCCGGTGGGCGACCGCCCGGCCACGGCTCACGCGACCGACACGGCGGCGTACGGCGTGGGCGCGTTCCTGCTGGCGGGCCAGGAAGTGGCGAAACTCCAAGGCTGCTCGGCGGGGGGGGGGGGGGGGGTGGTGCGGGTGGTGCGGCACGCCTGAAGACTCGACCACAGCACCCCCCACCCAAACCGCCAGTCGCCGGAGCCCCCCGGCATGGTCTGG
>NZ_JBFBBT010000009.1:10083-165845 GCF_040682815.1 Amycolatopsis sp. NPDC051102
GGGGGCGGGGTTCGGGGGGGGGGCCCTTTTTTGGCCTCCCCCCCGGGGCGGGGGGGGGGGGGGGGGTGTGTTCGGGCGTTAGCCCCCCCCCCTACCCCCCCACGACCGGTCAGCGCAGGCAGTCGGCGGGGTCGCCGCGGGTCAGGGCGGGGTCCGACTGGGGGAAGGTGCGCGCGACGCCGGGTCCGGATGACCGGTGCTCGAAGCGGACCGTCACCCGGCCGTGGCCCGCGCCCTGGACCCAGCCCGTGCCGAACTCCTCGTGGACCACGTCGTCGCCCTGGCGCCACTCCGAAGGCGCCGCGGGTGCCGGGGCCGAGACCACCGTCGACGTCGATGGCACCGGCGGGGCGGCCAGGGTGAACAGCGCGTCCTGGTGCGGCACCGAAAGCCCGCTGTAGGCGACGCCCGCCAGCCGGATGCCGCCGAACTCCGCCGGGTCGATCAGCAGGCGCTCCGCCGTCGCCGACAGCTCGGCCAGATCGTCCGTGGGGGCCGAGATCGTCTCCGACCGGGTCACCGTGTGCATGTCCGTGTGGCGCAGCTTGATCACCACCGTCCGCGCCACGCGGCCGGCCTTCAGCAGCCGCTGGTGCGCGCCCACCGCGATCCGGCGGACCTCCGCCCGCAGCGTGGCGAGGTCCTTGATGTCGGTGTCGAACGTCGTCTCGGCGCTGACCTGCTTCGTCTCCGCACGGCCGGCGACCGGGCGGTCGTCGGCGCCGGTCGCGAGGCGCCGCAAGTCGCGGCCGACGACGCCGCCGAGCGTGGCCACGGCGTCCGGTTCGGACAGGGCCGCCAGCTGCCCGAGCGTCTGGACGCCGATGAACCGCAGCTTCCCCTCCGCGACCGGGCCGATGCCCCACAGCGCGCGCACCGGCAGCGGCGCGAGGAACTCGCGTTCGGTGCCCTGCGGCACCACCAGCAGCCCGTCCGGTTTGGCCTCGTCGGAGGCGATCTTCGCGATCTGCTTGCCGTTGCCCGCGCCGATCGACGCCACCAGGCCGGTTTCCGACCGGATCCGGGCCCGCAACGCGGCGCAGAACGCCGTGACCTCGTCGAAGGACGCGCCGGCCAGCGACGCCGGTTCGGCGAAGGCTTCGTCGAGGGAGATCTTCTCCAGCACCGGCGCGACCTCGGTGACGACGGCGAAGACCTCCTGGCTGAGCCGCTCGTAGACGCGGAACCGCGGCGGCACGATGACGCCGTTCGCCGGCAGCAGCCGCCGCGCCTGGGCCATCGGCATCGCCGAGCGGATGCCGAACGCCCGCGCCTCGTAGCTCGCGCCGGCGACCACCCCGCGGGGTCCGAGCCCGCCGACGAGCACCGGCCGCCCGGCCAGCGTCGGACGGGTGAGCTGCTCGGCCGACGCGTAGAAGGCGTCCAGGTCGAGGTGGATCACCCAGCGGCCCACGTCAGTCCCCGCCGGTGGCGTCCAGCAGCTGGTGCAGCGCCTTGGTGTAGCTCTCGAACGCGGCCCGCCCGGCCGCGGTCAGCCGGACCAGGGTGACCGGCGTGCGGTGTTCGTAGGCCTTGGTGATCTCGACGTACTCGGCGTCCTCGAGCTTGCGCAGGTGCGTCGAGAGGTTGCCGGCCGTCATGTCCAGGAGCTGCTGCAGCCGCGGGAAGGTGATCTGGTCGCCCGAGCGCAGCCCGGCGAGCGCGACCGTGACCCGCAGCCGCGCCTGGGCGTGGATGACCGGGTCGAGCTGCGGCAGTTCGCTCATCGGCCGGTCTTCTCGCGCACGAAGTAGACGATCGCGCCGAGCAGGAACCCGCCGCCCCCGCAGACGGTGAGGACGAGGAAGTTCGCCGGGTACCCGACCAGCACGCTCAGCGCGGCCGACACGATCATCCACGCGCCGAGGCCGTACATGAGCTTGTCCTGCCACACCATGCCGCCCGCCAGGTACATCACGCCGGTGAGCAGCAGCCACGTGCCGGTCCACAGCAGCGACACCTGGTCCGTGGACAGCGCCTGGAAGCTCGTGATCCGGATGTCGACGACCATCAGCCCGATCGAGCCGAACGCCCAGCCGTAGCCGTACATCGCGCCGACCGTGCGGGACGGCCCGCGGATCCCGCGGCCGGAGCGGATGCTGGTGAAGGTCGAGTAGCCGACGGCGCCGAGGAACAGCAGCGGGACGACGACTCCGCCGGCGACCCAGGGGGGCACCGCGACCCCGGGCAGCGTCGTGACGTAGGTGAAGCCCCACCCGACGATCCAGGCGAGGGCCCACGCGGCAAGCATCCGCGCCGGGCCCCCGCCCAGTTCCCGGCGCGTCCGCCGGTTCTGCTGGGCGATCAGGTTCAGCGACTCTTCGGCCGACATCGGCTCGTCATCCACCCGATCCGCCCTCTCCCGTGCAGCTCCCTCAACTGCACGGAAGCTAACACGCATTCACAGGCGGGCCGTGTCCAGCCGGAACCGGCGCATGACGACCACCGCCGGGACGAGCAGCCAGCCGGCCAGCACCAGGGCCGCCACCCACGTCCCGGAGGCGTGCGTCAGCGGGTCGAGGCCGACGCGGCGCAGCCAGTAGGTGGGCAGGAAGTGCGCCAGCGCCGACATCCAGCCGGGCAGGATCTCCAGCGGGATCCACAGGCCGCCGAGCAGGCCGAGCGGCATCATCAGGGCGCCGGTGACCGCGCCGACCGTGTCCCCCTTCCCGAACAGGCCGATCGCCAGGCCGAGGACGGCGAACGGCAGGACGGCGGCCCACAGGAAGACCAGCTGCCTGCCCCATTCGGCCATGGTGAGCGGTTCCCCGCGCAGGAAGCCGACGAAGAAGATCGCGACCAGCACCGGCAGGGCCACCGCCATCGCCGAGGCGACCTTGACGGCCAGGTAGCCGGGGCCGCGCATCGGCGTGAGCCGCAGCTGCCGCTGCCAGCCGTCCGTGCGTTCCTGCGCCACCCGGGTGCCGGTGAACAACGCGCCGCTGCTGGCGCCGTACGCGGCCATGCCGATCATCGTCTGCGTGCTCGAGTGCATGCCGCTGTCGAGGACGTAGTCCCCGAAGATGGCGCCGAACAGCAGGTACATCGCGACCGGCATGCCGATGGTGAAGACGGTGAACTGCGGGCTGCGGATGATCCGCTTGATCTCCAGGCTCAGGTACGTCGTGTTCACGCGGCGGCCTCCTCGGCGGTCAGCGCCAGGAATGCCTCTTCGAGGCCGAGGGCGGTGACTTCGAAACCGGACGCGGCCGGGTGGGCCGCGAGCAGGGCGCGGAGGGCGGCGTCGGAGTCGGCGCAGGCCAGCTCGGCGCGCCCGGCGCGCAGCTGCACGCTCGTGACGCCCGGCAGGTGCGCCAGCTCCGCCTCGGTGGCGCCCGGGACGGCGGCCTTGATCACCCGGCCGGACACCGCGGCCCGGACCTCGGCGACCGCGCCGTCGGCGACCACGACGCCGTGGCGCATCAGCACGACGCGGTCGGCGTAGTCCTCGGCCTCGGCGAGGTAGTGGGTCGCGAACAGCACGGTCCGGCCGGCGGCCGCGAACTCGCGGATGGCCGCCCAGAACGCCCGCCTGCCGTCGACGTCCATCGCCGCGGTGGGTTCGTCGAGCACGAGCAGCTGCGGGTCGCCGGCCAGCGCGAGCGCGAACCGGACGCGCTGCCGCTCGCCGCCGGAGAGCTTGCCGCAGCGGCGTTTGACGAGCTTTTCGAGCCCGGCCCTGGCGATCACCTCTTCGGCGGGCAGCGGCTTCGCGTGCGTCGAGACGACCAGGCCGACGATCTCGCCGACCGTGACGTCCGGCAGCAGGGCGCCGTTCTGCATCATCGCGCCGACGAGCCCCCGGTCGACGGCTTCCTGCGGGCTGCCGCCCGCGACCGTGACCTCCCCCGCGTCCGGCTTGGTCAGCCCGAGCAGCATGTCGACGGTGGTCGACTTGCCCGCGCCGTTCGGCCCGAGCAGCGCGACGACCTCGCCGGGCGCGACCTCGACGGACACCCCGCCGACCGCCGTGACCTGCCCGAACCGTTTGGTGAGGCGGTGCAGCGCGAACGCCGGTCCCCCAGTCATGACGTCCTCCTTCCATGGACTTTGAATCGCAAAGTTGCTGCGGACTTTGTAACACAAAGTCCACGCGGTTTCAAAGCCCCCGGTGCCGGAAAGCGCGCGGAGCCCATAAAGAAACGGGGTGCCGGGCCCTCGGCCAGACACCCCGTTCACCAGGGTTTGCGCAGGTCAGCCGGCGAACCGCCCGGCGACCATGCCCTGCGTCGCCGCGACGTCGGCCTTGGCGGCCGTCGGCGCCGGCGGCGTGGGCTGCGGCAGCGGCGCGCACTCGACGTCCGCCGTGCGGCCCGGCTTGCGGGCCGGGAGCGCGCCCGTCGCCAGGTAGTCGGCGATCTTGTTGTCGACGCACGCGTTGCCGCGCGGGGTGATCGCGTGGCTCGTGCCGCCCGGCTCCGCGATCAGCGAAGCGCCCGGGAACCGGCTGCGGATCTCGAGGCTGCCTTCGAACGGCGTCGCCGCGTCGAGCGTCTCGTCGATCATCAGGACGCTCTGCACACCGCGGCCGTCGACCTTGGTCGGCTTCCCGGCCTTCGCCGGCCAGTACAGGCAGGGCGCGTTGAACCACGCGTTCTGCCAGGTGAAGTACGGCGCCTTGGTGAAGGTCTTCCAGTTGTCGCGCTTCCACTGGTTCCAGCTCTGCGGCCACTGGACGTCGGTGCACTGCACGGCGAGGTACACCGCGTAGCCGTTGTCGTCGCCGCGGCCGCCGAAGGCCTCGAAGAGCGTCTTCCAGTTCTGCCAGTCACCCTTGTTGACGAACCGGGACAGCGCGTCGCCGAGCAGCGTCCACCGCAGCTGGTAGTAGCTGGCCTGCTGGATGACGTCGAGGATCTCGTCCGGCCCGATCACGCCGCCGGCGGGGTTGAACTGCGTCTTGAGCAGCTGCTCGTTGACCACCCGCTGCACCGCGGCCTGGGTCTTGCCGAGGTGGTAGACGTCGTCGTGCTGGGCGACCCAGCCGAACCAGATCAGGATGTTCTTGTCGAAGGCGACGTCCTGGTTGAGGTTGTCGCCGTACCAGACGCCACGCGGGTCGACCGTCGAGTCGAGCACCATCCGCCGGACGTTCTGCGGGTACAGCGTGCCGTACACCTGGCCGAGGTAGGTGCCGTAGGAGTAGCCGTAGAAGTTCAGCTGCCGCTGGCCGAGCGCCTTGCGGAGGGAGTCCATGTCCTGGACCGTGTCGGTCGTCTTCATGTTCTCCAGCAGCGCGCGCGAGTTGTTCTTCGCGCAGGCTTCGGCATACCCCTTGGAGCGGTCGAGCCAGGTCTTCTCCAGCTGCGGGGTGAACGGCACGTACTGCGGCCGGTCGTAGTCCATGTAGTTCGGGTCGCACGACAGCGCGGGCTTGCTCGCGCCGACGCCGCGCGGGTCGAAGCCGATCCAGTCGTAGGCGTCGCCGGCGTGGTTGGGCACGCGCGGGCCGCGGGTGGCCAGCAGCAGGCCGGAACCGCCGGGGCCACCGGGGTTCGTCAGCATGACGCCCTGGTACTGCGCGTCGGCCACCTTGTGCTTGACGCGGCTGACGGCGAGCTGGATCTGCTCCCCGCCGGGACGGCGGTAGTCGAGCGGCACACCGAGGTACCCGCATTCGGCACCGGCGGCGACCAGCGTCGGATCGGTGCACGCCCCCCAGGCGATCGACGCCGGTCCGGCGGGCGCGGCGCTCGCGGCCGGGGCGGCCACGAGCGCGGACGCCACCGCGGCGGCGGCCACCGCGGCGAAAACGGCAGATCTCACTGTTTCTCCCTTTCCCCTGCGACTTCGGGCGGGAGAACCCTAGACCCGCCGGGGGCGCGGCGGGACGGTCAAACGGGTGCGTGACCGCGAATGCCCTACGAAAGGTGGAAATCGGGTGGCGGGGGCGATCCGGGATCCCGTACGGTCGGTTCCATGATCTTCTACACCCGGCTCCGCCTCGTCTGAGACGGCGTGACCGCCGGACTCCCCCGCCCATCGGGAGGGTCCCTCACCTGCGCGCCGTCCGTTCTTTCTTCCTTTTGAAGGAGCACTGTGCTGCGCAAACACATTGTCATGGTCGGCTGCACCGCGCCGAGCCACATCTACCCGTCCCTGGGCGTGCTCGCCGAGCTGGTCCGCCGCGGGCACCGGGTGTCCTACGTCGTCGGCGCGCCGCTGGCGTCGCTGGTCGAGCCGACCGGCGCCGAAGTGGTCACGCACCCGACGACGTTCCCGCTCGGCGAGGCGGCCGTCTGGCCGGACGAGCCGGCCGAAGCCATGCGCGTCTTCCTCGACGAAGCCATCGCGATCCACCCGCTGCTGACTTCGCGGTTCGACGACGACCGCCCCGATCTCGTGCTGTACGACATCGGCGGGCTGGGTGCGCCGCTGCTGGCCGCGCGGTACGGCGTGCCCGCGGTGCAGCTGTCGCCGACGCTGGTGGCGTGGGAGGGCTACGACGAGGAAATGGCTGCGGTCATGGAGCCGATCAAGGCATCACCGTCCGGTGTGGACTACGCGGCCACGTTTTCCCGGTGGCTGGCGTCCCACGGCGTTTCGGCCGATCCGTGGGAGTGGATCGGGCACCCGTCGCGGGTGCTTTCGCTGATCCCGCGCGCGATGCAGCCGCACGCCGATCGAGTGGGGCCGCACGTCCGGTTCGTCGGGCCGTGCTTGGATCCCGCGCGGCTGGCCGACCGGTCGTGGACGCCGCCGGCGTCGGGCTGGCCGGTGCTGCTCGTGTCGTTCGGGACGGCGTTCACCGACCAGCTTCCGGTGTACCGGGCTTGTGTTTCGGCGTTCGCCGCGGACTGGCATGTCGTGATCTCGCTGGGGAAACACGTCTCGCCCGCTGCGCTGGGGCCGCTACCCGAGTCGGTGGAGGTGCACGAAAGCGTGCCGCAGCTGGCGGTGCTGGAAGCGGCGTCCGCGTTCATCACGCACGCGGGAATGGGCGGGGCGACGGAAGCGTTGTGGTTCGGGGTCCCGACGGTGGCGATCCCGCAGGCGGCGGACCAGTTCGGCAACGCGGCCCAGCTCGAGGCGCTGGGAGTCGGGCGTCACCTGCCGGCCGATGCGGTGACGGCTGCCTCGCTGCGTGAGGCGGTCGATGAGGTGTCTTCGTCGGCTTCGGTGGCTTCGCGGCTGGCCGAGCTGAAGGCGGAGATTCGCGGCCACGGCGGAGTTTCCGTCGCCGCGGACGCCGTGGAGTCCTACCTCAATTGATCAGCTCCGGAAGCTACCGTACGAGTTGCTGCTGCCGCTGTTGCCGGATGCGTTCAGCGTGAGCAGGAGGATCAGCAGGACGGTTCCGGCGACCAGGATGGCAATCGCGACCGCGAGCCAGATCTTCGCGCGGCGGGAGAGCTTCTTCTTCTCGGCAGCTTCGTCGCTCTCGGCGGCCGCCACCGGCTCGGTGGCGGCCGCCGCCGGGGTGGTCTGCGGCGCGGGCTCGGGCACGGGCGGAGGTTCCGGCTCGGCCGCCGCTCGCGGCCCGGGCTCGCGCACAGGCGAAGGTTCCGGCTCGGCCGCCGCTCGCGGCTCGGGCTCGGGCTCGGGCTCGGGCTCGGGCGCAGCTTGCGGGCCTGCCGCGACCGGCTCCGGCTCCGGCTCAGCTTGGGGCTCGGCCGCGACCACCTCCACCGGTCCCTCGGCCTCGGCCACCCACGCGACCGCCGCCGTCGACACTGTCCGGCTGTCGTCGTCCACCAGGCGGCGGATCTCCTCCGCCGTCCGCTGCCGCACCACGTCGTTCCCCACCCGGTTCAGGCGCTTCAGCCCCTCCAGTGCGCTCATCCGGTCCGTCGCGATCGGGCTCGCCAAGCCGTGCCGCAAATACTCCGGCAGCTCCCACCGCGGATTCCGGGCCAGCACGATCCGCCCCTCCACGTCGGACTGGTGCTTCGGCCGCTGCCGCGGCATCTCCGCCACCACCCGCTCGTGGACGTAGCTGTACAGCTCGTCCACCGTCACGTCGCCGTCGCCGTCGAGGTCCGCGCTTCCGTCGCGCAAGCCCGCCACCAGATGCCTGGTGAACACCGACCGGGCTGCCGAGCCCACCACCGCGTCGCCCTCGAACGAATACTGCGTTGCGTCCGAGGCCGTCAGGACCGCCCGGCCGCGGCCCTGGAACCGCTCCAGCGTGTGCACGTCCGTGCCCGCCTTCGCCAGCTTGCCCGCCGGGAACGCGCCGCTGTAGCAACAGTCCAGCACCAGCACCTTCTGCCGCGACGGGCAGCCCGCCATCGCGCGGTCGACCAGCTCCGCCGCCAGTGCCGTGAACATCAGGCTGTCGCGGCGGGTGTTGGCCATCGCCAGGTACAGGCTGCCGTCGTCGTCCTTGACGCCGTGGCCGGTGAAGTACAGCAACGTCAGCTCGTCGCGTCGCCGTCCCCGGTAGAACTCGCCGATCGCCTCGCCCACCACGTGGTGGGGCTGGTCGACCAGGGTCGTCACCTCGAACCCCGCGATCGCCGGGTCGCTCAGCACCGCGGCCAGCTCACGCGCGTCACCGCCGGGCGCGGTCAACCGGCGCAACGCCGGGTCGGCGTACGTCTCGGTCGCGATCAGCAGCGCGTGCCGGCTAGCCATGGCGCCGGACGAACGCCTCGATCAGCTGCTGCCGCTCCGCCGAGGTCGCCCGCTCGAGCTCGACGGTGTCGCCGTCGATCGTCATCTTGATCCGGTGCTTGCCCGCCTGCCGGCCCAGCCACTCGCGCAGCGTCTCCACCAGCCCCGGGAACACCCCGCCCGCCGCGCTGAACGCGACCAGCAACGACCCGGCCGTCACCGGGTCGACCGCCTTCGCGCCCGGCGGGACCTCGCCCGGCACGGCCCGCAGGTCGACGTCGAGCTCACCCAGCTCGGCGCGCAGCCGGCGGACGAGCCGGTCGAGCTCTTCGGCGTCGGCGTCGTCCTCCGCCTCCAGCCGCAGCAGCGCGCTCCGGGTGTCCGATTCGGTCATGCGCGCCATGGTCCGCCCGGCCGGACCGCGAAACAAGGTCCGATCGGGCAGCGTCAGGCGCGGATTTCGTTGAGGTAGTTGTAGATCGTGTACCGGGTGACGTCGAGGCGCCCGGCCAGGTGGTCGACCGCGTCCTTGATGAGGAAATAACCGGCTTCGTCGAGTTCCCGCACGACGGCCGCCTTGTGGCGTTTCTTCATCAGGTCCACCGGGATCCCCGCCTTCGTCACCGCCCGGTCGACCAGGAACCGCTGCAGGCTGTCGACGTCCGGTGGGAAAGTCTCCGGCTCGCCGGTGCCGCCCGGGGACGCCGCCGTGTCCACGCTGTTGACGCACAGGCAGCCGACCGCGACGCCGTCGGCGTCCCGCAGGAACAGCGTCGACGAGCGGATCGGCCGGCCGTCCGGGCCGTGGGTGCGGTAGTTCGTCAGGTCCTGGGTGGTGCCGCGGCGGACCAGGCCGAGCAGCAGGTCGGTCATCGGGCCGCCGACACTGCGGCCGGTGAGGTCGCCGGCGATGGCGACGATCGAGTCCGGCAGCCGGCTCAGGTCGTGCAGCAGGACCTCGTTGCCCGGCCCGAGCATCGCCGCGAGCCCCGGGATCGCCGGCACCAGCGCGGTGAGCACCTCGTGCGTCGTCGCGCCCGCGGCCGGGACGACCAGCGGTTCCCGCGGCCGGGTCAGCGTCTCCAACGCCTCCCGGAGCAGGTCCGCGGCCGCCGCCGGGGTCGAAGCGTGCGGCGAGAGCCGGACGTGCTCGGGCCGCACGGTCGCGGCGATCCCCGCGTTGGCCAGTGCGGCGCCGACCTGCTCGGCGGGGTGGCCGGGCAGGGTGAACGCCAGGATCCCGGCCCGCCGCCCGGTCGCCGAGACGACTTCGGCGCCGCAGGACGCCAGGACCTCTTCGAACGAGGCCAGCCGCTCGGCGATCCGGGCCGCGATGGCGCCGACGCCGGCGTCCTCGACCAGCTCCAGCGCCTCGGCGAACGCGCCGGAGGTGATCGGGCTGAGGTTGGAGATCGACCACGCCTGCGCGGTGACGTCCGGCGGGTGGATCTCGTCGTCGAACAGGCCGGGGTCGCGCGCGCCGGTCCAGCCGGACAGCACCGGGTCCATCCGGTCCAGGGCACGGTCGGACAGCACCGCGAACCCGGTGCCCCAGCCCGCGCGCAGCCACTTCTGGCCGCCGACGACCAGGACGTCGGCGACCTCCCACGGCTCCTCGACGACGCCGAAGCCCTGGATGCCGTCGACGACCAGCAGCCGGTCGCCGACCACGTCCCGCAGCGCGGCCAGGTCGGCGCGGTGGCCGGTGCGGAAGTCGACGGCGCTGACGCTGACCGTCGTGATCTCCGGCGTCAACGCATCGGCCACCCGCTCCGGCGTGACGTAACCGCTGGTCAGCCGCCGGACGCGGAGGCGGCCGGCCTGTTCGGCGCGGGCCCACGGGTAGGTGTTGGCCGGGAACTCCGCCGCCGACACGAGCACCTCGCCGGTGCTGTGGAAGGCGGCCTGGAACAGGCCGAGGCTGGTGTGCGGCAGCAGGACCGTGTGGTCGGTGTCCGAGCCGGACAGCCGCGCCGCGGCCGCCTTGGCCCGGATCTCCTGCCGCATCAGTTCGTCCACTGTGGACGGACCGGCCGTGGTGGCCTGGTCGAGCAGGGCGGCGGTCGTGTCGAGCACCGCGTGCGACGGCGGGCCGAACCGGGCGAAGTCGAGGTAGCCGGCGGGCTCGTCGAACTGGAGCAGGTACCGGGGCGAAATCCGCGTCACGCGAGGATCCTCGCCAGGAACTGCCGGGTCCGTTCGTGCTTCGGCGCGCTCAGCACCTCCGACGGCGGCCCGGTCTCGACGACGACGCCGTCGGCCAGGAACACCACTTCGTCGGCGGCCTCCGCGGCGAAGCTCATCTCGTGCGTCACGACGACCATCGTCATCCCCTCCCCCGCCAACGTACCCATCACTTCCAGGACCTCGCCGACCAGCTCCGGGTCGAGCGCGGACGTCGGCTCGTCGAACAGCATCAGCTTCGGCTTCATCGCCAGCGACCGGGCGATCGCGACGCGCTGCTGCTGCCCGCCGGACAGCTGCGCCGGGTACGCCTCCGCCCGGTGCGCCAGCCCCACCCGGTCCAGCAGCGCGAGCCCCTGCTTCCGGGCTTCGTCCGGTTTCACGCCCAGCACCCGGATCGGGCCCTCGACGACGTTCTCCAGCGCCGTCCGGTGCGCGAACAGGTTGAACCGCTGGAACACCATGCCGATGTCCCGGCGCTGCCTCGCGACGTCGCGTTCGCGCAGTTCGTACAGCTTCCCGCCGCGCTGCCGGAAGCCGATGGGCTCGCCGTCGACCCAGATCTGGCCGGCGTCGATGGTCTCCAGGTGGTTGATGCAGCGCAGGAACGTGCTCTTCCCGGCGCCGGAGGGCCCGAGCAGGCAGACGACCTGTCCCTTGTGGACGTCCAGGTCGATGCCGCCGAGGACTTCGGTGTGGCCGTAGGACTTCCGGACGCCGACGGCGCGCAGCAGCGGCTCAGACACGGGCACTCCTCACCAGTGGCACGCCGCGCAACGCCTTGCCGGCGCGGGCGAGCGGCCCGCGGTCGGCCTGCCCGAACGCGCGTTCCAGGTAGTGCTGGCCGACGCCGGCCACGGTCACCACGACCATGTACCAGACGGCCGCGGCCAGCAGCGTCTCCATCACCAGCAGGTTGTTGGACGAGATGTTGTTGGCCGCGTGGATCAGCTCGGTCACGCCGATCACCGACGCCATCGACGTGCCCTTGAGCATGTTGATGAAGTCGTTGCCGGTCGGCGGGATGATCACGCGCATCGCCTGGGGCAGCACGACCCGGCGCAGCGTCGCGGCCGGCGTCATGCCGATCGACTTCGCGGCCTCGGTCTGCCCGCTGTCGACGCTGTTCAGCCCGGCGCGGACGATTTCGGCCATGTACGCGCTTTCGTTGAGCGCCAGGCCGAGGAACGCGGCGGTGAACGCGCTGATCAGCACGTTCGTCTGCTCGTGGACCAGGAACGGGATGTCGATCACCGGGAAGACGAGCGCCAGGTTGTACCAGAGCAGGATCTGCAGCAGCACCGGCAGGCCGCGGAAGATCCAGATGTACCCGGCGGCGAACCACCGGGCGACCGGGTTGGCGCTGCGGCGCAGCAGGGCGATGACGATGCCGAGCACGATCGCGACGGCCTGGGACAGCACGGCCAGCACGACGGTGTTGAGCAGCCCGGTCGCCATCACCTTGTAGAAGACGAAGTCCGGGACCTGGTTCCACGCGATCTGCGCGTTGCCGAGCGCGATGCCCAGCAGCACGAGCAGCGCGATGATGATCGCGGCGGCGACCCACCGGCCCCAGTGCCGGAGCCGGACGATGGGCAGCGGTTCAGGAGCCGCCATTGATCGCGGCCTCCTTGACGGCGCCCTGCTCGACACCCCACGCCTGGAGGATCTTGCCGTACGTGCCGTCGGTGATCAGGGCCTGCAGCGCCTTCTGGACGGAGTCGCGCAGCGCCGTGTTGGTCTTGTTGACGCCGATGCCGTACGGGCCGCCGTCGATCGGCTGACCCGGCACGACCTCGAAGAACTTGCCCTCGCCCGCCGTGCGCGAGATGTACACGGCGCTGGGCAGGTCGTTGAGGATCGCCTGGACGCGGCCGGTGCGCAGCTGGTTCTGGTTCTGGTTGTCGCTGTCGGTCGCGGTGACGGTGATCGCGGGCTTGCCGGCCTGCGTGCACTTCGTGCTCTGCTCGGCGGCGAACTTCTGGTGGCTGGTGCCCTGCACGACGGCGACGTTCTTGCCGCAGAGGGTGTCCGGGCCGGTGATGCCGTCCGGGTTGCCCTTGCGGATCATGATCGTGATGCCCGAGGTGAAGTAGTCGACGAAGTCGATCTGCGCCTGGCGGGCCTTCGTGTCGTTCATCCCGGCCATCGTCAGGTCGATGCGGCCGGACTGGAGGCTGGTGATGAGCGAGCCGAACGCCATGTCCTGGTGGGTCACCGGGACACCGAGCTTCGCGGCGATCGCCTTGGCGAGGTCGACCTCGTAGCCGATCGGGGTCTTGCCGTCGGCGGCGTAGAAGTTGTTGGGCGCGGACTGCAGGTTCGAGGCCAGGTGCAGGCCCGCCTGCTTCACGGCGTCCGGCAGGGCGGCGTTGAGCTGGGCGTCCTTCTGCACGCCCTGGACGATGGCGGCGGTGTCGGGGATGCCGGACGCGGGCGCGCCGGCGGCCTGCGACGTCCCGCCCGCGCCGTCCGGACCACCACCGCAGGCCGTCACGAGGACGGCCAGGCTCGCGAGCAGCACTGCCTGTGCGGCACGACAACGGGACATAACGGACCTCCACTGTTCGGCTGGCCCGGAACGCTACAACTCGTTGTTGAAGAGGTCAACCAGCTGTTGAAATCTTGCTCGGTGCTAACTTCGCGCTCATGAGCCTGCGGATCGGCATCCTGGGGGCGGCTCGCATCGCGCCCGCGGCCTTGATCAAGCCCGCTTCTTCCCACGCCGACGTCGCGGTGACCGCCGTCGCGGCTCGGTCGCCCGAGCGCGCGCAAGCGTTTGCGACCAGGCATGGGATCCCGCGGGTGCACGCGTCCTACGAGGCCCTGCTCGCCGACCCCGACATCGACGCCGTCTACAACCCGCTGCCCAACGGCCTGCACGGGCGCTGGACGCGGGCCGCGCTGGCGGCGGGAAAGCACGTCCTGTGCGAGAAGCCGTTCACGGCCAACGCGGCGGAGGCGCGGGAGATCGCTTCACTGGCGGAGACGACGGACCGTGTCGTGATGGAGGCGTTCCACTACCGGTACCACCCGCTCGCGCTGCGGGTGGAGGAGATCGTGGCGTCGGGCGAGCTGGGTTCGCTGCAGCGGGTCGAGACGGCGTTGTGCTTCCCGCTGCCGAAGTTCTCGGACATCCGCTACGACTACGGCCTGGCCGGCGGGGCCACGATGGACGCGGGCTGCTACGCGGTCCACATGGCCCGGGTGTTCGGCGGCGAGACGCCGGCGGTGGTGTCGGCTTCGGCGAAGCTGCGCTCACCCCGGGTGGACCGGGCGATGACGGCGGAGCTGCGGTTCCCGTCGGGGCACACCGGGCGGATCGAGTGCTCGATGTGGTCGTCGTCGCTGCTGAAGCTCAGCGCGAAGGTGATCGGCTCACGCGGGTCCGTCCGCGTGCTCAACCCGGTGGCACCCCAGGCGTACCACCGGGTTTCGGTCCGCATCGGCGAGTCCCGCCGCACGGAGAAGTTTCCCCGCCGGGCGTCGTACGCATACCAGCTGGACGCCTTCGCGGCAGCGGTCCTGCACGGCGAGCCGGTGAAGACCTCGGCGGCGGACGCGGTGGAGACGATGACCGTGCTCGACGAGATCTACCGCGCCGCGGGACTGCCGCTGCGCGAACCCAGCTGAGCCCGCACGTCCGCAAGAGCGAAACCGAGCAGGTTCAGTCCCCGCCACGCACGGGGTGTGCTCGCCCGCGGGTCGTCAGCCGCCAAGCCGATGCCCAGACCTCGGTTGGCTGGGCCGTATCCCGAACTAAGCAGCCCCCGATTTCCACGCTAGCGCAGGGCACCGACAGTTCTGAGCCACTCCGCGCGGCTCCTACGCCGCCCTCGGCGCAGGTCGAATCCGGCGAATCCGCAGATCGGCGCCTGCGACCTGGCCGGCGCTCTTGGGGGCGACCTTCGCACCCGCCTGAGAGTTGTGGACAAGCCGCGCCGCTGGGCTCAGCAGGGAACAAAAATGTCGGTGCTCTCGGCTAGCGTGGAATCGGGGGCTGCTCCGAACGAACCCGGCCACACTCGCGCGCCGCGATGGTCAGCCGCGCAGATCCTTGAACCGCCGGCCCGCGTCGAGGGCGCGGGTCAGCTCCTCGACGCTGCGCGGGTGACCGGTCATGGCGCCAGTCTCACCCGCCGGGGGCTCGTCCCGCACCCGGGTTTCCGCGGTGCGGGACGTCCCCGCCGCCTCAGGCGGCCACGTAATTACCGCTCAGGATCAGGAGCACCTGGATCGTGATGCCCGTTCCGTAGTAGTCCGTGGCGTCCGGGGACCACGTCGAGATCGCCGTCCAGAGCTTGTCCAGCCACGCCTGGCTGGCCGGGTCCGTCATCGCCGCCACCGCGAACGGGGCCGTGAAGCACGGGTGCTGACCGCTCTCCGTCTTCGAGCCCGACAGCGAATAGCCGCTCTGGATCTTCGCCGGGTCGCCGCCCGTCGCCGACTTGATCCACGTGTTCATCTTGCGGACCTGCGCCGCCGCCGCGCTTCCGGGGGCGGAGATCGCGTCCACGCCCAGGCGCCACGGGTCGCGGCAGGCGTTCCAGCTGTACTTGCCGTCGTACGGGCCCTCGAGGAAGTTCGACGGCGCCGGCTTCGGCGTCGAGTTCGTGTTCACCACGAAGTCCGGCAGGAGCCCGGTGTTCGGCGCGTACGACGACTGCAGCTGACTGACCGCTGTCTCCGAGCGGGTGCGGACGGAGTCCCAGAAGCTGTCGCCGGTCGCCGCGGCGAACGCACGCAGGTGGCCGGGCATCCAGTCCGACGAACGCGAGCTGTTCTTGTACTCCGCGTCGTTGCCCCAGTCGCCGAGGAGGGTGAACTTCGTGCTGCCGTTGACCTCGCTCTTCTTGATCGCGTTGATGATCCGGCCGGCTTCGGCCTTGTAGTCGACCGAGCCGCCGCTGCCCCACTTCTTGTCGGCGATCAGCAGGCCGTAGGCGATTTCGAGGTCGCCGTCGGTGGCCGAGTCGCTGCCGTTGACGCTCTTGCAGCTCGAATCCTGCTCGGCCGCGTGCAGGTCCCTGTTGTTGACCGACGGGTGCGCCTTGACGAACTTCAGGATCCCGTCGACGATCGAGCGCGCCTGCGGGTCCTTCTCGGCCATCATCGCCGAGATCGTCATGCCGTAGCCCTCGCCCTCGGCGACGAAGGAGTGGTCGGCGTCCTTGGACAGCACGGCGTAGGTGCCGCTGCCGCACTTGGTGGTCAGGAAGTTCTTCTTCCAGAAGTCATAGTACTTCTGCAGCGCGGCATCCTGCGTGGCCTGCGAGACGGACGGCCGCAGCGTTCCCGGCACGTACGGCGTGCCGGCCGCGGACGCGGCCGTCGGCACGCTCAGCAGCCCCGCGGCGAGCGCGGCCGAAACCACCACCGCCCGGACAACTCTCTTCATGGCTCCTCCGGATAGACATCGTTGGCTGCGGCGAAGGTGATCGAAGCCTGACAGAAGATTCAAGACCAGGTCAAGAGCGTTAGGAAACTTTCCTTACTATTACCGTGAGTGGTCCCACACCTCCCCGCACGCCCGGACGGACTAGCGTGGAGACCATGCAGATCGACCTCGTCGGCCGCGGGCCGGACTTCCGCGCGTTCTGGACCGAGCGCCACCTGGCCACGCTGACCACGGTCCGCCCGGACGGCACACCGCACGTCGTCGCGGTCGGCGTGACCGTCGACTTCGACGCCGGAATCGCCCGGGTGATCACGTTCGCACCGTCGGTCAAGGCCCGGCTCGTCCGCGCGGCGGGCCCGGAAGGGATCCCGGTCGCGGTCTGCCAGCTCGACGGCCCCCGCTGGTCCACTTTGGAGGGACGAGCGGTCCTGCGCGACGACCCGGAATCGGTGCGAGACGCGGAAAACCGCTACGCCGCCCGCTACCGGCAGCCGAAGCCGAACCCGCAGCGGGTCGTCATCGAGATCACCGTGACCCGGGTGCTCGGCAACGCCTAGCTCGCGCGGGAGTGCACCAGCCGGGTGTACTCCTCCAGCAATTCCGTCAGCTCGCCGTGCTGGCCCGCCGATGCCAGCTGCTGGTGCCCCACCAGCATCGCCATCCCGAGCGATGTCAGCGTCCGGGCCAGTGCGCGGTCGCCGACGATGCCTTCGACCGCCTTGCCGACCGTTCGCACCCGGGCGTCGTCGACGCGCTTCTGCGCCGCGCGCACGGTTTCGTCGTTGCGCGCCCATGCCCGGATCGCGGCTTCGGCCTCGTGGGGCAGCCCGAGCGTCAGGTCCATCAGCGCGGCGAAGTCCGCCGCCGGGCCGCCGGTGCCGAAGTTCCGCTCCCGCAGGATCAGCACCTGACGGTTCTCCCAGTGCTCCAGCAGCTGCTCCACGAACCCGGGCCAGCCGCCGAAGTGGTGGTAGAACGAACCGCTGGTGACGCCGAGGGCGCGGCACAGCGCGCCGACGGTCAGCTCGGTGAACCCGTGCCCGGCGAGCAGGTCCAGCGCCGCCCCGAAGTACGCCTGCCGCGTGACCGGCGGCATCAGACGTTCCGGTCCCGGTCCCGCCAGTAGGGTTCGCGCAAAGTACGCTTGAGGATCTTCCCCGTTGCGTTGCGCGGCAATGCATCCACGACGTCGACGCTGCGCGGGCACTTGTAGTGGGCCAGCCGCTCGCGGCAGAACTCCACGATCTTGTCCGCGTCGAGCTGGTCGCCGGCGACGACGGCCTTGACCTGTTCGCCCCACCGCTCGTCCGGGATGCCGATCACGGCCACCTCCGCGACGCCGGGGAACTCCGCCACCACGCGCTCGACCTCCGGCGAGTACACGTTCTCGCCGCCGGTGATGATCATGTCCTTGACGCGGTCCTCGAGGAACAGGAACCCGCCGTCGTCGAGCCGCCCGACGTCGCCGGTGCGGACCCAGCCGTCCACAATGGTCTCCGCGGTCGCCTCCGGCTTGCCCAGGTAGCCGGCCATCCGCTGCTCGGTGCGCACCCAGACCTCGCCGGTTTCCGCGTCTTCCGCCGTGACCGGATCGACGATCCGGATGTCCACACCGGACAGTGCCGTGCCCGCGGAGGCCAGCCGCTCGGGGCGGGCGGTGTCCCGGTGCGCTTCGGGGTCGAGTGCGGTGACCGCCCCGGACAGCTCGGTCATGCCGTAGACCTGCGCGAACTTGACGTCCGGCCAGGCCGCGAGGACCGTGCGCAGCAGCGGGAGCGGCATCGGCGAAGCGCCGTAGCAGAGGTACTTCAGCTTGGCGAACGCCTTGAGCGCGGCCTCGCCGGCCTGCGCGATCCCGGCCACGACGGCGGGCACCAGGAAGGCGTGCGTGATCCCGGCCCGCAGCGCCGCGAACAGCGACGCCGCGTCGGGCTCGCGGGTCAGGTACGACGGTTCGCCGTAGAGGAACCCGGAAACCGCGTAACAGCTGCCACCGACGTGGAACAGCGGCATCGCCACCAGGTTGACGTCACCCGGGCCGATCGGGAACGCGGTCCCGGCGGCCAGTCCGTGCGCCAGGACGCTGCGGTGGGTCAGCACCGCGCCCTTGGGGAAGCCGGTGGTGCCGCTGGTGTACATCACGAGCACGCCGTCGTCGGTGTCTACGCCGGTCCCGCTGTGCGGTGCGGCGGAGGTCAGGAACGACTCGTACTCGTCGGCGTCCCCGCCGACGACCACCACGCGCTCCAGCGCGGGCAGCCGGTCCCGGACCGCGTCGAGCGCGGGCACGAATTCGGCGCCGGCGAAGACCACCTTGGCGCCCGCGTCCTCGAGCACGTAGGCGAGTTCGTCGCCGGAGAGCCGCCAGTTGACGACGGCGTTGGCCGCCCCGAGCCCGGCCGCGGCAAAAGTCGTCTCCAGGCAGGCGGGGTGGTTCTTGTCGACGAACGCGACCCGGTCACCGCGCGCGATCCCGGCCGCGGCGAGCGCACCGGACAGCCGCCGGACCCGCTCGTCGAACTCGGCCCAGGTCCACGCCCGGTCGCCGAAGAGCAACGCGGTGTCCGCCGGACGTTCCCGCGCCCAGTGCGCCAGGAGCTCGCCGAACAACCGGACCCGCGGGCGGACGTCTTCGGGCATGGGAGTTCCCTTCGGGCCGGCACTGGACCATAGACCGGTCTATGGTGCGCCGCGGCCCGGCGGGCGTCAACACCGGACAACCGGTCGCGAACCGGCCTGCCGGTCGGTGTTTTTGTGACGCTGTCAGCTGTCGAAGCGGTTCCGGGCGGCTTCGATGGCCTCGATGAACCGCTGGGTCCAGCCGCACATGCCGTCGACCGTCGCGCGCAGCCCCTGCCCGGGCTCGGTGAGGGTGTATTCGACGCGCGGCGGCACGGTCGGGTGCACCTCGCGCTCGACCAGCCCGTTGCGCTCCAGCATGCGCAGGTTCTGCGTCAGCATCTTGTGGCTGATGCCCGCGACCTCGTTCCTCAGCTCGCTGAACCGCAGCGTGCGCTCGCCGAGGGTCTCGATGATCAGGAGCGCCCACTTGTTGGCGACGTCCGAGAAGATCTCGCGCGCCAGGGAATCCGCGCGGGAGAGGTCCTTGTCCTGCTTGGTCACCATCTGGTTCCCCCGTCACCGAAAAGTGCCTTCTTCCGCATGGTCCAAGACTCTCCTACGGTTCCTGGGTAACCACAAGAGAGCACGGAGGAACAGATGACTGTCACCCTGCTGAATTCGCGCGAACTGCCCGAGATCGACGTCTACCACCAGGTCGCCGTCGCCGAAGGGACGAAGCTCGTCTTCGTCGCCGGGCAGGTCGCCTGGGAGACCGGGGGCGACCTCGCCGACCAGGTCGAGCAGGCCTACGTCAACGTCGCCGCCGCACTGGCCGCGGCCGGCGGGACGTTCGACGACGTGGCGAAGCTGACCGTTTACGCCGTCGACTGGACACCGGAGAAGATGCCCGCCCTGCTCGACGGCATCGCCCGCGGCAGCGCCGAGATCGGGACCACGGCGAAGCCGCCCGCCACGCTCATCGGCGTCGCGGCGCTGGACGTCCCGGAGCACCTGGTCGAGATCGAGGCGACCGCCGTTCTGTAGCCGCGTGCGGCGACCAGGCCGGGCGGCGGGAGCCCGCCGTGGCACACTTCGTCGACCACGATGCCAGTCAGGGGAGCACGACGCATGACCGATCGCCCGGCCCGGCGGACGCAGGAGCAACGACGCGCCGAGACCGAGCGGCGCGTGGTGGACGCGGCGATGGCGCTCATCGCGCGCAGCGGGTCCCGTGCCGTCACGCTCGCCGAGGTCGGGGAAGCCGCCGGCTACAGCCGCGGCATCGTCTACCACCACTTCGGCAGCCGGGAACGGCTGCTGGAAGCCGTGGTCGACGAGGCGCAGCGGTTCGACGTCCCCGATTACCAGGGGAACGGCCTGGACCACCTGGTGCAGATCGTCGAGGCCTACCTGCGCAACGTCGTCCGGCGGACGCCGTCGGCGCGCGCGTTCCTGCAGCTGTGGGGCGAGGCGATCGCGGCCGACCCCCTGCTGGCCCCCCTGTTCGCCCGCCGGGACGCCGACTTCCGGCAGCTGCTGGCGAACGTGGTCCGCCAGGGCGTCGCCGACGGGTCCGTCCGGCCCGACGCGAACCCGGCCGCGGCCGCCGTGCTGGTCGTCGCCCTGGTCCGCGGCACCGGGCTGCAGCTCATCGCCCAGCCTCCGGTGCGCAACGTCCCCACCCTCATCCGCGAGGCGACGCGCTCGGTGCGCGCGGCCTTCGCCGTCACGCCGTAGTTTCCGGCAGTGGTCCCCGGCAGCGGCCGCTGCTACAGTTACTTGCATACATGCACGCAAGTTAGGAGTGACGATGCCTGTTCCCCTGGTACTCGTGCACGGCAATCCGGAGAACAGCGGCGTGTGGGGCCCGCTGCTCGAAGTGCTCGGCCGGGACGACGCGGTGTCGCTGTCCCCGCCCGGCTTCGGGGTGCCGGCGCCGGACGGCTTCTCCGCCACCGTCGAGGGCTACCGCGCTTGGCTCGCCGCGCGGCTGGAGCAGTTCCGGGAACCCGTCGACCTCGTCGGCCACGACTGGGGTGGCGCGCACGTCGCCCGGATCGCGATGACCCGCCCGGACCTGATCCGCAGCTGGGCGTCGGACGCACTCGGCCTCTTCGCCCCGGACTACGTCTGGCACGCGCGAGCCCAGGTGTGGCAGCAGGAAGGAGCGGGCGAAGCGTCGGTGAAGGAGATCTTCGGCGGCACGCCGGCGCAGCGGCTGGAGGTCGTCAATGGCCTCGGGATGACCGGCCCGGCCGCGGAACGCGTGGCCGCCGGGATGGACGACGGCATGGGCCGGGCGGTGCTCTCGCTCCTGCGGTCGGCCGCCCAGCCGGTGATGGCTGACGCGGGCCGCGACCTGGCGAAGGCCCGGCAGCGGCCCGGCTTGGCCCTGATCGCCCTCGCGGACGCCGACCAGGCCAGCGGAACGCCGGCGCAGCACCGGTTCGCCGGCGAGGCCGCCGGCGCCGAGATCGCCGAACTCCCCGGCACGGGGCACTGGTGGCCGGTCACGGATCCGCACCCGGTGGCGCGCGCCCTGACCGCGTTCTGGTCCCGGTTGGACGGTCAGGCCTCCGAGCGGACGCGCGGAGAGTTCGCGGCCCCGCCTCGGCCGGGTATCCAGCGTTAGGCGAACAGCGAGAGCAGTCCCTCGGCCGACCGGACCACCACGTGCGCCGCCGCGCGTTCCGCGTGCGGGCGGTCCGGGCGTTCGGCTTCGTGCCGCCAGCGCCGCAGCGCGTCCAGCCCGGCCTCGTAGATGTCGTTCGGGTCCGCGTCGGGTTCCAGCGCGAGGCGGTCGGCCGGGGCCGTGCCCTGGGCGCCCAGCAACCGGACCGCTTCCTCCGCCGGTTCGCCGGACAGCGCCGTCCGGCCACCGCGGATGTCGGCGATCAGGCGCAGCTCGCGGAAGTCGTGCGCCGCCGCCGCGAACCGCTCCACCCGCGACACCAGGCGGTCGCCGCCCGGGCGGGGGTGCGCGGCAAGCAGCGCCTCCAGCCGGATCACCGCCGTCCGGGCCTTCAACGCCTCCGACCGCGCGACGAAACAGCCGGCCAGGGTGTCGCGCAGCTCGCCGAGACCGCTGCGGCGCACCAGTTCCGCGGACAGCTTCACGCGGTCGTCGCAGCCGGTGCGGATCAGCGTGAGGGCCAGCCGGACGCCGAACATCCCGAACCGGACCACCAGCGACCGCCGCGTCTCGACCTGGATCGGCCCCGGGAACGCCGGGTCGGTGAACGAATCCACCGACAGCACGTGCCGTTCCAGTTCCTCGCGCGGCACCGCGGCGAACGCCGCCAGCAGGTCGAACTCGTCGTCGCGCAGCGACCGGCCGCCGTAGGCCAGCTGCCCGGCGACCGCGATCACGCCCAGGAAACCCGTGCACAGCGGGTCTTCCCGCCACGCGCGCCGCGCCAGCTGCTTCGCGGTGAGCAGCGCGTCGATCCGGCCCGCGCCCACCTCGTCGGCTCGCGACAGCACCAGCACCGAGTTGACCGCGCTCTGCCGCGCGAACGCCGAGCCGCCCGGCGGGTGCGCCGCCGCGAGCTCGTCCGGCTCGAGGTGGCGGACCAGCCGGACCATCGCGTCCGGGACGTCGTCGGCCGGGCCGGGGTCGTCCAGCAGCACCAGGTCGCGCAGCGCGCGCGTCGGCCACTCGCCCAGCGCGGCGGCGAGCGTCGTCTTCCCCGACGACGGCGCACCCGTGAACGCGACGCGCAGCGGCTGCTCCAGCCGGTTCAGGCAGTCGTGCAGCAGCGCCGAGGCCCGCGGGTCGTCCCGGTAGAGCCCGGCCGCGGCGTGCAGCAGGTCGCGGACGTCCTGGGTCACGCCGAAAGTTCCCGCCGCTGCTGCCGCCCGGCGATCGTGCCGAGCTCGCCCGCGCGCTGGTGCAGCGCGGCCAGCCGGTCGATCTCGCGGCGGATGTGCCCGGTCCGCCGCTCCCGCTCGGCCGTGCCGGCCAGGATCGTCTCGCGTTCGCGCGTCAGCTCGTCGGCGAGTTCCTCGGCCAGCCCGGTGAAGTGGTCGCGCAGCCGCCGCTGCACCACGCGGATCGCGTCGCGGCATTCCTTGCTGAACCGCAGGAAGACGTCGTCGACGTGCCGCTGCGCCGCCTGCTTGGCGACGGCCTGGCGCCGCTGCAGGCGCATCCCGCCCTCGTCCTTGATCGTCTTCGCGGCGAACGCGGCGCCGGCACCCAGTGAGACCGGGTTGATCAGCGGCAGCCCGGCCAGGCTGGTGACCAGGCCGAACATCAGCACACCGCCGTACGACCCGCGCAGGCCGGTGAACGCCTGCTGGCCCACCTTGAACTTCTCGATCTTCGGCCGCCGGACGTCGTCGAGGCCGTCCACACCGGAGCCGTCGAGGCGCAGGTCGGGCAGCGCGAGGTCGTATTGGGCGCCAAAGCACGCGGCGACCGCCTGGGCGATCCACTCCGCCCGGTCGGCCAGCCACGTGTAGTTCGTGTCGACGGCCTCGGCCAGCGCGTTGTCCAGCCAGGGCGCGAAGTCGTCCCACACCTTCGCCGGGTCGCCCTCGTCGAAGGTCCGGTCGATGGTGTTGACGATCTTGCGCGTCCGCTCGCGCAGGTCGTACTCGGCGTCGGAGAGCAGGTCGGTGATCTCGTCGGAGAGCAGGTTCTGCCACCGGGTGTTCTGCCGCCGCAGGTCGTCGGCGCGGCGCTGGGCCCGCTGCAGCAGCGCGGCCTGGCCGAGCCCGGCGTCCTGGGCGACCGTGTCGATGCGGTCACTCAGGGACTCCACCAGTTCGGCGGCCGCGGCGCGCACGCCGACCGCGGCGAGCAGCGCGCGCGACTGCTCGGGCGGGCGCGCGGCCTGCTCGGCGATCCAGCCGAGCAGCTCCGGAAACCCCGAGCGGGCGTTGAGATCCGCGTCACCGGTCTTCGCGGCGGCTTGGCGCACGACGGCCGACACCGGCAGCACCGGCGCGTCGATCCCCGCTTCGCCGAGCATCGCGCGGTCGCGTTCGGCGACCGCGCGCCACCCCGGGCAGACGTCGATCTTGGTGAGCGCGAGCACGACGTGCGGGCACCAGGTGCGCACGTGGCGCGCGAGCGCGAGTTCGGCGGCGCTCAGCGGCGCGGTCGCGTCGGAGACGAGGATCACCGCGTCCGCTTCGGCGAGCACGTCGAGGGCCGCCGCGGTGCGCGGTGACCGCGGGTCACCGACCGGCGGAGTGTCGACCAGCACCAGGCCGGCCGAAAGGAGTTCACGCGGCACGCCGACCTCGACGCGGCTGAGGGTGCCCGCCGGCCGGGCCCCGAGCTCACCGGTGAGCCGTTCGACCGCGACGGGGATCCGTTCGCGGGACCGGCCGACCAGCGTCGCGGCGGGTTCGGCGGAGTAGGCGATTTCCGTGGGGACGGCGGGGGTCGCGGCGTCGCCGACCGCGCACACCGGCGCGTTCAGCACGGCGTTGAGCAGATAACCCTTGCCCTGTTTGGGGAAGCCGAGCACGCCGAGCCGGGACTGCCCGGCCGGGGCGTCCCGGCGTCTGCGCAGGCGCTCGGCGAGATCGGCGCGGCCGTGCGTGCGGCACGCGTCCAGCGTCTCGTTGAGCACTTCGAGCCAAGCCGGTGCGGTCACGATGGTCGAGTGTCCCCGGTTCACTCCCCGTACGCACACCGGGTGCCCGTCCCGCGGCTGCACCCAGACCGCGGGACGGGCACCGGTGACCGGTTCGGGGATCAGTGCCCGATGTGGATGTCGTTGTGGCCGAGGTCGCCGACGTGGATGTTGCCCAGCGCGTTGTGGCTGAGGTTGTCGGTGACACCCGACACCACGTCGTGCACCGCGTCGACACCGTTGTTGCTGGCGATGTCGCCGACCGAGTTGTGGTCGACACCGGCCGCACCGGTCACCGTGGTGACGGTGTTGTGGGTGATGTCGCCGATGCTGTGCTGGACCGTGTTCGTCAGCTCGCCGCCGACGTGCTTGAGGTCCAGGTCGCCGACGTTCTTCAGCGTGCCGGTGAAGTCGCCGACGTGGTTGGTGACGTCGGCCGCGCCGGTCACCGCGCCGGTGACGGCACCGGTCAGGTCGCCGACGTGGACGGGCGCAGCGACGTGGCCGGTGACACCGGTCACGACCTGGTCGGCCTGGCCGACCACGTTGCCGCTCTCGACCGCGCCGGTCACGGCGCCGGCCAGGTTGCCCACGACACCCGCGTCGATGCTCTGCGCCAGGTCGCTGCCCAGGCCGAGGGAGCCGGTGACGTCGCCGGCCAGCGCGGTCACGCCGGCGGCGGTGTTGGTGACGTCGGTCACGGTGGTGACGGTGTGGCCGAGGTCGCCGACCGCCGGCAGGCCGAGGCCGCCGATGCCCGGCAGCTCGCCGCCGAGGTCGCCCACGACCGGCAGGTCCGAGGTGGCCGGCAGGCCGAGGCCCGAGGTGAGGGCGGTGAGCTGGTCGATCGCGCCCTGGATGCCGGTCGCGTCGGTGCCGACCGAGGTCAGGTCGCCGACGACGGGGAGGCCGCCCACGGCCGGGAGGCTGTCGACCGGCACGTAGTCGAGCACCAGCGGGATGACCTCGTGCACGTCGGCGGCGCTGACGTCGCCGAGACCGGCGGCAGCGAGCACACCCTGCGGGTCCGTCCCGAAGGCCGCCAGCGCGGTCGGGTCGTTGAGCAGGTTGAGGGCGAAATCGTGCAACGTCTGCACGGAGTCCATGGGGTTTTCTCCTGATCCGGTGGTTCGGGGGACGGCACGGCCCGCAAGGACCGGTGCTCCGTCATCAAGGTAGGGAGACGGTCCCCCAGCGCACATCGGGGATCACTCCGAGTCGCAGTCCGGTCAGCCGATAGGGGATCGATATGTCATCGTTAGGGAGTTAGGGGCTCATCCGAGACGCGCTCAGTTGGGTTAAATCCCTCCAGACCCTTGCCTGACTAACCCGTTTGGGTGAGGATGCCCCGAGCCCTAGGGGGAATTCCGTGCCCCCGATCGGCCCCGCGAGGTGAGGAGGAAGCGCCGTTGCCCTACGTCCTCGGGATCGATGTGGCACAGGGCCGGACCCACGCCGCCACCTGCCGCCGCCAGGGCCCCGGCTGGAGCGACCCCGAACCCCTCTGGCTGGGCGAACGCTCCCCCGCCGCGGCGTCCGCGCTGTTCCTCGACGACGAGGGCTACCTGCTCACCGGGGACGCGGCCGCGCAGGCCGGCGCCCGGATGCCGTCGCGGCTGCTCACCGGCTTCCACCGGCGGATCGGCGACGACGTGCCGATGATCGTCGAAGGCGAGCCGTTCCCGCCCGAGACGCTTACCACCGTGCTCGTCGAAGGGATCGCCGAGCACGCCGCGAACCTGTTCGGCGGCCCCCCGCACCACGTGGTGCTGACCCACCCCGGCGACTGGGGCGGCTACCGCCGTGACGTGCTGCGCCGGGCACTGGCCGACGCCGGGTTCACCGCCGTCACGCTGGTCCCCGGCTCGATCGCCGCGCTCGGCGCGCACCTGCCGGTCCCCGGCCCGGGCGCGCAGGTGGCCGGGGTGTGCGAGTTCGGCGCCGACGGCGTCAACGTCACCGTGGCGACGGCGACCGGCGCGAGCGGCTGGCAGGCCGGCGCCACTGCCGAAGGGGTCGCCCCGGCGGCCGCGCTCAGCACGCTGTTCGCCCTCGCCGGCTCGGCGTCGGCGGTCCCCAAGAGCCTTGCCGGGGTGGTGTTCTGCGGTGACGTGCCCCCGCACGCGCTTCCGGCCCGGCCGCCGTGCCCGGTGTTCGCGGGACCGGTTCCGCCGGCGACCGCCGCCCTCGGCGCGGCCGCCCTCGCGGCGCTGCGCGCCGACCACCGGGAGACGCCCCAGGAACCCCCCGCCGTCGAGACCACCCTGCTCCCCCAGGTGGACACGCTCGGTGAACTCGGCGAGCGGCCGCCCCGCCCGCCGGTCGACATCACGCCGTTCGAACTGCCCGAGCGCACCAGCCCGCTGAACCTGTTCCGCCGCCGGCGTCCCCTCGCCGCCGCGGTCCTGGTGCTCGCCGCGGCCGTCTCGGCGGTGGTGATCACCGTCACCGCCCGCGAAGCCACCGCCGGCCCCGGCACCACCCCCGCTCCCGCCCACTGCGCCCCCTCCGGTGAAGGTCACTGTTGAACACACTGCTCACGCAGGTCCCCCCGCTGCACACCGTCCTCGTGCACCCGGCGGCGCGGCAGCTGCTCGACCGCGTCGCCGCCGAGCCGGCCGCCCCGCTGCGGCTGGCCGTCGTCGCCCCCGGCGGGTACGGCAAGAGCGTGCTGCTCGCCGCGCTCGACCGCCGCTACCGCGAAGCGGGCGTCGACGCCGTGCTGGTCGACGACGCCGACCGGCTCGGCGCCGACCAGCTCGAGGAGCTGCTCGCCGGCGCGGACGGGCCGATCGTCGTCGCGCACCGGCCGGCCGCGGTGGCGCCTGGCTGGACGCTGCTGCAGCTCGGCCCGCTCGGCGTCGAAGACGTGGCGCGGCTGATGACCGCGGTGACGGGATCGCCCGCCGACCCGGCGGCCGCGGCCGAGCTGCACGCCCGCAGCGGCGGGGTGCCGCGGCTGGCCGAGCGCGCGCTGCGCGGGCGGCTGGAGGAGTTCCGGCCCGAGCTCGACGAGCTCGACGACGACGTGCTCCGCTACCTGATTGCGGCCGAGGCCGGCGCCGGGCGCAACCTCGATCTGCTGTGCGCGCTGCTCGACCGCGGCCCCGACCAGCTGCCCGCCATCGTCGAAGGCGCCCGCGCGACCGGCCTGCTCGCCCCCGACGACACGCTGCTGCCGCTGGCCGCGGCCGCCGTCCGCGACTTCGGGCCCCCCGCCCGCCGGCTGACCACGGTGCAGCGGCTCGTCGAACTGCAGCTGGCGAACGACCTCCCGGTGCTCGACCTGGCCCGGTCGCTGCTCGGCACGGGCAGTTCCGGCGCGTCCGCGGCGGCCGCGTTCGCCGCGGCGGCCGGGGAAGCGCTGCCTACCGACGCGCGCCTGGCGACGCAGCTGTTCGAAGCCGCCGCCGAAGCGGGCGACCGCTCCTCCGCCGTCACGGCAGGCTGGGCGCGGGCGGCCGCGTTGTCCGGCGACCTCGACACCGCGCTCCGGCTGGGCGACGGGATGCTCGGCGCGGCCGACGCGGAAACCCGCGCGGCCGGCGCGGAAATCGCCGCGACCGTGCTGGCGCACCGGGGCGAGCTGGCCCGCAGCGCCGAGCTCTACCACTGGGCGGGCCGCACCGACGCGTTCTCCGCGACGGCCATGGTCGGCACGGGCGACCTCGACGGCGCCCGCCGTCTCCTCGACTCCCCCACGCCGGGGGCCACGCCGACGTTGTTCGCCGGCGCGGCGGCCCGGATGGCCCGCGGCATCGTGGATTCGGTGTCCGGCTGCGCGACGGAGACGTTGTCCACGCTGCTCGGCGCGGCCGCGATGCTGGAGCCCGCGCTGGGCGGCACGCTGCTACCGGACAGCCCGGCGGCGCTGGCCGCGCTCGTCGCCCTGCACACCGGCGAGCTGGCGCTGGCGGAATCCGTGCTGACCCGGGCTCTCGACGGCCGGATCGGCGGCGACCTGCTGGCCGTCCGGCACCGGCTGCTGCTGGGCTGGGTCGCGATGACGGCCGGCGACCTGGCGACGGCCGCGGAGCACCGCGACGCCGTCGCCGGGCGGACCCTGGAAGCTCGCGACGAGCTGTTCTTCGCGACGCTGGAGCTGGGCCTGGCCCGGCGAGCCAGCGACCTCGTCGGGCTGCAGCGGTCGTGGAACCGCGCGTACCAGGCGTCGATGCGGCAGCAGACGGACCTGTTTTCGCTGCTGCCGCTGGGTGAGCTGGCCATCGCGGCGGCCCGCACGGGCGCGTTCGCCAAGCTGTCCGGCCAGTTCGAACGCGCCCACGGCCTGCTGGCCCGGCTCGGCGAACCTCCACTGTGGACGGTCTCTCTGGTCTGGCACGAGCTGCACGCGGCGATCACGCTGGAGGACGCGGACGCGGCCAAAGCCCACCTGGCGACGCTGATGACGCACGCCCACTGCGGCCGTCACCCCCGCGCACTGGCCACGGCGGCCCAGGGCTGGCTGGCGGTTCTGGGCGGCACGTTCGCCCCGGACGCGATCACGGCGGCGGCGGCGGAACTGCACGACCTGGGCCTCCGCTGGGACGCGGCCCGCCTGGCCGGCCAGGCGGCGATCCGGACATCGGACCGCAAGGCCATGGTCCAGCTCCTGGAGGCGGCCCGCCAGTTCCAGGGCACGGCGGCCCGCCGCGACCCGGGCACCACCGAACCGGCGGGGGGCGCCGGCCTCGCGGCGTTGAGCGAGCGCGAGCTGGAGGTGGCCCGGCTGGTCGTGGACGGGCTGACGTACAAGCAGGCGGGCAGCAAGCTGTTCATCTCCGGGAAGACGGTCGAGCACCACATGGCCCGCATCCGCGGGAAGCTCGGGGCGGCGGACCGGCGGGAACTGCTGGCGACGCTGCGGGAGCTGCTGTCCCGCCCGGACGCGGGCTAGTCGCGTTTGAGGGCGTTGGTCAGGCCGGCGACGACCGCGGTGGTCAGCACCCAGCCGGCGCCGGTCAGCACCCAGGACCAGACCTGCGCCGTGTCCTGGGGGAACCAGTTCTTCTTCTGGCCGAGGTCGACGACCGGCAGCATGACGTCCAGGGTGTACGCCGCCGGCTGGAACTCCGGAACGGTGGCGGACGCGGCCTTCATCTGGCCGGGGTAGGCCCCGGCGAAGACGGCGGTCCCGACGGCGACCAGCCCGGCCAGCCACAACCCGGCCAGCCAGGTCCGGTAGCCGTAGCCCACGGTCAGGTAGAGGAGCCAGTTCCACGCCTTGCCGAGCAGGTTGAGCGCCTGCCGTCGGCGCCACTGCTTGGCGATCCCCACCCGGCGCGCGGCTTGGGTGTGACCGTCCCGGCGGTAGGCCGCGGCCAGCTGGTCGTAGAGGCCGGGTGCGTAGCCGCCTTGGTGGCGCGCCAGCCACTTCAGCCGGGCGCGGACGGTGACCGTGTCGTTTTCCAGGACATCGTAGGTGAATCCGCGCAGGCGCATCGCGGTGGGCCAGCCGTCGACGGCGTCGTGGAAGCTGGTCACCCGGGCGTTCGTCAGGTCGACGATGCCGCCCGGAGGCTCTCGCGGTGTGAGGAACAGCGCGCCCGCGCGGGCGCTTTCGAGGTCGAGCGCCAGGCCGTCCGGGTTGGTCAGGGTGGCGTCGGTGAAGACGAGGCTGCCGCCGATCTGCGCGCCGAGCAAGCTCGTTTCCCCCACGGCGGTGAAATGATTGCGGCAGAACATCCCTCGTTCGACGGTGAGGTTGCCGCCGTTGAGGGCGTATCCGCCGAAGTTTCGCAACTGGGCGTCTGCGAAATCGAAGTTGTCGCCGACGTTCGCGCTGAGCACGTTCACCTCACCCAGGGCGGTGAAGCCATGGCGGCAAAACATCCCGCGGCCGACGGTGAGACCGCCGGCGTAAAGCGCATACCCGCAGGCGTTGTTCAGAGTCGCGCCTCCGAAATCGAGGCTGCCGGCTACAGACGCCCCGAGCAGACTCACCTCGCCCACGGCGGTGAAGCCGTTACGGCAGTACACGCTCTGGTCGACAGTCAGGCTGTCGGCGTTGAGCGCGTACCGGCCGTTGGCGGTCAGGACCGCGCCGTCGAATTCGAGGTTGCCGCCGATCTGCGCGCCGATGAGGCCCACTTCACCTTCGGCGGTAAAACCGTTGCGGCAGAACATCATCCGGCCGACGGTGAGGCTGTCGGCGTTGAGCGCGGGCCCGTGCGCATTGGCGAGCGTGGCCCCGTCGAGGTCGAGGTGCCCGTCGACTTGAGCGCCGGACAGACTGACCCCGCCTTCCGAGGCGACCAGCCCTGCCAGCACGAGGGCTCCACGGACGTTTAGTTCGTCGGCGGCGATCGCGGGGACGTGGCAGTACGGCAGGCGGATCGTCGCCGCCTGCGCCTGCTCCAGCGTGACAGGCTCCTCGAACGAACAGCCCTCCAGCACCAGCGGGCAGCGGAGGATGGCCGATTCGAGATCGAGACGGCCCGTCACGCGCGCCCCGGCGAGGCGTACGGCGCGCGGCGGGGTTTGCGTTCCGGTCACCAGCCGGGCGATCAGCTCGGCTGGCACGGTCCGGGACGCCGGCCAGCGGGCGCCCTGTGCCGGATCGTCGGCCGTCGGGTCGCCCGTGCGCAGGTCCACCATCGCGCCGCGGGCCGCGGCCTCGGTCAGCTGCTGTTCGAGACCCTTGTCGTCCACCAGACCTCTCACTTCCGGTGGGCCCGGCGCCGGGCCCACCGGAAGTGAGTCGATCGTCCGGTACCGCTCGTTACGCTACGGCGTCGTAGTCGCGGTGAAGGTGGCCGCCGGGCCGGTGCCCGTCGCCGTGACCGCTGCGACCGTGAACGTGTACGCCGTCGCCGGGTGGAGGCCGTCGACCACCCGGGTCATGCCCTTGACCGTCGGCTGGGTGACCAGTGCGTCGCGGCCTTCCACCGCGATCGTGCGGCCGTCCGACACCGTGATCACGTAGCCGAGCACCGGGGTGTCGCCCGCCGCGGCCGGCGGGTTCCAGCGGATCGAGGCCGCCGTCGAACTGGGCAACGCCCGCGCGCTCGTCGGGACACCCGGCAGCACAACGGTTGCCGGGCCGGGCGTCACCGGAGCCGCCGGCAGCGACGGCTCGCTCGTGCCGAACGCGTTGCGCGCCGCGACTGTCACCGTGTACGCCGTGCCGTCCGTCAAGCCGGGCACTTCGGCGTACGCGCGCTTCGCGAAGTCGGCCGCGGACACCGTCGCCTGGTACGTGCGTCCGCCGCCCGACGCCGTCACCACGTAGTCCATGACCGGTGCGTTGTTGAAGGCGAACGTCGGGTTCCAGGTCGCGTACAGCTTGCCCGAGACGGCGAACGTGCCGACCCGCGACGGCGCCTCGGCCGGGGCCCGGCCGCCGACCTGCCGGGTGAGCAGCTTGCGGTAGGCCGGTTCGAGGCCCGCGTTCGCCACGATCGCGGGCGGCGCGTCGGCCGGGCGCGCCAGGATCACGTTGCCGCGGGTGATCGCGCCCTTGTCGACCTTGTCGCGGTCGCCCTGCTCCCAGTAGTTTCCCTCGATCAGCGTCGGGTCGTTGTTGCCGAGGTCGTCGCGGTAGTCGACGTGCACCGTGCCGACGTTGAAGTACGCCGTGCCGTACAGGACGTTGCCGCGGACCGTCTCGTGGGTGTTGCCGTTGTCGGTGTAGACGCCCTTGCCGAGCCCCCACTGGCCGTGGATCACGTTGCCGGTGACCTTCTCGCCGTCGTCCAGGGAGCTGCCGGTGATGCCCTGGGTGTAGACGCCGCCACCGTCGTCGAGCATCAGCATGTAGTCGAAGATCAGGTTGTCCGAAACGACGTTGTCGTGCGACAGGTTCGGCGTCGCCGGGCGCTTGATCTTGTCCGGCCAGCCGCCCCAGCCCACCGAGATCGCCGAGTAGCCGACGTGGTCGATCTGGTTGTGGGAAATGGTGTTCCGCACGGAGTAGCCGTTGACGACCGGCACGCCGCCGTGGAATTCGCGCGGCAGGCCGTAGAGGTGGTTGTCGGTGACCCGGACGTCCCGCACGACGTCGGCGTCGGTGTCCGTGACCGGCTTGTCGACGCCGCCGACCTGCACGCCGTTGCCGGAGATGTCGGTGAAGACGTCCCCGCGCACCTGCGATTCCTTGGTGCCGTCGATGAGGTCGAGCCCCGCGCCGCCGAGGTGGGCGAACACGCTGTCGGCGAATTCGATGCGCTGCCCGTGGGAGACGGCGACGTTGGCGGGTTCCCGCGTCCACGAGGCGTACGGGCAGGTGCCGCCGGGGACGAACTGGCACAGGCCCTGGACGGCCCAGCCGTCGGCGCCGGTGATCGTGTAGCCCGCCTGGATTTCGGAGAAGCCTTCGGGCGACGACGGCGTCAGCCACGTCGCGTACGAGTAGCGGAGGCCGCGGAAGGCCACGTCGTGGATCGGCGCGGCGGCCGTGCCCTTCGCGTCGAGAAGCTTCTCCAGCACCGGCACCTCGACGTCCGCGCGGCGCAGGTCCTGGCCGGGCTTCGGCAGGTAGTAGACGACGTGCGCGGACCGGTCGAGGTACCACTCGCCGGGGGTGTCGAGCAGTTCGAAGGCGTTCTCGGCGTAGGTCGGGTGCCGTCCGTTGGTCAGGTCGGCCGGGCCGACCATGTTCACGCTGCGGCCGGGGATGTCCGGGAACAGCACGCGTTTCGTCGAGTTGTCCCAGCACGGCTGCGCCATCGTGATCGTCGTGCCCTCGGCCGCGGCGAGGGGGCAGCGCGGCTCGGTCCACTGGCCGAGGCCGTCGCGCTGGATGTTCCACAGCGCTTCGCCGGCGGTGTAGACGAACTCGACGTCCTTGGGGTTGCGCCAGTGCGCGAGCGTGTCCGCGCTCGCGGTGTAGCCGGTCGCGGTGGCCTTGACGGTCACCGGCAGCGGGCCGCGGGCGCGTTGCTCGCGGACGCCGTCGACGTACAGCTGCCGGGTCTTGTCCAGCCCGGCGGGCGCCGGCGCGGCGAACAGGCCCGGCCGGCCCGGGACCGGCCGCCAGCCGGTGACCCGCACGCCGCCGTTCAGCTCGGTGTCGCCGCTGCCCTGCCAGATGACGCGGTGACCGTTGCCGCCGGAGTCCCGCGCGTCCAGCCGCAGCGGCGCGGCCAGCCGGAAGACGCCGGGCGCGAGGTGCACGGTGAGGTCCCGAGTCAGGTGCGGCGCCCGTTGCCGCACGAGGTCGCGGGCCCGGTCGAGGGTCCGGACGGGGTCCCCCGCGGTGCCGGACGCGTGATCCGACCCGGCGGGCGAGACGTAGACGTCGCGGCTCGCGGCGTCGGGGTCGGCCGCGGCCGCCGGTCCGGTCGTGGCGAGCAGCGCGCCCGCCCCCAGGAGAGCGGCCACCACGGTGCGCCGCCGCGTCGAGCCCCACTTGGTCAGCATGGAGGAAACATAGGATCTCTCGGCGGCGATGTCGACAATTTCCCGTTCACCGGGGCACGAGGTCACCTATTCATCGGATGCCTGTCCGGCATTCAGTCCCGGCTGGGCCCGAAGCGCTCGGTGCGGATCCGGTGTGGGTCGTGGCCGAGGGCGACCAGGATGTCCGCGACCGTCTCCACGAAGCCCGTCGGCCCGCAGACGAAGCACGACGCGCCGAACTCCGCGGGCCAGCCGGCCGTGTTGAGCGTCGCGACGTCGATCCGCTTGGGGATGCCGGATCGGCCTTCGGGCAGCTCGCGCGTGTAGACGTAGGTGACGTCCACGCCGGCGACCGGCGTGCGCAGCTCGTCGGCGTAGTACAGCTCGGCCGGGGTGCGCAGCGAGTAGATCAGCTTGAACGGTGTCCGCACGCCCGCGGCGCGCCGGGCCCGGATCATCGCCATCAGCGGCACGATCCCCGAGCCGCCCGCGACGAGCAGCACCGACGCCGGATCGGTGGGCCGCCAGGCGAACCAGCCACCGATCGGCCCGCGGATTTCGACGGGGTCACCGATCGCGTACGGGCCGGTCAGGTGCTCGGACACCTCACCATCGGCGACGCGCTGCACGGTGAGCTCGACCCGGTCACCGTCGGCGGGCGCGGCGAGCGAATAGCTGCGCTGCGCGCGGTAGCCGTCCGCGGCGGTGAGCCGGACGTCGACGTGCTGCCCGGCGAGGTGCCCGGGCCAGCCGGGCAGGTCGAAGACGAGCGTGCGCGCCGTCGGCGTCTCGTCGCGGAATTCGGCCAGGCGGGCGACCCGCCAGGCTAGTCGCCCTGATACCGCTGTTCGCGCCATGGATCCCCGTAGTCGTGGTAGCCGGCGTTTTCCCAGAAGCCCGGCTCGTCGCGGGTCTTCAGTTCCAGTCCGCGCACCCACTTCGCGGACTTCCAGAAGTACAGGTGGGGCACGAGCAGCCGCGCCGGGCCGCCGTGTTCGGGCGTCAGCGGCTTGCCGCCGTACTCGTAGGCGATCCAGGCTTGGCCGTCGAGCAGGTCGGCCAGCGGCAGGTTCGTGGTGTACCCGCCGTAGGAGTGCACCATGACGTAGTCGGCTTCGGTGCCGAGCCCGCCGATCAGCGTGTCGACCGAGACGCCGCGCCACCGCGTGTCCAGTTTGGACCACTGGGTGACGCAGTGGATGTCCACAGTGGGCTTTTCACTGGGCAGCGCCATCAGCTCGGCCCAGCTCCAGGTGTGCTTCTCCCCCGCCTCGGTGGTGACGGTGAATTCCCACGTCTCGGTGCGCACGCGCGGGGTGGGGCCCGCGGACAGGACGGGGAAGTCCTCGGCGAGGTACTGCCCGGGCGGCAGCCGCGGGTTGCCGCTGCGAGCCCGGCCGTGGAAACCCGGTGTCACGACACCCATGCGGACCTCCCTGCGTTGTCGCGCCGAGCCTACGCCCGGACGTGCAGCCCCAGCGACGTGACGAGCACCGCAGCCTGTTCGGGTGACACGATCGCCGCGGTCAGCTCGGCGTCCAGCGGGTCCAGCGCCGAGAGATCGCTCCCCCGCAGGTCGGCCCGCGGCAGCTTGACGCCGTGCAGCAGCGCCCCGGACAGGTCGACGTCGGTGAACACGGCCCCGGCGCAGTCCGCCCCGGTGAGGTCGGCCTCCCGCATCCGCACGCCCTGGAAGGTGACGGCCCGCAGATCGGCCCCGGCCAGCCCGGCGAAGGACCAGTCCCCGCCGGTGACCCGCAACGGCCGCAGCTCGCACTCGGTGAAGGAGGAGCCGACGAGCTTGCACCCGGTGAACTCGGCGTCGAAGAAGTTGCACCGCTTGAAGGAGCACCCGGTGAAGGCCGAGTCCACGTGCCGCGACGCGTTGAAGCGCACGTTCCCGAACACGCAGTCGGTGAAGACGGAGTTCCGGGTGACCGCCTCGGAGAGGTCGGTCTCCTGGAACTCGCACCGCAGGTAGTGCCGCCCGGTGATCTCCTCCCCGTACCAGTCGTCGCGGACGAACCGCTGCTCCTCTTGCGTGCCCTCCGCCATGCCGCCAGGCTAGCGGCAGATCCGGTCGCCGGAGGGAGCCGCGCATGCTCGACGCCGACGACGTCCGCAAGGCTGTCCCGATGCCGGCCGCCGTCGAAGCGGTCCGCGAGGCGTTCCTCGAGCTGGCTGCGGGCCGTTTCGAGGTACCGCAACGTTTGTCGTTCGCGCAGGCGACGACGCTGGTGATGACGGCCTGCCACAAACCGACGTCGGCAACGGTGGTGAAGACGCTCAACCTGAGCCCCGGCCGCACCCCGATGATCCTGGGCACGCTGGTGTGGAACACGGCCGAGGGCCAGGTGGTGGCGGACGCGGTCGAGGTGACGACACTGCGCACGGGCGCGGTATCGGGCGTCGCCACGGACCTGTTGGCCCCTCCCGACGCGAGCCGGCTGGCGCTCCTGGGAACGGGAGCCCAAGCGGCCGACCAGGTCCGCGCGGTGGCGGCGGTGCGCCGGCTGAGCCACGTGTCGGTGTTCGGCCGTGACCGCTCGCGGGCGCAGGCGTTGGCGGACCGGTTGAGCGCCGAGTTCCCGGAGGTGACGGTAGCGGTGGCGCGCCGGGCATCGGACGCGGTTTCCGACGTGGACATCGTGTGTTGTGCTACTTCATCGAGTACTCCGCTCTTCTCTGTGGGTGATTTGCCCGAACGGGTGCATGTGAACGCGATCGGGTCGTACCTGCCGTCCATGCGGGAGCTGCCACCCGAGCTGCTGGCCACGGCGGAGTGCGTGGTGGTGGACCAGATCGGCGCGGCCATGGCGGAGGCGGGCGAGGTGATCCACGCGGTGGAGACGGGCCTGCTGGACCGCGGTTCGCTGTTGGAGCTGGGCGACGTTCTTGGCCGCCCGCCGGCGGTCGGCGGCCGGACGGTGTTCAAGTCGGTCGGGGTCGCCGTGCAGGACTGGGCGGTGGGTCGCCTGCTCGGCGAGGCTGTGGGGAGGGTGCGGTCTTAGGGGTCGGTTGGTGGGGGTCGGCGGTTGCGGGATGTCGTGGGGATGGAGGCTCGCCGATGGGCGGCACCGGCAACGGCTGTCTGGGGTTCGCTGCTGGGCGGATCGACAGTCCCGGCTGCCATGCGACGGCGGGTGGGGCGATGCGTGCTCGCCGGCGGCAGTGAACCCGGCGCCTGTGGCAGGGCCGGGCAAAGGCGGAGCGGCCTTGCACGCGGTTCGCTGGCCAGCTGCTGGCCTGGTAGAAGGCCCGGCGCGGCGGCCTAATGGGCTTGCCGGGCCGGCGGCCCGGGCTTGGATGCGGCTCGGGTTGGCCGGCGGCGACGAACCCGGCAGCGGTGGCAAAGCAGGGCCGGCCGGGCCGAGCCGAGCCCACCGGGCCGGCCGGGCGCGCCCGGCCATGCCCCGGATGCTCACCAACAGTGCCGAAGGGTCGCCGGAGAGCAACGGAAGGGGCCGAACGGCGCAATCTTGGGGTTGGAGCGTTTGATCTGTCACCCGATCCGGGAATTTTCGCGGCATGTCTCCTTGGCGAACCACCACCAGACGGAACACGGCCGTGCGGGTCATCACGGCGATCGGCGCGATCTTCGCGGGGATCGAAGTTCTCTACATGATCATGGTGCTCGCCGGTGCGAACGCCGGCAACGCCTTCTTCCAGTTCATCAAGTCGCTGGCGGTTCCTCTCGCGTTGTTCTGGCCCGGCCTGTTCCCCGTGGACAGCCCCAGCCTGGCCGTCATCCTCGACTACGGCCTGGCCGCAGTGTTCTGGCTGGTCGTGACCGGCATCATCGCCCGCTTCGCCGGGCGGTGACCGGAGGCGTTCCGCCGGCCCCGCCGGGAACCACCCGCCGTCGCCGCCGCCGGTGTCCTTGGGCGACACTGGACGGATGAGCGACGGCAGGTGGTTCGACGGCTGGTCACCCTGGCCGGAGCTGGCCGGCTTGGCCGCGGCCGGGCGTTCGCTGCTGCCGAACGTCCCGGTCACGCCGGCCGCCCTCGTGCGCACCGTCACCGAGCAGCTCGTCGGCCGCCGGCTGACCGCGAAGGTGGGTGACCGCGAAGTCGGCCTCACCCTCGCCGCGCTCGACTACCCCGCCGACAGCCTCCGGCTGGCCACCGGGCGCCTCGGCGACGTCCGGATCGTCGCCGAGGACGTCGACTGGCCGGAATCCGGCGCCGCCGACGGCGAGCAGGCCGGAAACATTCCGCTGCGCCGGGTCACCGTGCTCGCCGAAGACGTCCGCCTCCGCTCGTTGCCCACGCCGGCCGCCAAGCCCGCGCGGGTGCAGCTGGGGATCGCCGTGTACGCGGACGTGCTGCAGGACCGGGTGGCGAAAGCCCGCCCCGGGATCGTCGCCACTCCGGCCGGCAACGGGCTCTTGCAGATCCATTGGGCCAAGCGCCCGCACTGGGGCCATCTGACCCTCCGCCCCCAGGTGGCGGACGACGCCGTGGTGCTCGTGCCGCAGACCCTCCACATCGGACGGCGGCAGCTGCGCCCGCCCCGCCGCTTCCAGCCCATCCTGCTTCCCTTGCCGGAACTCCCGCCCGGGCTGAAACTGACGAAGGTGGAGCCGCGGCACGACGAACTCGTGCTGCACACAGTGGCGGAGGAATGGCCGGAGCGCCTTTCCCGCATTCCCCTGCCGGACCTGCTGAGCTGGCTGACCACCGCCGCGATGACACTGACCCTGCCGAACCTGGGTACGCGTTCATGATTTCCCCTTCCCGGTGCTGACATCGATCACGCTACTCGAACGCGCGTTCGAACATCATCACCCACAGGGGTTCAGGTTTCCCGGTCCCGCAGGTACCGCGTGTGGTCGGCCTGCCGGTCGACCTCGGTCGCGTAGAACCGCTCGGCCACCCGGTGCGCCTCCGCCTCGAGCAAACCCAGCTGCGCCACCAATTCCGCGCCCGCACCGGCCCGCCGCGCCACGAACCACCACGGCAGGTTGAGGTAGGTTTCCAGCGACAGCGGCAGATCGGTCCCCGCCAGCCGCGCGACGGCGTGCTGCAGCTCGGGGTCAGCCGAGAGCCGCTGCGGCCGGGAAAGCAGGTCGCGAAGCACTTCGGCAATCCGGTGCACCGTGTCCACAGAGGACGTCGGCATCCGGGACGCCTGCGCGGAAACCGCCGCCTCGAGCCCGTCCAGCGACTGCCGCAGCCCGGCGGACGCGTCGGGCACCAGCCGCACCTTCTCCCCCGGCGCGAGCAACGCACCGGCGGCGTAGAGCGCCGCCACGACGAACGGCCAGAACCACCCGACCACCCCGGTCAGGTACAGCCCGACGCCGATCAGCCCGCCGACGCAGCCGGCGAGGTTCTTGGTCGACCCCAGATAACGCAGCATCATTGGTACCCGCGAATCTCCTGGAACACCCGCGACAGCTGGACGTTGCGCGCGTCGAACACCTTGCCGCCGGTCTTCGCCGCGACCTGGGTCAGCTCGTCGCTGCTGCCTTCGCCGAACAGGACCGTGAACACCGGAACCTGGTTCACCGCGGGCGGCAGCGACCCGAGCGACGCCAGGAAGTCCGCCAGCGACGACCCGTTCGCGTTCTCGCCGTCGGTCATCAGCACGATGGAGGTGAACCGGTCCGGATCCGCCGCGGTCAGCGGCTCGAGCACCTGGTAGGCCCGGGAAAGGCTGTCGTAGATCGCCGTGCCGCCCCGGGCCGCCAGCCCTTCGGCGAACGTCTTGATGCGCGCCAGTTCGGGCGCGGGGTTCTCCTCCGGCACGGTGAACGTCTGCGGGACCCCGGGCCCGGTGCTGAACGGCAGCATCGTCACCTCCTCCCGGCTCCGGAACCGCCGGAACCGCCCGGTCAAGGACGTGTCGGCGCCGGTCAGCCCGACCAGCGCGGACCGCAGCGAGTCGATCCGCTCGCCCGCCATCGACCCGGACGTGTCGAGCACGTAGAGCGTCCGCGAGGGCCGCCGCAGCTTGTCGAAGTAGGCCGACAGCAACGCGTCGACCGCCTGCTGCGTCGCCGGGAACGGCAGCTCGACGAGGTCCCGCTGGGTGAACTGCGGCCCCAGCGCGACCCCGGGCACCACCGGACGCCGCCCGGTCGTCTCCATGATCCGCTGCTGCACCGACGGCGTCCGCAGGTGGTCGGCGAGCCGCTGGTGGGCCGAGCGCGCGTCGGAACCGGCGTCCGCCAGCAGGGTGAGCGGGTAGTCGGCGGTGACGACCCCGTCGCTCGGGTAGATGAGCGTGAGCGGCTGCGGCAGCTTCCCGGACGCGTTCGCCGAGAGCAGCACGGACTCGTAGTTGATCAGCCCGTCGACCGGGTCCGGGCCGGTCGCGCGCCGGACGTACGCGTCCGACAGCCAGCCCGAAGAACCCGCCGAAAGCGTCTGCGCGCTGAAGAACTGCGTCAGCTGCGAAGTGACCGAAGCGATCTGCTGGGCGTCGATCGCGTTGCCCGCGCCCGCCAGCGCGGACGCGACCCCGACCAGCGCCGAGAACCCGGAGTTCGACGCCGACGGGTCCGTCATCCCGTAGCTGAACGCCTTCTTCCCCGCCTGCGCGGCGATCTCGCCCCAGCTGACCGGCTTGCCGGCCCAGCCGAGCCGTTGCACCACCGGGGTGGCCAGCCCCAGCACCACCGGCGAGCTCATGATCTTGGCCTGGTTCCCGAGCCGCTTCGCCGCGTCGGGAATGCCGGCGGGATAACGGTTCGACGAGAACCACACGGCGTCGTACTTGCCGTCGACGCTCCCGTTCGCCAGCGCTTCGGCGCCTTCCAACGTGCCGGTGAAGGTGAACTTCACCTTCACGCCCGTGGCTTGCGCGGCTTCGTCGAGCACCGGCTGCATGTCCGCCAGCTCGCTGCCCGCGAGGACCCGCAAGGTCCCCGGCTCGGGCTCGCCCAACGGCGCGGACGACGAGTCGGAACACCCCGCCAGCAGCACCGCCCCCAAAGCGAGGGCCAGAACCTTCCTCATGCTTCTCCCTCGTGCGAGCGCCGCAGGTGGTCTTCGGCGCGGCGGATCTCCCCGGACAGCGATTCGACGGTCGCCGCCATCGTGCGGACGGCGTCGGCGCGGAACCCGTCGATCGCGTCGATCGAGGCGTAGATCCGGTCGAAGGACGCGCGGATCGTCTCGGTCGCGACAGCCGGGTCGCCGCTCGCCTTGCGGATCTCCGCGGACTGCAGGTCCAGCAGCTCGGTGTTGGCGCGGATCAGCCCGTCGGTGGTCGCCTGCAGCGCCGCGACCTCGTCGAGGACGTCCCGCTGGCTCGCCAGCGCACCGCTGACCAGCAACGCGACCCGCAGCGCGGACACCGTCGTGGACACCGCCCGTTCGACACCGCGGATCAGCTCGTCGTTGTTCTTGCGCACCAGGTCCAGCGCGAGGTAGCCCTGCGCGCTGACGGCCAGCTGGGTCAGCAGATCCTGGTGCCGTTGCCGGATCGGGTACAGCACGTCCGCGCGCAACGCGTTGGCGCGCGCGGGATCCGTCAGGTCGAAGACGCCGGCCTGTGCTTCGATCGCGCCGTCGACGGCCTCGGCGAGAGCGGCCGCTTCGGCGAGCTTCCCCATCACCTTCCACAGCCGCTCGCGCTCGCCCTTGATCGAGGCGTTGTCGCGGCGCAGCACGTCTTGGCGGCCACGCAGGTCGACGACCAGCGCGTTGACCGGCTCGTTCGCCGCGCGGTAACGGTCCAGCGCCCGCTTCGCGCCGGCCGCGACCGGGAACATCCCCAGCAGCTTCCGGCCGGTGAGCGGCAGCTTCGCCGGATCCAGCTCGGCGACGGTCCGGCGCAGGCTCGCAAGGCTCGTCGTGACGCCGTCCTGAGGGGACACCGCACTGCGCAACGACCGGTCGAGCATCGTCCCGGCGACCCCGGCCGCCGCGCGCATGTCGGCCTCGCCGACGGCCAGCAGCTCGTCCAGCAGGCCGGTGAACTCCGGCGAACGGACATCGAGGGCTTCGAGCCGGGACGCGAACTCCGCAGCGCGAACGGCGACTTCCGACCGCGTGTCCTCGCTGAGCGTGATCAGCCCGGCGGCGCGCTCGGCCGGGATCGCGGTGACCGGCTCGGGCGGGGTGAGCGTGAAGTCCATGTCAGTACTGCTTGCCGACGGCGTCGAGCAGCCGCTCGAGCGTCTCGAACGACGGCGGTTCGACGGCGTCCACCAGGTCGGCGGGTGCGTGGGCCGGTGCGGCGATCTCGGCGAACAGCTTCGGATCGGTGGTGCGGAAGCCGAAGGTCGCGGCGAGCCTGCCCAGCTCGGGGTCGGTCGCGAGGAGCTGCCCGACCTTGTCGCCGTCCCCCGACAGCGGGACGAGCGTGTGCTTCGAGTAGACCGTCGGTGCGGTGTAGAGCATCCGCATGTCCGGCCGGATCGAGCCGTCGCCACTCACCACCCGGCCGACGAACTGCGACTCGTAGATCAGCGCCAGCGGCGTCTTGCCCATGCCGGCCGACAGGTAGTCCTCGAACGGCCCCTCGGTGCTGTTCTGCGTGTATCCCTGGTCCAGGAACAGCTTCGCCACCGACGGCAGCACCTTCGCCTCCTGCTCCGGCGTGCTGACGACGGTGTTCCCGTTGGCCACGAAGGAAACGATCGACAGGTACATCGCCGCGGAGTTCGATTCGCGCGGGTCGGTCGTGGTGACCAGCACGTTTTTGCGCGCCGGGTAGGCGGTGTTGCCGGGCAGCTGGTCCCAGCGCGTCCCGGCCTTCGCCAGGTCGAGGTACTTCGCGATGTCAAGGACCTCGTAGTCGCCGGCCCCCTTGTGCACGACCCCGTCGGCCCGCAACAGGGAAACGATCGGCTCGAAGGAGGCGACGGCCATCGGCGACTGGAACGGCGTGTAGACCGTCGTCACCTTGCGGTCGCGCTGGATCTTCTGCGCCGCGGGCGACGACGACGGGAACGCGAACGCGTACTTCCCGAGGTCGACGGTCGTCGCGATCTGCCGTGACCCGGCCGTGTCGACCTCGACCTTCAGGCCGTGCCGGGCGAAGGCGTCGACGACGCGCTGGTCGGTGAAGAACGCCTGCTTCTCCGAACCGATCACCCCGCGCACGGTCGTCGTGGAGCCCGCGGCGCTGTCGTCGCCGCGACCCCAGATGATCACCCCCACGACGGCCAGCAACAGCACCACGGCCAGACCGATCGACACCCGGCGTTTCACCGATCCCACTCCCCTCGACGGCCCTTCGCCCATTGGACGCGGGAGCGAGCCGGTTCGAAGTGAACGGCGGGTGAAGGAACGGTCTCAGGTCACCGGGAACCAGGTCCCGGACGCCCATTCCGTGTCGCCCCAGGCTTTCCGCTCGTCGGCGCGTGGATCGAGCACCAGATCGGTGTCTTCCCGGAAAACCAGCACCGGCCGGAGTTCGGGGCCGTAGGGCGGCCATTCGGGACCGTCGGCGTCGGCGACGCCGTCGCGGATGAACCGCGCCCAGGCGCGGTGGATGAGCAGCGCCGCCCGCTCGCGCGCCGGGTTCACCGCGGTCGCCTGCGCGGACAGCGGCAGCGGCACCTTCCACGCCATCGTCGTTTCGGTGCCGTGGCCGCCGTCGAGCTGCTCGGGCACGCCGGGCGCGGCGATGTCGATCCGGTAGCGGTAGACCGGGGCGTGCGCGGACTGCGCGTCGGCGAGCCGTTGCGTCGGGATGCCGTACCGTTCGTCGCCCATCGCGGCGATTCGAGCGGCTTTGAGGTCGGGGACGCGGCGAAGGTACGTCTCGAGAAGCCGCGACGCACCTTCGTCGCCGAGGATGCTCGCGAGCACGCCGGACGCCGGGGCCGTCGCGACGTCGTCGCCGAGCATCAACGCGTACGTGCTGCCTTCGTTGCTGTTGCAGCCGATCAGCAACGGGATCCCGGCCGCGCTGCCCCGCCGGATCGGCTCGATCGGCACCTCGGGCAGCACCCGCGGGTGCAGTGTCGGGCGCCAGAGCCACAGCGCCTGGAAGCCGCTCAGGATCCGCTCCTGCGCCTCGACGAACTCCTTGGCGGCCAACGCCCGGAGCGCGGCCACGTCGTGGCAGCCGACCTCGTCCAGCAGCCGGCGCGCCAGTGCTGTCCCCGCTTCCGGCGTCGCGACGTGGTCCGCGCCGCCGGAACTGCTGATGGCCTGCGCGAACAGCCCCTTGCCCAGCGGGCTGCCCAGCAGGTTCCCGACGCTCTTCGCGCCCGCCGAAACGCCGTAGGCGGTGATCCGCGCCGGATCGCCGCCGAACGCGGAGATGTTGCGGCGCACCCACTTCAGAGCCTCGACCTGGTCGAGGAACCCGCAGACACCGGCGTCCGCTTCGGACTCGCCGAAGATCCCGGCGAGGTGCAGGAAACCGAGCGAGCCGAGCCGGTAGTTGATGGTGACCACGACAATCCCGACGCGCGCGAACTCCTCGCCGTCACCCAGCTGTTCGCCGTGGCCGACGCGGTAGCCGCCGCCGTGCAGCCAGAACAGCACCGGCCACCCACCCTCGGGCGCGGGCCCTTCGGGCGTGCAGACGTTGAGGTACAGGCAGTCTTCGTCGCACACGGCCGACGGGTTCATCGGGTCCGGCGACTGCATCGCGTGCGGCCCGTACTCCGTCGTCACGTGTACCCCGCCCGGCAGCGACGGCGGCTGCGGCGCCTTCCACCGCAGCTCGCCGACCGGCGGGCGGGCGTACGGGATCCCGCGCCACACGCGGACGCCGTCACCCGCCAGCCCGACCAGCGCCCCGAGTTCGGTCGTGACCGTCGGGACGGAAGCCATCAGAGCGAGGCCTGCTCGACCGTCGGCAGGCAGACCTCGAACCGGGTGTTCCCGGGCTCGGACTCGACACGCAGGTCGCCCTGGTGCCGTTCGACGACGATCTTCCACGAGATGTCCAGGCCCAGCCCGGTGCCCTCGCCGACCGGCTTGGTCGTGAAGAACGGCTCGAAGATCCGCGGTTTGATGTCCGCGGGGATGCCCGGGCCGGTGTCGCCGATTTCGACGCGGACCTGGTCGTTCTCGCCCCACGTCCGCAGCGTCAGCGTGCCCTCGCCCTGCATCGCGCCGAGGGCGTTGTCGATGATGTTCGTCCAGACCTGGTTCAGCTCGGCCGGGTACGCCGGGATCTTCGGCATGCTGCGGTCGTACTCCTTGACGACCCGGATCCCGTCGCCGATCTTGCCCGACAGCATCACGAGCGTGGAGTCGAGGCCGTCGTGGACGTCGACCCACTGGTGCGGCGCCCGGTCCATCTGCGAGTACTGCTTGGCCTTGCCGACCAGCGCGGAGATCCGCGTGGTGGAGTCCTCGATCTCGCCCATCAGCATCTCGGTTTCGAGCGCGTAGGCGAGCCAGCGGACGGCGCCGTCGATGAAGGTGTCGCCGACCTGCTCCAGCACGTGGTCCAGGTCGGCGGTGGTCAGCCCGGCGCGGACGTAGATGTCGGCGAGGTCCCAGCCGCCGTCGATGCCGCGGTCGTCGAACCAGTCGCCGATCTCGTCCTCGCGGTCCGACTGTTGCATCGCGGTCAGCTTCTCGGCCTGCGCGACCTGCTTGACCAGGCGTTCCTGGACGTCGATGAGCTGGTAGAGCAGCTCCGGGTCGATGTCCTTCTTGGCCAGGAAGGCGAGCTTGTGGCGCATCCCGGCGACGCGTTCGCGCAGCGCGGACGTCGCCCGGACGGCGGCCGCGGCCGGGTTGTTCAGCTCGTGCGTCAGGCCGGCCGAGAGCTCGCCGAGCGCCAGCAGACGGCGACGCGAGCCGATCACCGTGTCGCTGTTGCGCCAGCCGAGGTACATGCCCTCGAGCAGGTGCGTCGCCATCGGGAACCACCGGCGGAACTCGACGGAGAACTCGGCGGCGGGCAGCGCGAGCAGCGTCAGATCGCTCAGCGCCTGCACCGAAGCGCCGTAGCGGTGCTCGGCTTCCTGGTGCACGAAGAACTGCGTCGCGCCGAAGTAGGCGCCGCGCTGGTCGGACCGGTTCGTCTCGACTTCGGTGCCGCTGACCAGGCGCGTCATCCGGACGGCGCCGTTCAGGATCACGTAGAAGCAGGTCGCTTCCTCACCCTCGCGGATGACGAAGCTGTCGCCCTCGTACTCCTCGAGCACGGCGTTGGCGGCGACCCAGTCGAGCTGGCCCTCGGAAAGGTGTTCGAACAGGAAGAGGCCGCGAAGCTCTTCCCGCGGCAGTGCGCTCATTGTTCCTCCAGGTACCGGTGTACCAGCGTCACGGCCATCGCGCCCTCGCCGACCGCGGAGGCCACCCGCTTGACCGACTGCGACCGCACGTCACCGGCCACGAACACGCCCGGGATCGACGACTCGAGGTAGTGCGGATCACGGTCGAGCGGCCAGCCCGCCGGCCGCTGCCCGGCGGTCAGCAGGTCGGGCCCGGTGCACACGAAGCCGTGGTCGTCGCGGTGGATCGCGTCGCCGAGCCAGTCGGTGCGCGGGGCGGCGCCGATGAAGATGAACAGGTGCCCGCTCTCGACCGTCTCGGTGACGCCGTTCTCGCACAGCGTGATCCGCTCGAGGTGCCCGTCGCCGTGCACCTGCTTGACGGTGGTGTGCGTCCGGACGTGGATGTTCTCGATGCCCGCGATCTGCTCGATCAGGTAGTGCGACATCGACGCCTCGAGCGACTCGCCGCGCACCAGGATCGTGACGTCGCTGGCGTGCCGGGAGAAGAACACCGCGGCCTGCCCGGCGGAGTTGGCGCCGCCGACGATGTAGACGTGCTCGCCCTTGCACTCGGGTGCCTCGGTCGCGGCCGAGCCGTAGTAGACACCGCGGCCGGTCAGCTCCTCGATGCCGTCGGCCTGCAGGGCGCGGTAGGTGACGCCGCTGGCGAGGATCACCGAGTGCGCGGCGATCTCGCTGCCGTCGCCGAAGGTGATCACGCGCTGCGAGCCGCGGGCCTCCAGGCCGACGACGTCACGCGCGGTCAGCACCTCGGCACCGAACTTCTGCGCCTGGCGCCGCGCCCGGTCGGTCAGCTGCGCACCCGAGACGCCGTCCGGGAAGCCGAGGTAGTTCTCGATGCGCGAGCTCGTGCCGGCCTGGCCGCCGGTGGCCTTCTTCTCGACGAGCACCGTTCGCAGGCCTTCGGAGGCGCCGTACACCGCGGCGCCGAGGCCCGCCGGGCCGCCGCCGATGACGACGAGGTCGTAGAACTCCTGCGCCGGCCGGGTCGACAAGCCGACCGCGTCGGCGATCTCGCTGCCGGTCGGGTTCTTGAGGACGGTGCCGTCCGGGGTGACGACCACCGGGATGTCCTTGTCGGTCGCCTCCGCGGCCTGCAGGATCCGGCAGCCCTCGTCGTCGTCGACCGAGTACCAGCGGTACGGGACCGCGTTGCGCGCGAGGAAGTCGCGCAGGTGGAACGAGGGCGAGTTGTAGCGGTGGCCGATGAGCTTGACCTCTTCGACCGGCCGGTCGCCGACCGCTTTCCAGGTCTCGACCAGGGCGTCGATCACCGGGTAGAGCTTCTCCTCCGGCGGGTCCCACGGCTTGAGCAGGTAGTGGTCGACGTCGACGACGTTGATCGCCTGGATCGCGGCGTCGGTGTCGGCGTAGGCGGTCAGCAGGGCGCGGCGGGCGTGCGGGAACAGGTCCATCGCCTTCTCGAGGAAGGCGATCCCGTCCATCTGCGGCATCCGGTAGTCGGCGAGGATGGCCGCGACGGCGTCACCGCGCAGCTTGATCTCGCGCAGCGCGTCGAGGGCGTCCGGGCCGGAGTCGGCGCGGATGACGCGGTAGTCCTTCCCGTAGCGCCGGCGCAGGTCACGGGCGACCGAGCGGGACACGGCGGGATCGTCGTCGACGGTCATCAGGATCGGCTGGCTCACGAGATGCAGCCTACGGCGCTTCTCACGCGGTTGGGGAGGAGCGCCGTTTCGGCACCTGGACCCGCTCCAGGTCCTCGGCCACCACGATCTCGCCGTCGAACTCGGCCCGCGCTTCCTCTTCGAAGCGTCTCGGATCGGGGTAGCGCTGCGAGAAGTGGGTCAGCACGAGCTGCCGGACGCCGCACTCGGCGGCGACGCGCGCGGCCTGCCGCGCGGTCAGGTGGCCGAAGTCCTTCGCCAGCGACGTGTCCTCGGCCAGGAACGTCGACTCGATCACGAGCATGTCGGCGTTTTCGCTGAGCGCGTACACCGCGTCGCACAGCCGGGTGTCCATCACGAACGCGAACCGCTGGCCGGGCCGCGGCGTGCTGACGTCCTCGAGTCTGACGTCGCCGAGGTGGCCCGCCCGCTGCAACCGGCCGACGTCCGGGCCCGCGATGCCGCGTTCCCGCAGTTTTTCCGGGAGCATCGTGCGGCCGTCCGGCTCGGTCAGCCGGTAGCCGAACGCCTCGACGGGGTGGCTCAGCCGCCGCGCCTCGAGGGTGAACTTCCCGGTGGCGACCGGGCCGTCCCCGGCGATCGGGTGTTCCCGCAGGTCGGCCTGCTCGTAGTACGCCGTCGCGTGCCGCATCCGCTCGAAGTAGTGCGCGCCGGACGCCGGGAAGCAGGCGTGCACCGGGTGGCGGACCTTGTCCAGCGACAGCCGCTGGATCACGCCGGGCAGGCCGAGGCTGTGGTCGCCGTGGAAGTGCGTGATGCAGATCCGCGTGATGTCCGTGGCCGCGACCCCGGCGCGCAGCATCTGCCGCTGGGTGCCCTCGCCGGGGTCGAAGAGGAGGCCCTCGCCGTCCCAGCGGAGGAGGTAGCCGTTCTGGTTGCGGTGGCGCGTGGGCACCTGACTCGCGGTGCCCAGCACCACCAGTTCTCGGGTCGACACCCCCGAACGGTACTCAGCCGGCCGGCGTGGTGTCCCCCAGTTTCCGCAGCCGGAACGCCAGCACCAGCAGCATGATCCCGTAGAGCAGCGCGTAGATGCCGACGAGCAGCGCGATGCCGTACGCGCCGGCGATCGGGTTGATCACGATCAGGACGCCGGCGAGCACGGAGATCGCGCCGGCCGCGATGAGGAACGCCTCGCCGCGGATCTGCTTGCGCAGCCGGACCGCGGCGGCGATCTCGGCGATCCCGGTGATGATCGCCCAGAAGCCGACCAGCAGGGCGAGCAGCAGGACGGTGATACCGGGCCAGACCAGGACGAGGATCCCGGCGATGATGCCGAGCGCGCCGAGGACGCCGTAGGCCACGCGGTGCCCGGTGTCACCCGGGCGGAACGCCTGCATGAGCCCGCCGATGCCGTCGACGATCGCGTACACGCCGTACAGGATCGCCAGGACGAGCACGGTGGCGCCCGGCCAGATCAGCGCGAACAACCCGAAGAGCACGGCGAACACGCCGCGGACGGCGGCGATCGGCCAGGCTTTGCGGGGTTCGACGACGGTGAACGCTGCGAAAGAGGTCATCTGCCGCTCCCGGATCGATGGGGACCCCAGTATCGCGGCGATTACCCCGTCCGGCTCCTCGAACACCCCGTTCGGGCGTATCCACAAAGGACCGGCGTGCGCCGCGGCCGCCACCACGGCGCACGCCGGTGATTCAGGGGTAACTCACCAGGTTGACGGCCTTCGTGCCGGACGGCGTCGCCGGGCCGGTGTTGTTGATCACATGGGTGATCGTGCCCTGGTAGTTGAGCGACACGGTCACCATGTCGTGGAACCGGACACCCGGCGTGTTCGGCGCCTCGTACGCGTGAGCGCTGGCCACGGACGGGTTGGTGCTGAAGTAGCAGTAGCTGCCGAGGCCCCACGCTTCGTGACTGGTGACGTTCGGGGCGACCTTGTAGGCGGAGAAGCCCGGCGTCGAGCCGTTCATCCAGCTCGCCTGGTCGGGAACGTCGTAGGGCATCTCGTTCTGGAAGAAGTAGGTCCGGCCGCCGTTGCCGTTCCAGACGACCTGCGTCTTCTGGTAGTGCTCGACGAAGAGGCCGTACATGGTGACGTCGTTGCCGTTGACGACGAGCCCGGTGTCGGCGGTGTTGGTGCCCCAGCCGACGTACTCGTTGCGGTCGGCGTGGTCGGCGCACCAGATCCACATGTGGTCGCCGATCACGTTGCTGCTGTTGACGACCAGGCTGTTCGCCGCCTTCCCGACGGCGGCGCCGCCGATCCGGAAGAACACGTCGTGCAGCGACGTCGGGTTCGCGGCGTGGTTCGCGGCCGAGCCGGCCGGGCCGACCTGCATGAGCGTGTTCGAGCTGGTCGTGCCGGCGTCGATCAGCAGGCCGGCGACCTTGACGCCGTCGACGTCGTCCACCGACATCGCGGTGATGCCGTTGTCCGGGACGAGCGTGGCGATGCCGAGGCCGAGCACGACGGTGTCCGGCCGGGTGACGCGCAACGTCTGGTTCAGGTGGTAGACACCGGGCGTGACCAGCAGGTTCTTGCCCGCGGCGAGCGCGGCGTTCAGGTCCGCGGCGGTGGCACCGGGCTTGGCGATGTAGAACTGGCCGATCGGGATCGACGTACCCGGCGCGGTGCCGTTCGCCCAGGTCGTGCCGGAGGCGTTGGTCTTCACGCCCGGGACGAACACCTGGTAGTTGCCGGCGCCGTCGATGTAGAGGAACGGCTTTTCGCGCACGACCGGCGTCTGCGCGACGGTGGTGTAGGGCGGGCTTGGGAAGGTGTTCGCGGGGGCGCCCTGGACGCCGGCGAAGACCATGTTCCAGTTCGAGCCGTTCCAGCTCCCGAACTGCGAGTTCCGGGAGATCCACTGCTGCTGCGAGCCGGACCGCACCTGGCCGTCGATCTTCGTGTCGGAGATCCAGCCGCCGCTGGCCCACCCGCCGTCGTCGAGCTGCAGGTCACCGCGGACGTGCATGCGCCGGTAGGGCGCGGCCTGGCTGACGGCCCACCGGTCGGCACCCCCGGTCGGGTTCACGGACAGGTTTTCGGCGCCCCGCCAGAAGTTCTGGGTGGCGTTCTGCGGCGGGAACCAGTCGGCCTCGACGTGCACGGCGCCGTTGACGGTGACGGCGTCGGGGCTCAGGCCGAGGCCGAGGACCTGCGTGTAGAAGCCGACGTTGACGTCGTTGGCGTAGGTGCCGGGCTTGAACATGACGGCGTAGCGCTGGCTGCCGAACTGGTTGCGTTCCTGCTGGGCGAAGATGCTGTCGAGCCGGCTCTGGATGGCCGAGCTCGACATGCTCGGATCGAAGACGACGACGTTCGGGCCGAAGTCGGGCTGGCTCGTGTTCACGGGGGTCAGCATGAAGGACTGCGCGCCGGTGCCGTTGCAGGTGTACTGCTGCAGCTGGACGTCGTTGGTGGAAGCACCGGGGACGTCAAGGCACTTCCCGCTGTTGCGGCTGACGAAGTGGTACCGCCCGTTCCCCTCGTCGACGGCCTGCCACTGCTGGTTGGCCCCGCCTCCGTAGGTCCAGAGCTGAACCAGGCCACCATCGGCGGTGGAGACATCGGTGACATCCCAGGCGGCGGCCGGGTTGGTCCGGGCGTTGACCCGGAAGTAGCCGTCACCGGTGGCCTGGAACTGCCACTGCTGCGAGGCGGTCTGGTTGCAGGAGTACTGCTGGACAACGGTCCCATCGGCGGTCCCGGCCGCCCGGGCATCGACGCACTTGCCGCTGCCGCTGGCGGCCACGGTGTACCACCCATCGGGCGTGACAGCGGCCTCAGCTGTTGTCGTCACCATGCTTCCGACCAGGACCGACGCTGCCGCAAGCAGCGTCATCACCCGCCGTCTCGTCATCGAAGCCTCCTCTGCCGCACAGGCGGCGTCATCAAGAGGTGTGCCCGGTGTTGGAGACGCGGCGTAACGGGCGGGGACCTCGGCGTCACAACCGCGCAAAATGTAACGGCGGTCACGGCGGGGAGTCAATACAGGACTAAAAATAAGGTGTGAAGGTGCAGGTCAGGAGGTTTTGAGCGGTGTGGGTACCCCCGCGTGGAGGGCCTCGGAGCGGGGTGTAATGTATGGGCATACGAGATGCGGAGTTCACCTTCGCCTCGGGGCTATGGCGCAGCTGGTAGCGCACCTCACTGGCAGTGAGGGGGTCAGGGGTTCGAGTCCCCTTAGCTCCACAGTGACGAAACACCGCCCATCGGATCCGAAGATCCAGGTAGGGCGGTTTTTTCGTTCCACCGGATCTTGAGTTTCGCCAAGAAGAAGTTCAGCTACCCACCGGTAGCTGGGGCAAAACTGGGGCACCGGCCCGATCGCGGTGAAATGGGGTCACGAAAAGTGCCCCAGTAGCGTCCCCCGGACAGGTGGACGCCGAAGGTTCTTTGCGCGCATCTTCGTGTCTCGCCAGCGACAGGCTCAGCTTCCTCGCCGGGTTCTCGCTCAAAGCGGTTCGCCGCGGATCACCGCGGCCCTGTCTCCTCCACCCTGTGGCTAACCGGAGTTAGCAGCGACCACGAACTGCTATGCCGAGCGGTTCGTGCTCACAGCCAGAACCGAGCTCACCGACCGCATGTTGATCCTCAACGAGCGCCATCTGCAGGCCGTGCTCGCCGAGTACGTCCGGCACTACAACGGTCGACGGCCGCACCGTTCCCGCGAGCTTCGCCCACCCCGGCCGACCCACCCCGTGGCAGACCTCATCTCCCAGCGAGTCAAGCGACAACGGCTTCTCGGAGGCCTGATCAACGAGTACGAACGGGGCCGCGTAAATCCGCTGGTCAGTGCCGGTGAGCGACTTTGGAACCCCACAGGAGGACGACCGTCGCCACCCGCACACTGTCGGCCCACACTCGGCGACGGTGTGGGCGGTGGTGGCGCCGCGGTGTGCCAGCGGTGCTCGGGGTCGTCGAGCAGCCGCTGCTCGACCTCCGGGGCAACGTGAGAGTAGGTCTCCATGTCCACAGTGACGAAACACCGCCCGCCGGACACGAAACTCCAGGTAGGACTGTTTTTCATCAGATCGAATCTTGAGTTTCGTCAAGAAGAAGTTCAGCTACCGGCTAGTAGCTGGGCAAAACTGGGGCACGGGCCAGATCGCGGCGAAATGGGGTCACGAAAAGTGCCCCAGTAGCGTCCCCCGGACAGGTGGACGCCAGAGGTTCTTTGCGCGCACCTTTCGTGCCATCGGCGGCGAGCTCAGCTCCCTCGCCGAGTCTCGTCACGAAGCGATTCGCCGTGCATCACCGCAGTCCTGTCTCCTCCGATGCGGCTGAACGGAGTTAGCAGCGACCACGACCCGTCGCTCACTGCGAGGCCGCCATGCAAACCGACGATGAAGCCCTGCGGCGATCCGACCCCGGAGCGCTCGAGCTACCGAGCCACTCTCAGCCCGCCGACTCCTTCACCGACGAAGCGGGCCGGCTTCTCTATACGCCAGCAGCTGCGGCCCAGCGGTTGACCGTCGGCGAGTCGTGGCTTCGCCGCAAAGCCGGGCAGCGCCTCATCCCCTGCACCTTCGTCGGCAAACACCTGCGCTTCACCGAAGACGACCTTCGCGCCATCGTCGCCGCCGGCCACCGCGGACCGAGCCACCAGAACCATGCTCCGAGCCGGCCCGGCCGACGCCGCCGATCTCGTCGCTGACCCCCGTTCCGGTCCCGCTACGAGGTTCTTCGCCGAACACGCTTCCTCTCTGTCGCCTATGGAGCGGTCCTGGACACGCACCACCACGCGACCCCCTCACCACAGCACAGGAGTTCACCGTGCCCTGGACCGAACCCGCAGGCGACGACACTTGGCGAGTCCGCTACCGCCGCACCGACGGCACCAAAGGCGCCATCTCCGGCTTCCCCACCCCCGACGCCGCCGAGAACCACATCAGCACGATGCTCCACGAACAACGCACCGGAACCTGGATCGACCCCGAAGACGGCCGCACCACCATCACCCAATTCGCCCCCACCTGGCTCGACTCCCTCGACATCGACCAACGCACCGAAGAGAACTACCGCAGCTTCCTCAAAGTCCACATCCTCCCCCGCTGGGGCAACACCGCCTTCGCCGAACTCACCAACCTCGAGATCAGGAAGTGGGAGAAGAAACTCCGCGCCTCCGGGCTGGCCAAAACCACGGTCGACAGCATCATCAAGTGCTTCTCGCTCCTGCTCTCCGACGCCGTACCGGAGAAGCTGATCGCCGCCAATCCCCTCGTCGCCCGCCGCCGCGGCCGCCGTCGCCGCGCCCAGCGCACCCCGCGCAAGATCTGGGGCGAACCCGCCGAAGTCCTCCACGTCGCCGACCAAGCCGCCCTCAAATACGGGTCCTGCGGCGCCGTCCTCATCGTCACCGGCGGCTGGACCGGAGCCCGCTGGGGCGAACTCACCGGCCTCGACCGCGCCAACGTCCACCTCTACGACGACGACACCGGCTCCATCTACCTCGACCCCGACATCGGCGCCCTCCACGAACCCTGCAGCGGCCCGCTCTACCTCGGCCACCTCAAAACCGACGAGTCCGAACGCACCATCAGCCTGCCCCCGTTCCTCGTCCGCCTCCTCCGCCGGCACCTGACCACCCACAACCACCGCCAGGTCTTCGTCACCCCCAACCTCGAATGGCACCGCCGCAGCAACTTCTCCCGCCGCGCCTTCCGCCCCGCCGCCGACGGCAACCTCCACATCCCCAACCCCGCCATCCGCCTCCAGCCGGCCAAGCCCGGCCTCACCTTCCACGGCCTCCGCCACAGCCACAAAACCTGGATGATCGACGACGGCATCCCCGAAATCGCCCAAGCCCTCCGCCTCGGCCACGTCCTCCAAGACAAAGTCCAAGAGACCTACTCCCACGTCGCCGGCACAGTCGAACAACGCCTACTCGACAGCCTGCAAGCCCGATGGGACAAGGCCGTAGCCGACTCGGGGACCACAGCTGAAAACGCAATTTGGCGCAACTGCGCATAAAGCACCTTGCGGGGGCTGGTCGTGATCAGGTTGGCCTCGGTCAGCGTCCGCGTTGCGTTCTTCATGCGCCGGGCCCCGTTCTTCGGGAGGTCGGGCAGGTCGAGCAGGGTGGCCCAGGCCCGCGCCGGGAGAAAGTGGCGCGTCTCGCCGGGCGGGCACCAGCCACGATCCCGCTGACTGGCGGCTCTAGTCATGGTCCAGGATCAGGCGTGTTCGACCCGATACAGAACCGGATTGCGATCACAGGCCGAAGCCGTTGCGGAGAGCGTCGCCGGTACCTGAGCGCCACGATAACGAGTTCATTGCTTGTCGTAACGCAAGATCTACTCGGCGAGACATATGGACGTCGACCATCAGCACGTTGGAGGAGTTCGTGATCATTCGCCGTACCGCTCTCGCGGTTGCCGTCTCCGCGGCCACCCTCTCGTCGGCCGCGTCGGCGGTGCTGACTCCGCGATCTGCCGCCCGTCGACGCTGATCGCGGTCGGGTATGGCGGGTAGGTGCTCCTGAGCTGGGGCAGTTACGGGACTCGTATAACGCGACCTCCCCGTTGATAACAGAGAGTGACATCAAGTACACGCTTGTGGCTGCTATCGTTCGTTCACTTCGCCAAGCAGACTCTTGAACAGGCAGAATCAATACATGACGGAACTCGTGCGCGAAGCTTGCTCCCGACTGGATGTGGTGCCCGCACGGGCGCTCGTGCAAGGAGGGCAAAAGCAGGTGCACGTCGTGACACACCCCAACGGGGCAGAGAGCGTGCTCAAGCTCATCGACCTCGGACTGGCGGCGGATCCCAAGGCACTTGAGCGAGCACGCCGGGAGGTCGATCTGCTCAAAAGCATTGATCACCCCAACGTGGTGTCAGTCAGCTCCGACCTTCACCTACTCGGCGATCCCCCTGCAGCCGTGTTCTGGCTCGAAGAGTTCCTCGATGGCACGGACCTGCGATATAGCGGCTCCGGCTGGCCCGTCGAGCATTTGCTTGCGCTGGGCCGTGACGTCGCCGCGGGCCTGGGAGCACTTCACAAGAAAAAGGTCATCCATCGAGACCTCAGTCCTGGTAACGTCCAGCGGCTTACGTCGGGGAAGTTCGTGGTGATGGATCCGGGTTTCGCGAAGCACACACTCAGAAGCGGCCTGACCGTCGGCGGGCAGCCGGGCACGCGCGGATACATGACACCGGAGCATCTCCAGGCGTATTCGGGCGCGCCAACCGCGGCCTCCGATGTCTTCGGGTGTTGCGCGCTGGTTTACGCCGTCGCGACGGGACATTCGCCGGTGCCCTACAAGGGTGACGACTTCGAGTACCTCAAGCGCCTACGTACTGCGGAGCACATTCCACTCCAGGCCGCGCGCCCGGACTTACCGGACGGCGTCGTCGCCGTGGTCGAGCGTGGGCTGCACCCCCAGCCGGCGCGGCGGTATCGGAATGGCGACGCGCTGAAGCGCGCGTTCGAGGAGGCGTAATGGGAGTTTTCCTCGGCGATACTGCACGTAACACACTAATCAAGTGGACAACGAGCGCGATCAACGGCGGGTACGCGACCGGTGCGTACCTGTCCCCCTTCACCTCACCTCGGTTCGCCAATGGGTTCAAGCGCTCGGCGCAGGATACTTCCGAGCAGATCCGAGCGGCGGGTGGCGAGTTCTGGTTCGATCCAACCACATATGCGATGAACATGCCGCGAGCAGGCGACTTCCGCCACTACGACACCTGGGAGCTCTGGGACGGCGACCGAGGAGATCTGTCGTCGCGGCAGGCCATGCGTGACCACATCGACCGCGTCTATGCCATTCAGCGCGAGCTCGCCAGTCCGTTTCTCGCTCCGTCGTTGCTCGTGTCGTACCCGGACACGCCGACCAGCCAGAGCGCGCTCGAACTCAGTCAGGAGGCGGTCGCCGCCTCGCCTTCGGCATGGCTCACCGTGGCTGGCGACCATCAGTTCTGGAGTGCCGGAGCGGAACTCGACGCGCACATCGGTGCGCTCGACCAATTGGAGCCCGGCGGCTGGCTTCTCGTGGTGACCCGATCGGACAACTCAATGCCTCCCAGCGCCACAGCCGAGGAAGTGTACGGGCTGATGCGGACTACATTCGCGCTCAGCCAGGACAAGCCAGTACGCGTCGCCTTCGGTGATCTGGCAGCGCTTCCCGCTGTCGCCGCCGGCGCGGAAGCGATCGGTACCGGCTGGGACCTCCGCCAGCGAATCTGTGCCTATCAGGACTTCGAGGAGCGAGAGGGTGACCAAAATGGCGGCGGCTGGTACCAGCGGCCCACGCTCATTGGCCTCATGGGTGGCCTCACCAACGGCGAATACAGCGTGTTGTCCTCAGAAGCTCCCGCCCTCGCATCGCGCCTGTCGCCAGGCATGATCGGCCCGAAGGCCGAACAGGCATTCCAGCACCACTCGACGCTGCTGACCAAGCTCGTCGACGAGCTCAACAATCTCACCCAACGTGACCGAATTGTTGCGCTCCGAGAGCGCTATGTGGCCGCTCGGCCGGAGTGGCCCGAGGTAAAACGAATAACCGGCGCGAAGATCGGACCCGACAGGTGGATCAAGCCGTTTCTCGACGGGCTCGACTTATTCATGGCCTCAGAAGGCTGGATGTGACAACGCGATTGCGGCGTACAGGTGCTCAAAGCCCCTAAGTCGCTTGGCGGGCGCAGGACGTCGCGCGCGCGGACGCACGATCCAACCGGCCTCAGAGAAGAGGCCCGCACGGTCCCGTTCGACGCACTCGGCAGCCCGTTTTTCAGCAACCGGTCCGACGTCACCCAGGAGCACAACGTAGTTGTTAGCCCACGTTCGGTACGCACGCCCCTGGAGTACAGCCTTTCGCCAGTCTTTTACCTTTGCTTCGAGGGCGAAGAGGGAACCTCGGGGAACCAGAGCCGGGTTGATCCGATGCGCTCCTCCCGAAGTGACCTCGATGGCGTTGGCCCGCTCAAGGCGGATCAGGACTGGCTCTAGTTGAGACCAGGACCATGCAACCCGGCGCGCTACCGTCGTCGCCGACAGTGGCTGCCCTGAGTGAAGGACTGAAAGCACTAGGCAGTCAGCTTCTGCGAGGATCGGTTGAACACCTGCCGCTCGGCGGTCTCGCAGCCACTCCTGCCCCCCAGCCAATGCGATGAAGTCAGGAAGGCCCAGTGGACTCGGCATCTCCGGAATAAGAAGAATGTCGTTCGGAACGCCCGGGAGCGTCGCAGCTGCCGTCTCAGCCAGCTCATGCAAAGCCAACTCGGCCTGCGGCTCGAAACGCCGGCCTCCACGCGAGGACACCGGAGTCACAAGTGTGACGCTGCGCACCGGCCGCACCCTCCCTTTTCCTCGAAGCAGCCGCTGCGGGAGTCCGCGCGTCGCTCAGAAGACGACTGTCTCACCTCGAACGGAACCCTTCGGCGTCAGGGGGCGGAAAGTACTCCGATCAAGACAAACTACCCGGTAGCGTTCTGCACCGGCCTGCTCTGTGCGCGACCCATGGACTCTCCATACGCGAGTCAGGGTTTAACGCCTCGCTGGTCTACGCGACGCTCGAACCGGATTCGCCGCGACGATCACTCCGGCATAGCCGAGGGCGACTCGCTGGCCGGAGCCAACTCGCGGCGCGTGGCGAGCCGCCATGGCGATCGGGCACAGTGACCGGCCTCAGCACGGCCATCATGCCGTTCGCCTGCCCAGCGCCGCATCGTCCGGCGACTCGGCTGACGAGGCAGACGCATCGTCGACCAGCAGGCTAGCGGCTTTGCGGAACACGATGACGTCCTCGTGCGCGATCAGGTGTAGCGGCAGGCCGGCGTCGCGCTGCTTGCGGATGAAGTCGCGTTGGAAGAAGCTGCCGCGTGCGACCAGCTCGGTGTCAGCGACACGGGCGAGCAGGGCGACGCATCGCTCGACCGGGACCAGGCCGGCTGCGGCGCCGCAGGCGATGACCTGGGAGGGCAGGTCGATCAGCTCGGCGTGCTCGCGCCACGGTCGGACCGTGATCGCGACGTGGCCGCCTGGGCGCAGGACGTGGGCGCAGGCGGTGAGGATGCGGGTGAAGCCGGCCAGCAGGCGGTGGTGTCCGATGTTGGCGAGGTTGCCGCGGTCGAGTGCGCTGCCGTAGCGGTAGTGGCGCTTGCTGACCTTGTCGACTCCAGCCTCCCGGTTCGTGCTGACGAGGCCGTGTACTGACGGGCCGTACGGCGGCGAGGTGACCACTAGCACGACCTGGCCGACGTACTCGACGGGTAGCAGGGTCTCGAGCTGGCGTGCGTCGCCGCGGACGACCTGGCCGTCGTGGTCGTAGCCCCGTTTGCAGGCGAAGCGCAGGTTCGCGCGGGCGATGTCGACCCAGTGTGGCTCGTACTCGACGCCAACCGCGCGGCGGTCGAGGTCGATTGCCTCGACCAGCGTGGTGCCGATTCCGCACATCGGGTCCAGCACCACCTCCCCCGGTTCCGTGTAGTGCTCGATGGCGTGCGCGGCGACGGCGGGCAGCATTTTGGCCGGGTGCGCGGTGGACTCCGGCACGTACCGGCCCTTGCGCTGCGCGGCTGGCGAGGTCTGCGCGGTCGCCCACACCGACACCGGCAGCTCACCGAAGTCCGTCGGCGCGTCGGCGGGCGGGGTGGTGTCGAGGGCGTCGATGAACGCGCGGGACAGCGGCATGGTCGGCTCGTCGACCGAGGACGACGTGGTGTTCGGCTGCGTGGTGGCCATGGCGGTGCACCTGCCTTTCGGTTCGCTGATCATCGGAGGTCTTCGGGCTGCGTGGCATCAGCGTGGGCTTGGGCGAAGACGAGGACATCGCCGTGCGCTCGCGCGTGCGTCATCGGCGCGGCGAGTTCTCCGCCGCCGGGAGCCGGTTCGACTCGATCTGTCCCGATGGGTGGCTGCAGGCGACCGTTCCGGATGGCGGTGTGCAGGGTGACGATGTGCTGGAGGTAGAGCAGGTCGGCGTTTTGCGCGGCCGCGATCATCGGGCCTGACGGGTCGGTCAACCGGCCGGTCGACCAGTCGCTGTGGGTGTAGACCGCGAGGATGCCGCCGAAGGTGAGGGCCTGCGCTGCCGCGATCGCCAGCGTCTCCGCCGAGCCGTCGGTTCCGCGATCCGGTGGCAGCGAGGTGATGACCAAGTCGACGCGCTCGCCAGCCAGCACCGAGGTTGAGTTCGCCTCGTCGCTCATGGCCGCTTTGTCCGTGGTCGGCTGTCCGAGCTTCCTGATCGCGGGGTAGCGACCAAGCGCGTGCACGGCGTCGAGCGCGGCATCCAGTTCGCCGGCGCCGCGACTCGCCGCCTGCCTTACGGCCGGCCATGGCGCAAGCAGGACTCGAGCGCCGGATGCCGAAAAGCTGCTCGTGATGGTCTCGATGATCGGCACCGGCCAAGTGGCTGCCGGGTGGATCGGGTCGGGCCCCATCGTCCACACCGTCGATGGAATCGGCGCCAGCTCTCGGGTGGCGGCCACCCTCTTCGGGGAGCGGCGAGTGCGGGAGCTCGTGCCGACGGGATCGGGAGCACCCGGGTACGGGATGCCGTTGGCGGGCCGAGTGCGCGGTGGACGGGTCGAGTCGTCTCGATTGGATGGCCTGTTGGTCGAAGTCACTGGGCGTCGAGTCACGAGCGGAACCTCCGGAGGCGGGTCACCGACCGATCGAGTCGGCGGCTTCTGCGCGGTCGCCGGCTAACTCCGGGAACGAGGTCGGCAAGAGACACCGTCGCGCCGAATCCGTGTTCCGCCCGGCGGACAAACCTCTGTGGCGAAGTCCGAGCAGGTCTACTGCCGGATCACCCTCGAAATTCGAGGGCGAGGTGCGGGCGTGAAACGGCTTTGAAGCGGCTTCGTCACGTCTCTGACCTGGGCTTGAAGCGGTTTTGAGGCGCCCCGGCGGGCTTCCTGGCGACGTCATCTTCCGCTCGTTAGGAGTGCCGTCATGGACCAGCCCTCGTCACCGAACCATCCCGCTTTCACGTCGCCAGCGCGTCCGCGTGGCGAGCTCGGCGTGTTCGATACCGCCCGCACCGCGTTCGCCTGGCTGGTCACCGGACCACATCCGGTTGCCCTCGACGGCCGCCAAATTTCCGAGCTGCCGCCGCGACTGGTGCCGCTGGACGAAGTGGGCCGACTAACCGTCGCGAAAGGATGTCCACAACAGACCCGGGACGCGGTGTGGACAGCACTCGTGACACGGTCCCGTGCCGAGGGCGGCACGTGGACCGTCGCGTGCGTCGGCCTGGCCCTCCCGGTGCTGCTGCCGGTCGCGGCCAAGCTGACCAACCGGTTCCGCGGCGAGGCCCACGACATCCACGCCGCAGTGCTGACCGGCTTCCTCGAAGCGCTCACCGACGTCGACCTCACCCGGCCGGCGATCCTCGTCCGGCTGCGCTGGGCCGCCTACCGCGCCGGCCACCGCGCCTTGCGGGAGGCGCTCGACGCCGCGGCCCCGGTCGCCGACCTCGGCGCTCGCGCGCCCGGGCCGGAGCACGCCGGCGGACACCCCGATTTTGTTCTGCTCGCCGCCGTCGACGCCGGTGTCCTGACCGTCGCCGACGCCGCGCTGATCGGCGACACGAGGTTCGGTGAGCTGTCGCTGGCCGACGCGGCACAGGCCCGCGGCCAAACGTATAAGGCGACGCAGCAGGCCCGGCACCGCGCCGAGCGCAGGCTGGCCGATTACCTCAGCACCCTTAGCGAGAGCGACCTGGGAACGCGCCGGAAGAGGCGGCGCTCCGGCGCCTGCGAGCCCGAGAAGACGCGGCGTCCGGTGTCTCCCCGGCCGCCGAAATCCGGAGTTGGTGACCGCGGGACGCGAGTGCCCGCCCGCCCTCGCCCCTCCCGGTCCACGTCGGAACCGGGCGCCATTCAGGAGGCGTCCTCATGCGACTGATCTCGCACCGCCCCGCTCACCGCACACCCGACCGCCGGCCACCGAACCGGCCCGGACACCACGCGACGGCTCGAGTTCCCGCTCGCGTGACAAGCTGCCGCGGCCCCGGTTCTGTGCTGAAAGCTCCGACCTCTCCAGCGCGATCGTCTCGGCGCTCGGTCATGGTGCTCGGGTGCACGCTGGCCGTCGCCGCGCTGTTGCTCGGTGGTTCCGCGGCGCACGCGGAGACTGTGCAGTACGTCGCGCTCGCCCAGTCCGTCGATCAGGTCCTGTCGAACATCCGCTCGTGGATCATGGGCATCCTCGCCGGCGTCGCGCTCGTCTTCCTGACTATCGGCGGGCTGCGCTACCTGATGGCGTCCAACGACCCCGGCGAGATCGAGAAGGCGAAAGGCGCGTTCAAGGCCGCCGGGATCGGGTTCGGGCTCGCCGCCCTCGCGCCGCTGGTCGTCGAAATCCTCAAGACGATCGTCGGCGGGGTGTGACGATGTCCGCCCGCGCCTCACGTCGCATGGTCACCCCCGAAAATTCGGTTCGGCCGTCACGTCGCCGTCTGCTCTGGCTCGCCGTCTTGGCGACGTTGCTCGCTACCGTGCTCGGCGGCATCGCGTCCAACACAGCCGCCGCAGGTCCGCGGCAGACAGCGACAGTCCAGCTCGAGCCAGCACAGCCACCGCTGCCGTTGCCGCCCAACCCGGGGTGCGCGCCGAGTTCTGCCGAACCGGCATGCCACCTTCCGAGCACGAGCTCGGCCCCGCCGGTTCCGGGGACTCCCCTGCCGCCGATCACCGCGCTGCCCACTCCGCCGTCGTGCTTTCCCGGCGCGTTGGATCCCGGCTGCGCGCCGGCCACCAGCTCGCCGTGTCAGGGTCCGAACTGCATCCCGCAGCCGTCCACGCTCGTGCCGAGCACGCCACCGCCGGCAGAGGCCCCGGACGGGGCCGGCGGCGACGCCGCGGAATGCGGACTTACCGACCTCACCGGCTGCATGGTCGTCGCCGCGAGCGCGCTGCTTGCCGCGGTCGTCGCCGCCGGGATGAACCCGCTGCTGGACCTGCTCGGCAAGACGCTGCTGACGACCCCGGAACCGGATCAGCTGCCCGGTCTGGGCGCCGTGTGGGTCGGCTCGTGGCACATCCTGCTCACCGCCTACGTGGTCCTCGTGCTGCTGGCCGGGCTGATCATCATGGGCTACCAGACGCTGCAGGCCCGCTACACCGTCAAAGAACTCGCCCCGCGACTCGTCGTGGGCTTTCTCGCCGGGACGCTCTCGCTGTTCCTGATGACCAAGGGCATCCAGGTCGCCAACGCGTTGTCGGCCGCGGTGCTCGGCGAGGGCGTCGATCCGGCGCAGATGACGCGCAGCTTGATCACGATGGTGCAGGGCTCCCTGCACGGCGGCGGCATCTTCCTCGGGATTCTCGGGCTGGTCCTGGTGGCGATGCTGCTGGTCCTGCTGGTGGTCTTCGTGGTGCGGGTGATGGTGACGATCCTGTTGGTCGCCGCCGCGCCGATCGTGCTGATGTTCCACGCCCTTCCCCACACCGAAGGCATCGCCTACCTCTGGTGGAAAGGCTCCGGCGGGGTGCTGTTCATCCAGGTCGGTCAGTCGTTGACGCTCGTTGTCACCGTGCGGGTGTTCTTCGCACCGGGCGGGTTCACCATCTTCGGTCCGTCGCTCTCGTCGCTGATGAACCTGCTGCTGTGCATCGCGCTGATGTACGTGCTGATCAAAATCCCGTTCTGGTTCCTCGCCCCGTTGCGCTCCGGCCGTCCCTCGCTGCTCGGGCGGATCGCGCGCGGCGTGATCGCCTACAAGACCATGGGTCTGCTCACCGGCGCCGCCGGGGGCGCTCGCGCAGCTGGACGCCCACGCGCCGGCAGGCCAAGTGCGCCACCTGATCCGCCGGCGACCCGATCGGGACAGTTCATGCTGCCCATGCGACTGCGACGCACGACCAGCTCAGTGCGGAACTCGCGCCGTGGGTGGGACGAGCCGCCGAGGACCGGCGCGCTCGACAGGACGCCGATTGCCGGCCAGCTGTCGTTGTTCACCTCACACACGCGCGACGGCAAACCGGCTCTGCGTGCCAACCCACGCGCGTTGCCGCCGAAGGACCTGCCGAACGCGCTGCCGGCCGATCAACTCGGGTTGCCGATGACCGTGCGGCGCGAGCCCGACCGGATGCCGCGTCGCACCCTGGCCGACGACCTCGCGCACCCAGTACCTGTTCGGCCGCCGCGTCAACCGGGGCTGTTGATGCCCGACGGGCGGATCAACCGCAATGCCCGCCCGCCCGCGAAGCTGCCGAACGCGCTGATCCCACCGAGCCCAGGCATGCTGCCGATCCACCTGCCGCCACAGACCGCGCGGTCTGCTCGGCGCAGCCTCGCCGACGACCTCAACGCCGCTGGCCTTACCAACCGGGCGCCGCAGACCGGGCCCGGCCTGATCACGCCGTCCGGGCAGATCAACCGCGCGGCCCGCGCTCGCCGCCGCGCCGCGCCGGACGCCTTCAGCGGCAACCGGCCGCTCGTGTCCGGGCAGTACCCGCTCCCGCTGGGTCTCCGTCGCCAGCCGAAACCCACTCCGCTCACGCCACCAGCGCCGACGCGGAACCCGACCGGCACGCAACTGCCGTTGCCGCTGAGCCTGCCGCCACGGCGGCGCCGACCGAAGTCGAAGTGAGGTCGCGACGTCATGTCCCATCCCGTGCGCATTCCCGCCGACGTCGACCGGCCCGACCGTGTCCTCGGCCCGCTGACCGCCCGGCAACTGGCGATCCTCGGCGTCACCGGCTTACTGCTCTACGCCCTCTACAACGCCACCCGCACCTTCATCCCGCTGCCGCTGTTCCTGGCCTTCGCGGTGCCAGTCGGGTTGGCGGTCACGGTGGTCGCGCTCGGCCGCCGCGACGGTATCCCGCTCGATCGCCTCCTCGTGGCCGCGGTCCGGCAGCGGTTCACCCCGCGCCATCAGGTGTCGGCTCCCGAAGGCGTGCAGCCGGTTCCGGACTGGCTCGCCAGCAGCCGTTCGCGGGATGACGTGGCGCCGACGCCGCTGGAACTCCCCGCCCGGGGCGTCGACGGCGGGACGGCCGCGGGCGTCGTGGACCTGGGGCCTGATGGCCTGGCGGTGATCGCCGCCTGCTCGACGGTCAACTTCTCGCTGCGCACACCCGCCGAGCAGGAAGCCCTCGTCGGCTCGTTCGCCCGCTACCTGCACTCGCTGACCGCGCCTGTGCAGTTCCTGGTCCGGGCCGAGCGGCTCGACCTCGGCCCGCAGATCGCCGAGCTGCGTGCCCGAGCCGGCGGGCTCCCCCACCCCGCGCTCGAAGCCGCGGCGCACGACCACGCGGACTACCTCGCCCAGCTCACCGAGCACGCCGACCTCCTGCGCCGCCAAGTCCTGCTCGTCCTGCGCGAACCCACCCGTCCGGCCGTCGGTGGCAGCGTCAGCTCGGCGCTGGGACGTCTGCGACGCGACCCGACACCCCGCGCGATCGATCCGGCCGCGCGCCAGGCCGCCGAGCAGCGGCTCGTCCGGCGCCTCACCGAGGCGGTCGAGTTGCTCACCGCGGCCGGGATCGCCGTCACCGCGCTGGACGCCGCTACCGCCACCGGGGTGCTGGCCGCGGCATGCAACCCCGACACCTTCCTCCCGCCCTCCGCGACGCTCGCGGGCGCCGGCGACATCGTCACCGCCGTATCGAGCGCCGACCTCTACGACGACGAAGCCCGGTGACCGCGATGTCCAGGACGCAGCACCGCAGCTCGACAGCCGAGGCGTTCACGCCGGACGCGTTGTCGATCGGCAACCGTCACCTTGAAGTCGGCAACGAATGGGTGGCCTCGTTCGGGGTTACCGGCTACCCGCAGGAGGTCTACCCGGGCTGGCTCGCGCCGTTGCTGACCTACCCGGCTCGGCTCGACGTCTCCGTGCACGTCCAGCCGGTCGATCCGGTCACCGCGGCCAGTGGGTTGAAGAAGCAGCGGGCCCGGCTGGAGTCCTCGCGGCGCCACCATGCCCGGCACGACCAGCTCGACGACCCCGATCTGGACGCGGCCGCCGACGACGCCGCCGACCTGTCGCGGCGGATCGCCCGCGGCGAAGGCCGCCTGTTCAAGTTCGGCCTCTACCTGACCATCCACGCACCCGACGAGGAGTCGCTCGCCGAGGAGGTGTCGGCGCTGCGGTCGTTGTGCGCGTCGTTGCTGCTGGACGCCAAACCGGCCACGTACCGGTCGTTGCAGGGCTGGGTCACCACGTTGCCGCTCGGGCTGGACTCGCTCGGTCTGAAGAGGACGTTCGACACTGCCGCTGCGTCCGCCGCGTTTCCGTTCACATCACCGGACCTGCCCGCGGTCGATCCGACCTCGTCCGTGCCGAGCGGTGTGCTTTACGGCTACAACGTCGGCTCCCAAGGGCTTGTGCACTGGGACCGGTTCGCCTGCGACAACCACAACGCCGTCGTCCTCGGCCGGTCCGGCTCGGGCAAGTCCTACCTGGTCAAGCTGGAGACCCTGCGCAGCCTGTACCGGGACATCCAGGCGTTCGTCGTCGACCCCGAAGACGAATACGCCCGCCTCGCCGCGCAGGTGGGCGGCGCTTACGTTCACCTCGGTGCCGGCGGTGTCCGGCTCAATCCCTTCGACCTGCCGATCCACGTCACCGCGGCCGGACGCCGGACCGCGCCACAGGACGCGCTGACCCGGCGGGCGCTGTTCCTGCAGACCGTGCTCGCGGTGTGCCTCGGCGCCGAGCTGACCGCCGGCGAACGCGCCGTCCTCGACACCGCCCTCACGACGACCTACGCGAACGCCGGCATCACCACCGACCCTCGCACCTGGACGCGGCCAGCGCCGTTGATGCGGGACCTGCGGGACGTCCTGGCGGCTGGCGGCGACTCCACGGCCGGAGACCTCGCGGCACGGCTGCACCCGTTCGTCGACGGCGCCTTCGCCGACCTCTTCTCCGGCCCGACCACCACCGCGCCCGACGGCCACCTCGTCGTGTTCTCCCTGCGGGACCTGCCCGACGAGCTCAAGGCTATCGGCACCCTGCTGACCCTCGACGCGATCTGGCGCCGGGTGTCCAACCCGGCCGACCGGCGCCGGCGGCTGGTGGTCGTCGACGAGGCGTGGCTGCTGATGCAGTCCGCCGACGGCGCAAAGTTCCTTTACCGGATGTCCAAGACCTTCCGGAAACACTGGGCCGGGCTCACGGTCGCCACCCAGGACATCGACGACGTCCTGCACAGCGAACTCGGCCGAGCGATCGTGGCCAACGCCGCCACCAGCGTGCTGCTGCGCCAGTCCCCGCAGGCGATCGACCAGATCGCGGCGACGTTCAACCTGTCCGAAGGCCAGCGCCAGTTCCTGCTCACCGCCGACCGCGGCCAAGGCCTACTCGGGTCCGGCACCGAGTGGGTCGCCTTCCAGGCGCTCGCCTCGCCGACCGAGAACGTCCTCGTCACGACCGATCCCGCCGAACTCGCCGAGATCGCCCAGGACTTCGGCGACCCCGCGGTGGACGAGGTCGTCGACCTCGGCCCGGTCGGCACGGAGGTCGACTCGTGATCCTGCACCAGGGATGGATCGGCGGCTACCTGACCGATCCGTGGAGCGCGGTGCACCAGCTGCTCGCGGACGTCCTCGAGGTGGCGGTGCGCTGGGGTCCGATCGCCCTTCCGGTGTTGGCCATCGTGACCGCGGGCCTGTCCGTCAGCCGGCGTTGGTGGCGCGCCTGGTGCCATGCCGCGCTGCTCGCCGACGCGCGGTGCGTCACCGTGCTCGCGCCGCCCACCGTCGATCCCGCCGGCGGTGCGCTGCTGTGGGCCAACCTCGTCGGTCTGCTGCGGCCGAGCTGGCGGCGATGGTTGACCGGTCAGCCGCACCTAGCCTGGGAGTACCGGTTCTCCGAGCGCGGCGTCACCCTGCGGTTGTGGGTTCCGGGCGTGATCCCGCCGGGTCTGGTCGAGCGCGCAATCGAAGCCGCGTGGCCCGGCACGCACACCCGCGCCGTCCCCGCCGACGCCCCGCTGCCCGAGCCCAAAGACGTACGGGCCGTCACGGTGGGCGGCCAGCTGAGGCTCGCCCGTACCGAGGCGCTGCCGATCCGGACCGGGTTCGACGCCGACCTGATCCGTGGGTTGCTGGGCGCGCCGGTCGGCCTCGGCCGCGACGAGTACGCCAGCGTGCAGGTTCTCGCCCGGCCGGTGACCGGCCGGCGGGTGGGCCGGGCGCGGCGTGCCGCCCGGCGCGTGCACGCCGGCGCGTCCGGCCGGCTCGGCGGCCGCATCCTGGACCTGATCACGCCCGGTGGCGCGGTGACCCGACCCGCGCGAACGCGCGATGCCCGCCGGATCAGCCAGAATCCGCAGCTGTCGCTGGAGTATTCCGCGCAGAACCGGGCGATCGTCGGCAAGCAGCGCGGCTCCCAGTACGAGACCGTCGTCCGCTACGCCGTCACCACCCACCTGCCAGCCGATGCCCCCGAACCCGAGGTGCGGCGGGCTCGGGACACCGCGCGCGGTCGTGCCCACGCCCTGGCCGCCAGCTTCGCCGCCTACACCGAGCACAACCACTACACCCGAAGCCGCCTTCACCACCCCGCCCAGGCTCTCGCCTCGCGGCGCCTCGACCGCGGCGATCTGCTCTCCGTCCCCGAGCTCGCGGCGATCGCGCACCTACCGGTCGACGCGGAGATCCCCGGCATCGAGCGGGCCGGCGCCAAAGCCGTCGCCCCGCCACCGGACATCGCCGTCCCCGGCCCGGAGGTCAAACCGCTCGGCGTCGCCGACACCGGCCACGCGCGGCCGATCGGGTTGCGCGTGCCGGATGCCCGTCATCACCTGCACGTGCTTGGCGCTACCGGGTCGGGAAAGTCGACGCTGCTCGGGAATCTGATCCTCGACGACGCCGATGCCGGCCGCGGCGTCGTGCTCGTCGACCCCAAGGGCGACCTCGTCACCGACGTCCTCTCTCGGCTACCCCGCCAGGCCGCGGAGCGGGTCGTGCTCTTCGACGCCGATTCTCGGCAACGCCCGCCGTGTCTCAACCCGCTGGAAGGCGGGGAGACCGACCGTGAGGTCGACAACCTCGTCTCGGTGTTCCGTCGCGTCTACTCCGCGTTCTGGGGTCCGCGCACCGACGACCTCATGCGCGCTGCCTGCCTGACCCTGCGCGCCCAGGACGGCGTGCCCACCCTCGCCGACCTGCCCAAGCTCTTGACCAGCGAGGCGTTCCGGGCGCGGATCACCGGCGGGTTGACCGATCCGGTCCTGGCGGGGTTCTGGGAGTGGTACGACGAGCTCACCGAGTCCAGCCGCAGCCAGGTCATCTCCCCGCTGATGAACAAGCTCCGCGCCTTCCTGCTGCGCCCGTTCGTCAAAGACGCGATCGCCGGCGGCCGATCCACCGTCGACATGAATCACGTCCTCAACGAGGGCGGCATCTGCCTGGTCCGGATCCCCAAAGGTTCGCTCGGGGACGAGACGACCCGGCTCGTCGGATCCCTGGTCGTCGCGCGCACCTGGCAAGCCACCACAGGTCGCGCCCGAGTCCCCCAGCGCGACCGACCCGACGCGTCGCTGGTCATCGACGAGTGCCACAACTTCCTCAACCTGCCTTATCCGATCGAGGACATGCTCGCCGAGGCCCGCGGCTTCCGGCTCGCGATGACGCTCGCGCACCAGCACCTCGGCCAGCTCCCCCGCGAGCTGAAGGAGGGCATCTCCACCAACGCGAGGTCGAAGATCTTCTTCAACGCCTCTCCCGAGGACGCCCGCGAGCTTGCCCGGCACACCGCTCCGCGGCTGTCCGAACACGACCTCGCCCATCTCGGCGTTTACCACGTCGCTGCCCGGCTCGTCGCCCACGGCGCCGAGACGGAGCCGTTCACCATGACCACCACCCCGATGCGCCCCGCCGTTCCCGGCCGCGCCAAGGAGATCCGCGCTGCCCTCCGCAAGAGCAGGCCTTCGCCGTCGAGGCCCGCCGGCGCCGCGGCTCCGCCGAGCCGGCCGACGCGAGACCGCAAGACCGACCCGCGCCGCGCCCACCTGTGACGTCCAGTTCGGAGGCCCCTTGATCACCACGACGACACGCCAGCACCAGCTTCGCCAGCACCTCCCCGGTCGGGTGGCCGCACGCGCGGCCGGCTCCGTCGAGCACCAGGCGGCGCTCGCGGCCCGCCTCACCGCCCGGGACAAATGGCTGCTGGCCCTGCTCTTCGAGCACCGCGTCCTGACCTCCGCCCAGATCCAGGACGCCGCGTTCCCCTCCGGTCGCTCGACCCGTCAGCGTCTGCGCGAGCTGTATCTCTGGCGGGCAGTCAGCCGATTCCAGCCCTTCCGCCAGCTCGGCTCGGCGCCGATGCACTACGTCCTCGGGCCCGCCGGCGCCGCTGTGCTGGCCGCCGAGCACGGCTTGGAGGTCAAGGACCTCGGCTACCGGCACGACCGCGCGATGGCGATCGCCCACAACCAGCGCCTCGCCCACACCGTCGGCGTCGGCGACTTCTTCACCTCCCTCATCGCCCGCAGCCGACGCCGTGACCCTGTCCGAGATGGTGAGGGGGTCACGGCCTGGTGGTCAGAGGCCCGCTGCGCCCGCCACTTCGGCGACCTCGTCATCCCCGACGCCTACGGCCGCTGGACCAGCCCGACTGGCGAACTCGAGTTCTTCCTCGAATACGACACCGGCAGCGAGTCGCTGAGCAAACTCGCCCGCAAGCTGCTCGCCTACGCCCGGCTCGCCGACTCCACCGGCATCGCCACCCCGGTCCTCTTCTGGCTACCGACCAGCCGCCGCGAAGCCAGCGCCCGCACCGCACTCGCCCGGATCCACGCCGACCTCGACCAGAGCGCCGACGTCCCCGTCGCCACCGCGCCGGCCGACCTCCTCGAGCCGAGCACGGCGTGCCCGAGCCCGGCCGACGAGGTCTGGCTCCCGCTCAACGCGAGGTCATCGAATCGGGCTACGTCGCCGAGGCGCGGGCTCAGCGAACTGACGCATGCCTGGCCGGCCCTCGCGCCGGCCGCGTCCTCCGGCCCCGACGACGCGAGCGGCCCGACGTCCGGCCAAGCCGTCGCCTACCGGCTGCCGACGCCGTCTCCGGTGCCGCCGGACGCCACACCCAACCGCACTCGTCGGCCCGGGGCCTGATCACGCGAGGAGTGCGTCATGGGATCGAAGATCGCGGTCGGCGTCGCCGTCGTGCTCGCGATGCTCCCGGTGCTGCTCAGCGCCGTGCCGCAAGCCGTCGTCACCTCGCTCACCGGCACCGGAAGCACGACCTGCGCGCCCGCCGGCGCAACCTCCGACGGAGTGCCCGGCTACGGGGCCGACCAGCTCGCCAACGCGGCGATCATCACCTCGGTCGGCAAGCAGCTGCAGGTCCCCGAGCCCGGGTGGGTCATCGCGATCGCCGTCGCCATCCAGGAATCCACGCTGCGCAACGTCGACCACGGCGACCGGGACAGCCTGGGCCTCTTCCAGCAACGCCCGTCCCAAGGTTGGGGCACGCCCCAGCAGATCATGGACTCCACCTACGCGGCGACGCAGTTCTACCGGCATCTGCAGACCGTCCCCGGATGGCAGCAGATGAGCCTCAACGACGCCGCCCAGGCCGTCCAGCGCTCTGGGACACCCGATGCCTACGGCCAGCACCAGGCGGACGCCGAAGCCATCGTGGCCGCGGTCGCGGGAGTGACCTGCGAGCACACCGGCGGCGGGGACTGCGGCTCCATCACCGCGCCGACGTCCGCCGCGCTCACCGCCATCAACTACGCCTGCGGGCAACGAGGGCTGCCTTACGTCTGGGGCGGCAACGGTCCCGAGGACGGTGACGCCGGCTTCGACTGCAGCGGTCTGACCCGAGCCGCCTACGGTGCTGCCGGCATCTCGTTGCCGCGGACGTCACGCGAGCAGTACGCGGCCGGACCGCGCGTGCCCGCCGGCGCGCCGCTTGTGCCCGGCGACCTCGTCTTCTACGCGACAGCTGGTCGTGTCCACCACGTCGGGCTGTACATCGGCGGCGGCAACATGATCGACGCCCCCGACTTCGGCAAGCCCGTCCAGGTGGAGGCATACCGGTATCCCGGAGACGACTACCTCGGCGCTACCAGGCCAACCGCCAAGCACTAACTCTCTAGTGCGCCAAAGCGAATCTGCCTCACCGATTCGCGCGATACAACCGCCCGGCGTTGCTCAAACCTCCGCTGCCACTGGAACAGTCGAGCCAATGTCCGAATTCGATCGCTTCACATGCACCCTCCCTCCATCGGGTGAAGTCCAACCAAGTCGGTAACGCAACCATTCCGTAGATCGATTGCAACAGCACGAGACTTTCCCAGCGACCTGTCGAGGTCTACATTTTGTAGGTGATGTCGCCATGGCCATGACCGGCCCACAATCGCCACAGGACGATGACACAGAAGATTCCACGGTTGCACACAGTGGACCACTCGCTGAGTTTACCGCATTGCGAGCGGAAATCCTTCTGCGGGATAGAAATATGCTTCAACTTCTTATTTTCCAACTGACTTCCGCCAGTGCAATCTTTGCGTACGTCTTGGGGCGTACTGCCGCATCGGGACTACTGCTTGCAATCCCACTGCTGTCCTACATTACACTCGGTCGATTCATGGCGCAAAGAAGTGCCGTAAGCAGAGCGGCTAAGTACATCACCACGAAGCTTAACACTAAAAATCTCGGCCTTGGCTGGGAACAATGGTTGGACAAAAATCCGCCAGAAGATCGCCTCGTTACGTGGGTTTTCCCTCTCCTTCTCGCATTCCCCGGCGTAGGCGCGCTAGCACTCGCCCTGTCCTTCAAGCCCGTTCTAAGAACAGACGGAAGAACGTTCTTTGGCTACCTGGGGTGGATTGTCGGTTGCCTGGTGGTCTTGGCGTCGATCTATTTGGTCTGCACAACTCACTTCCAGCGAGAGCGAGTAGGTACGCGAAAAACTAGTCCCGCAGCGGCACCAGGGGCGCCAGCCGAGCAAACCACCGAAATTTCACCGGACGACATGTAATAACTCCAGCGCTATAGGCGGACTACGACATCGACTGGTCCGCGATTGGATGCGCGGTCGGGCGAGCCGGGGATCGAGAACTCGGTCGGACTCGTCGGCACGTCTTGGAACATGCCCTTCTAGCTCCTTGCGGCGCTGCCGGCATCTCGTTGCCGCCGACGTCACGCGAGCAGCACGCCGCCGGACCCGCGTGCCCGCCGCCGACGCGCCGCTCCAGCCGAGCGACCTCGTCTTCTACGCCACCGCCGGGCACATTCAACACGTCGGGCTCAACATCGGCGCGGCAACATGATCGACGCGCCGGACTTCGGGCAAGCCGTGAAGGTGAAGCCCTACCGCCACGCCGGTGACGACAATGTCGGCGCAACCAAGCCGACCACAAAGCACAGCAGACGGAAGCACATCTGGGCAATACATGTGTCTTGTTTGGACGAACGCTTGACATGAAGCGGTACACGGAGCGTCCATAGACATGTAGCCCGAGCTACCGGATTGCGCACCGGCGGGCGAACGCCCCGGCCGGGGCATGACCATCCACCGCTTCTCCCGAACCGGAGTTTGTCATGCCCGAAACCAAGAACACCTCATCGACCGACGCCCAGCCCGAAACCGCGGAGCCGAAGGTACGACGTGCGCTGGAAGCCAATCCCGGCGCGACAACCACGGCCCTCGCCAGCGCGGCCGGAGTCGGACGCTCCACGGCGTCGAAACTCCTGTCCCGCTGGGCCGCTGAGGGACTGGTGACCCGGACTACAGGCAAGGACCAGTCGGTCCCCGTCGCGTGGACGTTGCGCGACGACGACCAGAGCTACGAGACCGCCGAAGTCGCCGCGACCGAAGAAGCGGCTGCCGACACGGAAGATCAGGGCACGGAAGATCCCACCGCTGAACCTGACGCGCGAGAAGGCGATCCTTCGCCTGTGCCGGACTCCGACGTCAGTACTGACTGCGCCCCGGCAGCGTCAGAGGCAGCGACGGCGGACGCGCGGAAGAAGGAACTTTCCCTTGGTGACGAGTCCGTTGTAGTGGTCGGCGTACAGACCGCGGGAAATCCTCGACAGTGCGTCGGCCGTGGCGTTCAACGCCAGCTTCGGTGATTGCCAGTCCGAGGTCACGGCGGCGTCAGCCATGTCGCTCCACATGCCGAGGTAGGCAGCCACCGCGCGCTCTTTCGCTTCGTCTACCGGCTGCGGTAGCACACTCCTCGTTGCCGCCGTGGTACTTGAAGGCATCGGTGGCCCACTCGGCGTGGCGGAGCTGCATGCTCCAAGCAGCAAGACCAAAGAGGCACCGATGGCACCGTGACGCAGACTCATGACGTCCCCTCCATTGGGAATGATCAGCTGACCGTCATGTCGCCGACGCCACCTCCCCCGAAATTCACTCGTTGGTGGGACGAGCAGTGCAGTCGGCCAACGAGCTGGCCAGCATTGCTTCATGGGGAGCTGCATCAGCGACAACTCGGCGGCACCGCTGTGAACGGTTGGCCGGCCATCATCAGCGCGGTAGCGGGCTTCGGCCTCGGGGCCGGGGGAAGCGTGATCACCAAGCGGTTCTCCAGCCGACCGGCGCAGATCGCGTCGTCGTGGTGGTTTGGCGCGTTCCTCACCGCATTGGCACTCGGAATCCTCGCCTGGCGTGTCGGCTCCCGAGGGGAGCTGCCGGTCTACGCCTTCGTACTGGTGCTCGGAGTCCCGTTGTCGATCATCGACTGGTTTGAACATCGGTTACCTCGAATAGTCGTCGTGCCTCAGCTGGTGGGCGCTGCGCTCGGTCTCGCATTCCTGTGCTTGGCACGTTCCGACCCCGGTCCCGGACTCCGTGCGCTGTGGGCGATGCTTGCGGGAGCGTGCTTCTACCTGCTGCTCGCGGTTCTGACCGAAGGCGGTGTCGGTTCCGGAGACATCGGCCTCGCGGCCGTGGTCGGTTTGATGACCGGTTGGTTTGGCTGGGCCGAGCTGGCCGGCGCGATCGTGCTCGCGTCGCTCATCGCGCTGGCACTCCTGCTCCTACCTCGCAATAGAGCGAGCCGAGCCGTGCCGTTCGGACCGTGCCTTCTCACAGGGATGACGGCGATGCTCGCGGTCGCTGCCTGACTTTCACCGACGACCGAGCTTCCTTCGTCGGCAGGAGCGGCAACGACCGCCCTACGATCTTCTCGCACGAAGGAGTCGCGCACTGTGCCATCACGCTGGGCCGTAGTACCCCGGGCCGCACCCCACTCCACCGTTCCACCAAGCGCCGATCACGCGCCAGCGGATCACCGACTGGAGGTTCGTGGTCCCGGGCCCGACGCAGTAGTGATACAGATTGAAGAAAATGTCCTGAACGTCGAGCATCACGGTCGACCCGGAACCGTTGTCGCAATGGGTGTACTCACCTCCGCCGATGTAGCCACAACCAGCGATTTCAACCCTTTCCGGCTCCGGTAGAGCGGCTGCTTCCATCGCCGCGGAGCAACCTAGTGACACAACGATCGCTCCGATAACGGAAGCGCGCTGAAGATGCATTGAAATGGACATTTCATTCTCCAAAGAGGCTCAAGACAGCCAGACGTCCACACAGGTGTCAGTCCGACCGGACAGGTGGCACTTCCGAAGAGCGAGGCGGGGCCGTCACGAAGCGCTCACGGCGCACCGTTCGTGATGTCACCCGTCTGGTGTCACAGACTGAGCGATGATCACTTTCAGTACTCGACCGTCCACCTCGCGGACGATCTTGCTCGCGGCGTCCCGCGACTTGCCTGTCTCGAAGCTCCAGCGGCGCTACCCTCGTTGCCGAGGGGTACGTATCCGTCGCTCGGTGCTTCCATCTCAGGATCTGCTGGAGCGACCGCGATTACCAGGGGGTTTCTGTTTTCATGTACAAGAAACATGAAACACGGGGATCGGAAGTTGAGAGGCGAAAGACTTTCGGATCCGGCCTTCGGGATGTGCGAATCGCTCGCGGGCTTTCACTGACGGAACTGGCCGCTCGCACTCACTACAGCCGGGCTCACCTCGCCAACGTCGAGCATGGCCGTCGTGCCGCGACCACGGAGCTGGCTGAGGCTTGCGACAACGCACTCGAAGCTGACGGCGAACTGCTGGCCCTGATTCCGCGTCCACGCCAGAGTGATTCGCAAGCCGCGGTAACGCGTCCCGCACAGCTGCCGGCGGCCCCAGGCCGGTTTGTCGGGCGACGCGCTCAGTTGTCGGCTCTCGACGCGGTCTCGGAGAAAGCTGACCGGCTGTCGATCGCGACCGTCCACGGACCACCTGGAGTCGGAAAGACGACCCTTGCCCTCTACTGGGCCCATCGGGAGATCGACCGCTTCCCAGACGGCCAGCTGTTCGCGGATTTGCGCGGCCACTCAGGACACCAATCACCGGCGAGCCCCGCCGAAATCCTGGAAGACTTCCTGATTTCCCTAGGGCTTACTCCCGCGGACGTACCTTCTACTGAGGAGAAGCGAGCCGCGCTGTTTCGCACGATGACACACGATCGCCGCATCCTGGTCGTGCTCGACAACGCGGTCTCTTCGGATCAAGTACGTCCCCTGCTCCCCGGCGCGGCCGGCAGCACAGTCCTGGTGACGAGCCGGGTCACGCTCACCGGGCTGGCCGTGCGCACGGGTGCAGCACAGCTGGCTCTAGCCCCCTTCACCTCCGACGATTCGCTCCGTTTGCTGCAGGAAATCGTGGGCTCGCGGGTCGACGATGAGCCGGCGGCGGCGCAAGCCGTCCTCGACCGGTGCGGCCACCTCCCGCTCGCCGTCGCGGTCGCCGCGGAACGGATCGCCGCGCATCCCATCCGGCTGTCCGAGCTTGCTGAAGACCTCGCCGAAGAGCGTCAACGGCTCGCCGCTCTCGCGTCGGACGAGGACGCCGATGTCCGGGCGGTCTTCTCCTGGTCCTACCGCGCGCTGCCGACGGCGGCAGCGCGGATGTTCCGGATGCTCGGCCTGCACCCTGGTAAGGAGATCAGTGTTCCTGCGGCCGCGGCGCTCGCCGACATACCGCTGGACAAGGCAGCGCGGCTTCTTCACGCACTCGCCACGTGCCACTTGGTCGAGGAGGCCGGCCGGGATCACTTCTGGCTGCACGATCTGCTCCGGGTCTACGCATCCGAGCAGGCCCTCGCCGTTGACGCCGCCCAAGAGATAGAGCGAGCTCAAGCACGGGAACTGTCGTGGTACCTCGACACCGCCGCCGCGGCCGGGCGCGCCCTTGAGCCGTTCCGGCCGCCGACCTCCGATACTGCGCTACCTGGCTACGCCGAGGCGTTCGCCTGGTGCGAGCGGGAACTGGCCAGTTTTCCGGCGGTGGTCGGGCTTGCCCTCAGGATCGGGCGTCCTGATCTTGCCTGCCGGCTTTCGCAAGCGCTCTTTTCCTACTTCCACCTCCGCAAGCCGTGGACGATCTGGGAACGCACTTACCACCTGGGCTTGGAGGCCGCGGCCAAACTCGGCGACCCCTGTCTGCAGGCGGACATGCTGACCGGCCTCGGCCTCGTCGCACTCGGCTTGGGAAACCCGGAAAGCGGCCGCGATGCGTTTCGCCGAGGACTGGACCTGCTGGAGAACGAGGGGGAACCGACCAGATCGGCGTGGTGCCACATCGGCATCGGACTCGCGTATGCGGACATGGAGGACGTCAGCATGGCCAAGAGCGCACTGGAGCGCGGTATGGTGATCCACCACGACCAGAACGACCAGCACGCCGAATCGGTGGCCTTGGTACATCTCGCCGACCTTTGCCGGGCAGAGAAGCACACCGAAGACGCGCTCCGGTACGCCGACCGCGCACTGTCCCTCTGCAGGTCCATCGACGACAAGTACGGCGAAGGTCTCTCGCTCTACCAATTGGGAACGACCTACCTCGCCGCCGGAATGCTCGATGACGCGCTGCACCGGCTCGAAGAAGCCCTTTCCGTCCAACGGGCCGCGCACGACGACAAGGGACAAGCCGACACCCTCTGGGCTCTCGCACGAACATGGATTGCCCGCGGCAACAGCACCATGGCGCGCTGTCGGCTCGAAGAGGCCGCGACCATCTTCGAACGGCGGGGCGATCCCGCCGAAGCCGTTGTGCGCGCCAGCATCGCCAACCTGGAAGACGGGACAACGCATTGACTTCGAACGTCTTTTCCCACTTGAGCCTTGACGGCACGATGGTCACCGATCCCGCCGCGACGGCCTTCGCGGCGGCCGACTTCGGTGGCATCGTCAAGCGCCCGCCGCTCGCGGTTCTCCGCGCCGGGTCCACAGCCGACATCGAGGCCGTCCTGCCCGTTGCCGCGGCCAACAACATCGCCGTCGTTCCCCGCGGGTGCGGCCACACCAGCTTGGGACAGGCGCAAGCGCTCGACGGTCTGGTCATCGACCTGACCGCCCTGAACGAGGTTCACGATCTCACCGAAGACGAGGTGACCGTCGACGCCGGCGCGACCTGGAACGCGCTTCTCGCACGCACGCTCCAGCGCGGGCTGACTCCACGGGTCCTCACCGACTACCTGGGAATCTCTGTCGGAGGCACGCTGTCGGTGGGCGGAATCGGCGGTACCAGCCATCGGTACGGGGTCCAGACGGACAACGTGCTCGCGCTCGATGTCGTCACGGCCGACGGCGCACTCCGCCGCTGCTCACCGACCGAGTTACCCGACCTGTTCCACGCCGTGCTGGGAGGCTTCGGTCAGTGCGGCGTCATCGCGCGAGCCACCCTGCCGTTGATCCCGGCACCCGCGCGCGTGCGACGCGTCAAGGTCTACTACCCCACCATCGACGAGCTGCTCGCCAGCCAGCGCCGTCTGCTCGCCGACGGCCGATTCGACTTCCTGCAGGGAGAGATCCTGCCGACCCCGGACGGTTGGGTGTACATGCTGGACGTTGCCTCGTACTACACGCCACCCCGCGAGCCCGACGATGGCGTGCTCGTTACGGGTATCGGCTTCGTGGCCGCCCGCGACAAGATCGAGGACTTGAGCTACTGGGAGTTCGCCACCCGCCTCGACGAGACCGTGACGTACCTCGAGGGCACCGGCGAATGGCAGGCCCCGCACCCGTGGCCCAACTTGCTGCTGCCCGACGCGGAGCTCGATACGTTCACGAGCGAAATCATGGCCGACCTCGAGCAGGCCGGCCTGGGCGCGTCTGGGCTGATCCTCATCTACCCGATGACCACCGCGGCGTTCGGCACCCCGCTCTTCCGGCTCCCCGAAGCCAGCACGGTCTACCTGGTCGCCGGGCTTCGCTTCGCGGCGGACGCGGCGAAAGCCGAGGAAATGATGGCCGCAAACCGACGGTGGTACGACACCGCCGTCAGCGTGGGCGGCACCAGTTACCCGACCGGGGCCATCCCGTTCACCGGCGCCGACTGGACACGTCACCTCGGTACGGCACAGGCGGCGCTCGCCGAGGCCAAGGCTCGGTACGACCCGTCGAACTTGTTCCCGCGCCGCTTCGCCTGATCCGACCGGCTATGACCGAGCCCAGGTTCCGCACATCAGTGCGGAAGATTGCCTTATCGGTGGGTCAACACACCTGCTGGCACGCCGTCTGGCGTGCCGATGACTTCCTCGTCGAGGACGTGGAGTTCGAAGCGCGCGGAGTCGTAGCCGCCGGCTTCCCACGCCAGGTCGCTGTCGCCGACTCGCCACTCGCGACCGGAAGCTCGTTCCTTCAGCAACCACGCCACAACAACCTCCAGGCTCAGCGTCCCAACCTCGCACGGCCAAGCTATCAAATCGTAGAACATGCGTTCGATGGACCGTCCGCGTCTCACCCGTAAGCGGGCGCAAGACGATCACCTCGAACTCGCCGTTGGTGCGGGGCAGCCAAGTCACCGAGCGCCAGCTGGCCGTCGTCGTCGACGAGGCAGCGAAGGCCGGGCTACCGGTCGCCGCACACCCGACGGCTCCCACGCGATCGCCGCGGCCACCGAGACGGGCGTCGCCACGATTGACCATCGCAACTGCCTGCGGGCGGGCGAAGGCGGACGGTCCCGGCACGGACGCCAGCGCGACGAGCTCAGGCTTCGACGATTACGCCGGAGCTCTCCAGCTCTACGAGCACCTCGGCGTCGACAGCGGTCACGTCGTCGAGCTGGCGACGACGAGCGCGGAAGCGCCGAGCTCGGCGGCAGGCCGGCCAGCTGACACCAGGGTTATCAGCGGACCTGCTGGTCCCGCTGGACGACCTGCTCGCTGACCTGGCCAACCTCCGCCAACCTCGAGTGATGATCGTCAGAGGTCAGCCCATCGAGCTCCCGGCGGCGTGAGAGGCAGGGCCATCGAAGACAGCGCGCACCCGGGACCAACGCCGTAACATCTCGTGATGTGGCCACCGAATCGAACGGGCAAGAGCTGACACGCTGGACGATCCACGGCGAGCGAGTCGTCGACGACACTCGCCGACTCCGCCTCAGCATTGCCTCGGTCGAGCTACCGGACGGCGTGAAGTTCGAGCAGTACGTGCTCCGCATGCCCAAAGCCGCGATGATGGCTGTCCTCGACGACCAAGACCGCGTTCTCATGATGTGGCGGCACCGGTTCATCATCGACCGGTGGGTCTGGGAGCTGCCTGGCGGCTACGTCGACCCCGGTGAGGACCCCGCGGCGACCGCTGTCCGCGAGGTCGAGGAAGAGACCGGATGGCGGCCGCTGAACGTCGAGCCGCTCGGATCGATGCAGCCCACCGTCGGCAGCGCCGACGCCGAGAACCTGCTGTTCGTGGCCCGCGGAGCGGAGTATGTCGGCGAGCCCGAAGACATCAACGAGGCCGAGCGGGTGGCCTGGATACCGCTCGACTCGGTCCGTGACCGCATCACCAAGGGTGAGATCGTCGGCGCGGCGTCACAGGTCGCCTTGCTCCACGTCCTCGCGTTCTACCGCTGAACCGGGGTCGGCACGCCGGCGTCCTCCATTTGCGCGTAGAGCGCACGCACCCGCCGATCGGCGCGGTAGGGGCTGAGTCGACGACCGACATCGGCGAGGTAGGCACCACCTCGGATCGACCGGACCTGCTCGCTCATGCGCACCGCGACGGTGGCCTCCGCACACGCTTCGTCAACACGGCCCTGGTCGGCCAACGTCGACGCAAGCAACGCGGTGTTGAACAACCTCCCTCGCTCGTACCCGTCGTCCATTCCCAGGGCCCGGCGAGCGAACTGCTCAGCTTCAGCCGCGGACCCGAGGTCTCGGAACACGTGAGCGAACTTCGCCGAGAGATACGCGCTGTCGAAGTAGTTGAGCCACGCCGGTCCGGCGCCGGGTGAGAAGCGTTCGAAGGCGCGTTCGGCCTCGTGAAGAGCCGCGAAGCAAGCTGAGGGGTTGGCCTGCAGCGCGTGGCCGTGCGCTTCGAGCACCGCAGCCTCCGCCTGCAGAGCGGCTAGACCCGACCTCTTCGACGTACGCCTCGCGGCGAGCGCCATGTCGACGGCGACCTCGCGAGCACCATTGAATGCGGCGTGATGGCTCATCGCCGCGAGCATCTCGGCCTCGAGCGCATCGTCGCCCGCGTCCTGCGACAGCTTCAACGCGTCGCGCAGGCGCCGCTGTCCTTCCGCGGCGTTGCCGACGTCGAACGCGATCCAGCCGGCAACCTGGTGCAGTTCGGCGGCCGCACCGAGCAGTTCTTCCCGTGCCGCAGCTCGTCTGGTCGTGTCCTTCAGCATCGGCGTGACGGTCGATGTCAGATAGTTCGTGATGGTCGTCGTCGCGCGGCTGTGTCCGCCTCCGAATCGATTGTCCAGACGGCGGAACGTCGCCGTCATGTCGCGCACGATCTCGACGTCCGTGCTGCGGGGCTTGGGCAGACTGGCCGCGACGGCCGGCCCGGCGCCGAGCAATGACGCGCCGATCGCCGTGGCACCGACACCTGCGGTCTTGAAGAACTGTCGCCTTTGCACGCCTCCGAGGCTAATGTCGTCGCCTGCGCCGGCCAATTCCTCGACGGTATGGGAAACGTTGAACCACAGCAGCGCCGGGGGAACCTGCAGGGCCTTCGCCCAGCGTTCGAGGTTCACCAGGTTGCTCGGAGGGCGGGCGCCCGGCGCTTCCAGGCGACTGACTTGCGCTTGCGTCAGACCGAGCCACCGGCCGAGCGCGGCTTGGGACACGTGCGGGTTGGATTCCTTGCGGTAGGCGGCGAAGAGCCGGCCGAAGTGACGAGCCTTCAGCGCAGCGCTGATGCTTTCCGCAGCCCAGAAAGTGTCCGGCTGGGGTGGCGCCTCGTTCGCGATCAACAAGCGGATGCAGGGTCCGCAGTGGTTGCTCACGCGGTCACGAGCCAGGCGCGCGCCGCATTTCTCGCACCTTCTCGTCGGCATCTGCACGGTCGTTCCCTTCCTACCCACTACCTGACACGCAGTGTATTCGATCGAACACAACACAGTGCCGGATTTCATCCTCCGGATGTATGGATCCGGTGCCACGCGACTCCTACCTGCTGAAACTCATACGTCGACGTCGTTTGCGGCCGAAACCTTCCGCTGCACGCTCAACCCATGCAAGCAACAGCAGTGGCACACAGTGACAACAAGGTCCCCTACGAATCAGGTGCCATCCCCGGCATTCGGGTTACCGCATCGGAGGGAACGTCGCTGCCTGCAGCTCTCCAACCGGAGGCCGCGACCCGTGTGGGGGCCGCGTTCCGGCAGCTCAGGCGACCGCGCGAACACGGCGAGCAGCTGACCGAGATGGACCTCCAAGCGGCGAGGCTGGCACTCGAAGCCTTCTGGCCGAAGTTCGGCGCTCCGCGACCGCTACCGGAGCGCTGGCGATAACCGGGCCGTACCCCTCGCTTGCGACCGCAGAACTACCACGACCACCAGCAGGAAGATCAACCATGTCTTTGCCAACCATCCGCCGCCCTGCTGCGCTGCTCGTCAGCGCCAACCTCCGCGAGAAACGCGAACGGCGGAAGATCGGACTGCGCCGCCTCGCTGACAAGCTCAGCATGTCACCGGCGCGCCTGTCCGGCTTGGAGCTGGGAACCCACGTCCCGCATGCACCCGATGTCGCTCACATTCTCGGCTTCCTCGGGATTAGCGGCGTCGAGTACCAGAAACTCATCAAACTGGCCAAACAGGTCTGTGACGACAACCTCATCGCATGTGAAGAAACGCAGGCGTTCAGTCTGATGTGGACATACGAGCAATTATCGGACCGCGTGGTCGAATGGTCCCCCTTCTGCCTTCCCGATCAACTTCGGCTTCGGCAACACTTCGATCGCGACCCGGACAGGGACGAGGAGCCGCCCGGCAGCGGAGAACTTGAACCACTTGAGCGTGCCGTTCGCCAGCAAGTGATGCTGAAGGGTCCTCGCCGCTATCTCTTCCTCATCGGTGAGGAAGCCTTACGTGCAGTGAGCAGCGAAGCTGGCTCAGAAGAGCAGGTTCGACACCTCCGAACGGTGGCGGGTCTGCACCATGTCAGCGTCCGAATCGTGCCGACGAAGGCGAAAGGACTGAACCTGCCTCAGGCTTTCACTCTCTACGAGAGCCGACGAACGTCGATGGCGGTAGCGTTCAAGAACGTTCATTGCAACGCCTACCTAACCGAGAAGCCGCTGCTCGATAAGTACTCGGGTACCGCAGAAACTCTTCAGCGCGAGGCACTCAGCAAGTCAGCCACAGCCGACGCGCTGGGCGGCTTCCCGTGGGACCGAGTGTCATGACAGCCGCGCTGATCTACATCGATCCCCTCATGATCCACCCGGTGATGGACGGGGTGTGGCACCACGCACGCCTTGAAAGCATCCCCGCCGCGGGCGAGGCGATCACCATGCTTTGCGGTGTCACAGGCGTCGCGGCATTCCTGCCGTTGAGCCAGCGACAGCGTCAGCGCATCCCCCGTCAGTGCGAACGTTGCGACGCGATCGTCCGGCACCAGCGCGGCATTCCACTGTGGCAACAAAGAGTCGGGCGCAACTGACTCGACCTAGCCACAGCCGTTCGCATCATCTTCAAAGGAGTCAACGATGACCGTCCGTCCGATCGCCGTCGACGAGCAGGCGTCGAGCTGCTACTTCCGCACCACCGTCGACACCCCGTACCGCAAGGCACTCGTCCAGATCACCGAGCGATGCAACCTGCGCTGCGCACACTGCTTCGTCTCCGCGACCAAGCACGGCAAGGACATGCCGCTGACCGAGGTCGTGAAGAAAGTCGTCCCTCGGCTGGCCGACGCCCGGGTACGCCGGGTGACGCTGACCGGCGGCGAGCCGACCGTTCACCCGGACTTCCTCGGCATCGTGCACGCCTTCCGCAACGCCGGAATCGACGTCGGCATCTGCACGAACGCCACCGAGCTCGACGACACGCTCATCCGGCAGCTCGCCACCGCCGGGGTGCACGTCAACGTCTCGCTAGACGGGTTCGCCGCCGACTCCCACGGCTTGTTCCGCGGCGACCGCGCCTCGTTCGACGTGACCGTGGCCAACGTCCGCAAGCTCGCCGCGACCGGCCTCCTGCAGGGGCTGCTGTGCACGCCGAACTCCCTGGCTGCCAACGAGGAGTACGTGCAGCTGTGCGAGTTCGCCCGCGCGAACGGCGCCCGCTACGTGTTGCTCAACCCGCTGGGCAGCATGGGCCGCGGCGTGAAGTCCCAGCGGAAGCTCGCGAAGACCACCATGCACATGCAGGAGATCTTCGAGCTGACCGCACCGTTCGACGGGCCCGACCTCGACATCGCCCACATTCGCTTCCCCAACACCGACGGCAAGCCCCTCGCCGGCTGTGAAGCCGGAACGATCATCTACGTCTTCACTCCGGGCGAGGTCACCGTCTGCCCCTACCTCGTCTTCGCCGCCCGCACCCCGATCTCTCGCCACCCCGACACCGACTTCATCGTCGGCAACATCTTCACCGATCGCGACCTCGCCGTCCGCCTCGACGCGTACCGGTTCCGCGAGCGGTTCCAGGTCGGCGCAAATCCCACCTGTACGTCCTGCAGCCTCGAACCCCGATGTGGCAAAGGCTGCCCCGCCGCGGTCGTCGCCGCGGGCGGACGCATCGGCGACGTCGACACCGAACAGTGCCCGATCACCGCCGAGACCCACCGGCTGCTGCCCCTGGACGTCGCATGAGCGCGCCGCGGCTGCCGGGCAAGCTGGTGGCATTCGAAGGCCCCGGCGGCGTCGGCAAGACGACGATCACTGCGCTGGTCGCCAAGCTCCTCGGAGAGGACGGCGTTCCCGTGCACACCACCGTCCAGCCGTCGCGCTCCCCGCTGGGCGAACTGGCTCGGCATGGCACCGACACCTACCGCGACATGGCTCTGGCCTGCCTCTGCGCGGCCGACCGTCACCACCAACTGGCCAGCGAGATCCTCCGGGCCCTGGCCGAAGGCAAGATCGTGCTCTGCGACCGGTACGCGGCATCGTCGCTGGTCCTGCAGAGGCTCGACAACATCCCGCTCGATGTCGTCTGGGCGCTCAACCACAATGTGTACCGCCCCGACCTCGTGTGCGCGCTCAAAGCTCCACCCACGGACGTCGAACAGCGCCTCCGCGCCCGCGGCGGACACAGCCGCTTCGAGCGCACCCCCGGAAGCAGCTTTCGCGAAACCCTCGGCTACCTGGCGGCCATGACTTTCCTGCGCGACCAGGGCTGGCCCGTCGAGATGATCGAGTGCGCCGAAGATCCCCGCGCCACGGCTGGCACCATCGTCGACCTGATCCACCGCACCCTCACGGAGAGCCCGGCATGCCCCTGACCGTCCTCACCCTCAACGTCGGCAACCCCGCCTTGGAGCGAGCCCGCCGCCAGCGCGACTGGCTCGCCCGCCGCGACGAGGACGTCTTCGTGCTCACCGAGACCGGTTCCGGGCCCGGCACTCAGCTGATCGCCGAGTCCTACCGCGACGCCGGCTGGTCGGTCACCTTCCCCGAGCACTCCGATAAGGAACGCGGCGTCATGCTGCTCTCCAGGCTCGAGTGCACGGTGGACCCCATCGGCGCGGCGATGTCCTACCTGCCCGCGCGGCTGGCCGGCATCGTGCTGGACACCGACGACGGGCCGCTGCGCATCGTCGGCGCCTACGTCCCGTCCCGCGACGCCACCGAAGCTAAGACGACTCGCAAGCGCGCGTGGATCGAGGCATTCCACCAGGCGTACGAAGCCACCAGGGACGACGCCGCCGTTCTCCTGCTGGGTGACCTCAACGTCCTGGAACCCGGGCACGTGCCACCGCACCCTGGGCAGTTCGCGCCGTTCGAGACCGCCTTCTACATCGCACTGACCCACCGGCACGGCCTCACCGATGCCTTCCGCGCGCTGCATCCGACCGCTATCGAGCACAGCTGGGCCCGCCGCGCCGAACTCGGCTACCGCTACGACCACGCTCACGCCTCCACTCCGCTCCTCGCCCACCTCACCAGCTGCACGTACGTCCACGACACCCGTTCGGGGAGCCCCGCGCTCACGGACCATTCAGGACTCGCCGTCCAGCTGACGCTCACCGCGACCGCGCCGCTGATAACCTCCGACCCGGCCGCGGACCGCGAGGTAACGCTGTTCTAGCCAGAGGGCTCGTGCCCGGCCGCCGCACCAGCCGCCGAGCACAAGGGGCCCCACCGGATGACCGTCGCCAGCGACCCGACGTTGCGGGTCGGCGCCCGCGTCCTGCTCCTCAACCCCGCCGACGAGGTCCTGCTCATCCACGCCCGCGATCCGGACAACCCCGATCACCACTGGTGGGAACTCCCCGGCGGCGGCCAAGACGCCGGTGAAGAGCTCGAGGACACCGCCCGCCGCGAGATCGCCGAGGAAACCGGGCTGGTTCTGGACGAGATCGGCCGCAAGCTCTGGACCCGCGAGAGCTGCTTCACCTACCGCGGCCGCGAGCACCACCGCATCGACCACGTCTACCTCGCCCGCACGGACGACACCGCACCGCGCACCGCCCTCCGGCACACCGCCAACGAGCGCGCCGGGCTCATCGAGCGCCGCTGGTGGTCAGCAATCGACCTTGCCGCTTGCCGGGACAAGCTGCTGCCTGCTCAGCTACCTGACCTTCTGCAAGCGCTTCTGAACGATCACTTCCCCACCTCTCCCCTGGCGCTCACCGCCTGACCAGTCCTGGCCGTTGCTGGTGGCACAGCGTGCTGAGCGGCCCAGGCGAGGGACGCTACTGGGCCGCTTGCCGGGCGCGGAGCCGGTCGAACCAGGTGGCGATCGACCGCTTGTACCCCTCTGGCATTGGCAGCTCGGAGACCTCGTCTTCCAGGAATTCGCCGATTCGGCTGTGCTCATGGCTGAGGACCGGCGCGACGCTGGAGGTCGTGGTGCAGCCGTAGGTCACGATGAACACGTCCTTCGCGGCCACGGCGATGTGGTACACCCAGGCATCGAGGATCTCTTCGACGTCGACCGGTAGCCCGGACTCCTCGGTGATCTCGCGAGCGACGGTTTGCTCGGGGGTCTCGCCGGGTTCGATCCGGCCGCCCGGCAGCTCCCATTCGTCGCGCTCGTTATGCATCAACACGACTCGGCCATCCCGGACCAGCACGCCCTTGATCGACACCGGCGAGTAGCTAGGGCAAAACTGGGGCACCGCGCCGACGGCTGCGAAATGGGGTCACCAAAAGTGCCCCAGCAGCGTCCCCCGAACAGGTGGATCACCAGAGGTACTTCACCAGGCCGCGCACCCCGCCCGTCAGCGCTCGTGCTGAAGCGCCTCCGGCAGCCCGTACGCCCCGAGATCGGCCAGTTTGTCCACGACGTCGAGACATCTGACGCGCATCGCCGCGTCGCCTTGCCGGTAGCGCCGGAGCACGACGGTGACGATGTCACGGCTGATGGCAGCGGCGGCCCGGCTTAGATCACCGAGATCGACGCCAGCGTGCTCAACGGCGCGTTCGCAGGCGATGATCGTGGTCGAGGGCAGCAGTCTCAGGCTTCGCTCGAGCTCGTGGAAGAGGTCACCGAAGTTGTCCGGGAAGGCTCGGCTGGCCGCGAACGCCGCCACGACGCGTTCACTGATCGAGGCAGAGTCGGGTTCGTGGAGGACTCGGATCGCCGCGGCGGCGGCTTTGCGGACATCTGGGTCGTCGACATCGAATAGCCGCACGAGCGCGTCGGGAGCAAGATGCGGCGCCGTGGCCATGGTTTGCGCGGCCCCCTGTTGAGCCAAGATCGGCAAGCTGATGACATCGGAGAGGCATGCCTCCGGTAACCGGCCGTTCAAGAAGGCGTTGGCCCAGATGTGGCCAGCCCTCACCGCGACGGGGCTGTCCGCCTCGAGCGCGCGGTTGAGGTGCGGTGAGAAACGAGCACCCGCACGGTCGATGGCGCAGATCAGGAGCCTGTTGCCTGCGTTCGAGTGGTGTATCTCGATGGCGCTCGTGGCAAACAGGGCGTCAGCGATATCGAGCGCCTGCTCCAAGCGGCCACTGAACAGCGCCAAAACCGCGACCAACGCTGCCGGGCCAGCTTCATCCTCGAGTGGCCGACCTACGAATCCGGCCGCAGCGACACGTCGCAACGCAACGGGCTGGACGCCGTCTCCCGGGTGTCTCCTGAGCAGCTGGCCAAACTCGTCGAAAACAGAATGATCGCCATCACCGATAACCAACCTTACACCATTGTTCATCCTCTCTGGCGATCGTTGAGCAGATCTATCAAAAACGCGCAAACCGCACCACATGGACTGCAAGCGACTTGCTCACACGAATGAGCGGCTACGCCGGACCGTAGTAGCCGGGATTGCACCCCACACCGCCGTTCCACCAAGCGCCCTTCCTCCATTGCCATCGACGCGCCGTGGCCGGCGTTCGGCGCGGCGGCGTGGGCCGCGTCGCCGATGACGATCATCCGGCCCGCGTGCCACCTCGGTGTCGAGGCGATGTCATACCCGTTACTCGCGCGGAGCGGAATATTCACGAACCACCACGTCTCGCCATCTGGCGCGGTGGTATAGGCAAAAAAGACGCGCTTGCCGCAAGCTGTGGACCCGCGAAAGCCGCTTCACCTACCGCGGCCGCGAACACCATCGCCTCGACCACATCTACCTCGCCCGCACCGACCACGACGCGCCGCAGGGCGCCCTCCGGCACTCCGCTAACGAGCGCGCCGGCCTCATCGAGCGCCGCTGGTGGTCGGCCGCCGCGCTCTCAACTTGCCGCGACAAGCTCCTGCCGGCTGAGCTGCCACACCTCCTGCAGGAATTCCTCGACGACCGTCTCCCACTAGCTCCTCTGGTACTCACTGCTTGACGTCAGCTGCACCGCGTGGGCGCATCGCTGACCGGGCCGGTGCATGGCGATCCGGGCACGGAACGACTGCCCAACCGGCTCGTCCGGCAGCGGCGCCGTCCACTTGTAGGACGACGCCCGCGCTACCGCGGCCGCCACGAGCGTGCAGCCGCAGCCGAGCCACCGGTAGTCGGCAGCCGTGGACGTAGTCGAGTCTGGCCGTTCGGCAGCTCGCGCACGGGCTCGCGGTGACGTCGCCTTCCGCTGGGCGATCACGCGATAGCGGCTGAGCCGTAGGTGGGCCGTAGGTGCGCCGGCGCCAACCTCCCGGCTACTGGGCCTGCCGCCGCCCGTGATCGAACAACGCTGTCTCTTCCTGATTGACGCTACCGACCTGGCCCTGCTCGCCAGCGGGCACTGGCTGCACACCGGCCTCAACCCCGGCAGCATCTTCATCAGCGGCGGCTGCGCCCTCGGTATTTACTCCTTCGCCATCGCGCTTCCGGAGCTGGCGGTGAAGCAGCTTGCTCAACGCATTGACAGCTTCGTAGATACGTGCGCCTATGAAGTCGTCAGGACGTTGTCGGTTCCGCCCGAGCCGCCATTTTCGGTCTCCCGAATCAAATGCCAAGACCGCGACATTGACTCCGAAAAGGTCGATTCCCAGAGAGGGAGTGATCGGCTCCCGGGGCCTCGAATTCAGAAGCTTGCCTTGCCCGTTGCGCCTCCACCAGTGTCCTGCCGCGTCGCGAAAAGTCATCTCCGGCAGCGGTTCTTCGGCGATCCGATCCACCGCCAGGGTGGCGTCCACGGGACCACTGCCGAACCGGAATGCATGCTTACGTCCCAGGATCGCCCGATCGTAGCCGGGTAGTAAGCGTTCTTCGGGTTGACCGGGCTCGAGCCTCGTCAAGGTGATGATCTCGGCCTCGAACGGTTTGATCGTAAGAGAGTAAACAGCGAGATCACTGTGGTTGGCGATCAATAACCGACGCTCCTCGCCCTCGCCGGGCGACGTCCAGACAGCAATCTTGCCCGCCTGCTCACGCTCCTTGTCGCGAACGCTGCGACGATAGGCCAAGGCCGCCGTCGCCAGCGAACCGCTCGTCAACACGGTACCGGTCCAGGCCGGCACGTTGCCCCAGTCCCATCCCAGCCAGCCCGCTACCACGAAGTCCTCCGTACGCCGAACGCGAAGCCGGTGCCTCTGGTGAGGGTCAGTGTGACCCGCCGCTCGCGCGGGACTGTCGAAGAACCATCGGACGGTCAACCTCCGGGTGCCGTCGTCAACCCCGTCGCCGGCGCGGTCCCCATCGCCTCCGCGAGTTCGGTCCGGCCGCGCAGGCCGAGCTTGCGGTAGGTGCTTGTCAGGTGCTCGACCGCTCGCACGCTGACCCCGAGGCGCCGCGCCGCTTCCTGGTTGCTCAGCCCCGCGCCGACCAGCCGGGCCACCCGGACTTCCGTCTTCGACAACAGGGAACGCCAGTCCGGGATCCCGCGTCGAGCGGACTCCCGGGCGACCGACCCCGCCGAAGTGGCGACCGCTTCCCGGAGTATGGCCACCCCTCTGGGCCTTCATAGAGCTTACCGATAATCCGCCGCGCCCGCCCGATCGTGACCGGGTTTGCCGGGACGGTCATGGTCGCCTGCTCACTCTCCGCCGGGCGCAGCACCCGCACGCCCCGGCGGGACGCCCGCGCCGCTGAGCACCCCGGCCGCCGACAGCACGACCCCGGTGGCGGCTTCCACGATCTTCGTGGCAGCGAGGAAGCCGGTCAGAGCCAGCGCGGTGCCCAGCCCGGGCTCGCCGCTGGGGCCGCCTGGTCGCACCCGGTGGTCCGGCTCGGGAAGCCGCTGGTCCTCGGCGCTCACCCCGGACTCTTCCCAGGCTGTGCGCCGGAAGCCGACGTTTGGAGTCGCCGGACCGCGCGGGCGCACGTCGTCGCCCACCGTCGGACCCAAGCATCTCGATGGTCCCTGCCCTGCGTTGACACGACTTGCAGGCGTACACCCACGACGCGGCCTCCCGGATCTTCCCAAGCGGCGTGCATCGCCGGGGTCCGGGACGAGACACAGTTTCACCGAGAGATTAGTGAGCTTGCACAGATCGTTACTCCGCCGAACGGTCCAAGAATTGAGAACCGTTGTCTCACAATGGTTACGGCGATCAATTGCACTCTCTGCGCTGCGCGTGCAAATTCCCGCGAGCCCGGCAACATCATTTTCGTCGTGCTTTCCGACACTCACGTTCGCACGTGCAGGCGGCGGGAGCGATGGCGTCCGACCCGTTCGGCTCCTCGAGACGCGGTCTTCGTCGCACAGCGGCATCCGGGAAGATCCATCTGTCTCACAGGGTCGGGAAGATTCACGTGCATCGGCGAAATGGATTCAAGAAGCCGACCTCGGCGCGTTCAATCGGTCGTGCCTGCGCCATCGGTCAGATCTCGTACGTTCGCCGAACGGGTGACGACCTCGCCGGCTACTTCGGTGAGCCGGCGGCCGCGCGCCCGCGCGTAACCTCGCAGCAGGTCGAAGGCCGTGGCGACATCGACCCCGAGGCGCTCGGCCACGAAGCCCTTCGCCTGCTCGATGACGACCCGGCTGTTCAACGCCGTCTGCAGCTGCTCGACGAGGATTTCATGCTGCCGGACCACTCGCGCCTGAAGCAGGCCGATCGTGGCCACGTCGACCATCGCCTTCGCCGCCCGCACCGACTCCTGGTCCGGCTCGCCGGCGGCGCTTTTGAACAGGCAGAGGACGCCGACGTTTTCCTCACGCAGCCGCATCGGGACGGCGTAGACCGCCGCGTACCCCGCTGTAGCCGCTATTTCCCGAAGCCGGGGCCACAGGGTGTCGCCGGCGGCGAGATCCGGGTGGCTCACCGGCACGCCGGTGAGCCACGCCTCGTGTCCCGGACCTTCCTCGACTTGGATCTGGAACAGTTCCATGACTTCCGGTGCTTCGTCGGCACTGGCTACAACTTGGAGCCGGCCGTGCGGGCGCGCCAGCAGGACGCCAGCCGCCTCGGCGTCCAGCAGTTCGACACACCGGCCCGCCAACAGATGCAGGAAGTCGATCAGGTCGAAGTCGCCGGTGAGCGTATCGGCCAGCTCGACGAGGGTGTCGATCAGCCCGGCTTCACGCATTGCGTCCTTCCACTCGTGCAGTCTACGGCCACCGGCCCCGGTCATCGGTTGTCCGGGTCGGGGTCGAACCGCGTCCGGCGGGCAACGATGTCGGCCGCGAGTTCGGACAGGCGACGACCGTCGGCGAAGGCCCGCGCTCGCAACCGGGCGAATGCGGTGTCTGGATCGGTGTTCAGCTGCGCGGCGACCATCCCGGTCGCCTGATGCACTTGGGGGCCCACGAGCGGGAATTCGTCCTCCGCCGGGCCGGGGACCTTCCCACCCGCGGCGACCTGCTCCCCCAGCAGCATCGCCAGCACGAGGTCGGCGAAGAGCAGGGCTTCCCGGAGGATCGCCGCTTCGGGCGCGATCGGCGTGCCGTGCAGCAGGGCGAGCACGCCGACTCGCACCACGCCGACGGCCAGCGGGAAACCGAAGCACGCCCGTGCGCCCGCCTCGACCGCAAGCGGCGCGAACAACGGCCACCTGCGCAGCGCCTGGGCTGTGCCGAGGTCGGTGACAACCGCAGGGGACGCCAGCTCGAAAGCATCCCCGATCGGCCCCTCGCCCACAGTCACTTCGATCTCGGGGATCCGGCGGCCGAGTTCGCCGCTCGCGCTGCGCAGCTTCGCCACACCCGTCGTCCCGATCACGACCAGGCAGGTCCCCGCGCCCCCGAACCGCTCCGCGGCGACCTCGCACACAAATTCGACGGACAGTTCCCGGCCACGTTCCCCGGCCAAGGCGGTCACCGCCACCCACAGCCGGCCCAACGGGGAGTTCTCGCCCCACTCGTCACGGATAGCGGACACCCTGCTCAGCACTTCCCGGCTCGGCGATCGGCGATTCCCGACGACAGGAAGCGCCCATGCAAGATACCCGAGTGCCGTCGCGCCCCACGCTCCTGCAGGGCGCCGATCGGTCCTGCACGGTTGCCGGCCCCGCAGACCCACGGAATAGGCCGAAAGTTCTCCGGCAGATGACCAGCGGCCTTTCTCCCGCGGAACCGGGCAGACAACACTGGATGAACCGACCGAGGGATGGAGCCGGGCCGTACGCGTGCGACTTTCGCTGCCGAGCCGACCCCGGCGACGTCCGCGGTCCACGGTTCACAGCACCGCAAGGCAAACCGATCTCGCGCGCCGACCGGAACCGGAACCGTCACCCTCCTTTGAGGCTCCCCCATCCGGGGGTCTCAATTCTGGTGAATGGCACAACGCGACTAGGCTCTCCGGACCGCCCCAGACCTCGGCGTGCCCGACGTTCCCCGCACCGCGCGGAACGCACTCACGGCCGAGGAGGAGATGGATGACTGCCGGGAACCCGGACGGTATCGCGCCCGCGGACGACGTCGCTCCCCTGCCACCTCGGCGGCAGATCGCGTTCAGCGTCGGAAACTGGCGCGTCACCTACGCCGGCCCGGATCCGCGCTCGCCGCGGACCGGCACCCTCGTCGGCGGGCCCGAGTTCAGCCCCGAAGGCACCCGTGTCCCCGTCATCGCCGACGACGGCCCCGCGGCCTCGGTGCGCTGGGTCCACGACCGAGAAATCATCGCCGTGACCGCGCAGCCAGCCGACGAACCGCCGGTCCCGAGATGCCGCTGAACTGCGGTCGACGATGGGCGCGGGCGAGGCCCGCGGGTGCTGTTCGGCCGTCCGCCCGGGACACGGCCGGAATCGTTGCGCAACCCCCTGATCGCGCGGCGCCAGGTGTGGAATCCGGGGTACCGAGAGCATTTCGGGCGCCGACGGCGGAGGCAGCGTTGTCCCCGGCTTCCCACCACATCGGCCATCACGATCGGGACGGGACAGCGGCATGACGCCGGAATCGCCCGCCGGAACCAGAACGTCCGCCGCGGCAACCCCCGGCGGCGCCCCGGCCCCGTCACGACACCACCGAAGACGACAAGGGCGGGACCGAAGGCGGGCACGTCTCCTGATCTCTCCCACCGAGCCGCTCGCCGAACTCAGGAGCGACGACAGCGGCCGTCCGCGAGCTGGGGATGATCAAGGCTCGTGCACGCGATGGCCCAGGCAGCGAGGGCGGCGGGACCCACCCGTTCGCCGACGCCCCGAGCGGGCCGGCCGGGTTATCCTCGGTGGTGTCCGCCCCGGACCTCGGCGGTGCCACCCCGAAGTGACCGGACCGGGCGGAGGGCTGTGATGATCACTGCGACACCGGGCTCGTCGGGTCCCCGGCGAACCGCACCTCTCGTTTCCCCACACCGATGAGGCAGCCGAAGGTGGCCCCCCGGAAAGAGCCGGACCCGTTCGCCCTCAGCCGCGAGCAACGCCGGCGTGGTGCCCGCGTGGTCGCCTCGGCGACCGACGACGCCGAGGATTGCGCCGCGCTGCTCGCCATCCTCGGGTTGGACCCCGCCGACGGCCTCACGGCGCCGGGCGGTGCGCCCCCCGTTCCGCACTGAACCGTTGTCCGGTCAGCCGGCCCACGTCCAGTCCCGGATTCCCGGCATGTCCTCGAAGTGTTCACGGATGTAGCCGCGGTGGCGGGCCAACATCGCGTGACAGAGCTCGGCCAGCGCCGCCCCGCCTTCGGGCACCCGCGCGGACCTGCGCAGTGCTTCGAGGACGAGGTGGTAGCGGCTCATCCGGTCGAGCACGTTGACCACCCGCACCCGCAGGTAGGGGACGTGGTCGCGGAGCAACCGGGCCGCGGCCAGGACCTCCAGGGTCGGCACGTCACCGGCGGCGGCGAGCACGATGTCGGGTTCGCCGTCGGACGTCTCGGTGCCGGCCAGTCCCAAGTGGACGCTCCCGCGGCGCAGTGGGCGGCCGCTTCCGCGAGGTCGAGGTACTGCAGGTGCTCCTGCTTGTCGGCGACGATCAGGTTGACGTGGTCGCGGCTGCGCAAGCAGTGTTCCGCCACCGACAGGGTGGTGTTGGCGTCCGGCGGGAACCAGAGGCGCACGACAGCGGGCGCCAGCGGGATGGCGATGTCGATCAGGCCGGGCCCCTGGTGCGAGAAACCGTTATTGTCGTTGCGCCAGCAGGTCGAGGTCAACAGGACGTTGAGCGACGCGACCGAGCGCCGCCACGGCAGGTCCGCGGCGTGCTGCAACCACTTGGCGTGCTGGATCAGCATAGGCCGCTCCGGCACCGGGGCGGCCGCCGAGGGCCGGAGGTCTGTGGTCAACGGCAGTGACCACCTCACGACGGCCGAACTCGCCACCCGCACCGCTGGGCGTCCTCCCAGATCGCCCGGCTGCTGCCCCTCGACACCGAACGGCCGCGCTCTCCGCGGCGCGGCCGTTCTGGACGATCCCGTTCGTCCCGGTGCGGGCGGCAGGGTCAGGGTTGTCTACGACGCCGTCGGGAGGAGGCAGGCGTAGCTCAGCGGGAGTAGGCTCACGAACGTTCCCCCGGACCCGGTGCAGATCCGGCTCGCCTCCGCGACGCGGCGGTTGACGGAGCTGAGGGGGTTGAACACGCAGACGTAGCCGACCGGGTTCACGGTGAGGGACAACACGCCACCGGTCGCGGTGCACAGCTGGGTTGCGTTCGCCGTACCGGAGCCCGGGCCGGTCGTGGGTGGAGTGCCGGTGTTCTCGCAACTGGCGTGGATGTCGGGGTCGGGTGCAAGTCCCTGGCAGGTGTCGGTACCGAGACCGCCGTCGAGACTGTCCTGGCTGCCGTCGTCGGAAGCGCCGATGAGGGTGTCGTTCCCGTCCCCGCCGTTGATCGTGTCGTCGAAGTCCGAGCCGGTGATCGTCTTGCCGGGGTTCGTGCCGCCGCAGTCGATCGTGTCGTTGCCGGGGCTTCCGGTCACGGTCGTGTCGGTCTGGGTCACACCGGGACCCACGACGCAGTTGACAGCGGCATCGGCGGCCGGCGGGGCGATCATCCAGAAGGCCGGGACCGCGACAACCGCGGCGACGAACCCTCGACGGAATCAAGCCTGTCGAATTCTCATGACTTCATTCCCTGGAACGCAATTCAGCGATGTCTCACCTTGACGCGGCGCGCCAACGTGACTGAGTTGTGCGAACCACAAGCCATCCACATCCGCCGCGGTTTCGACGTCTGCTTCCCGGGCACCAAAAAACTCCTGCGTCCGCCCGGATCAATACCGCCATCCCCCGAACGGACGCACACTCTACGGAACCGACACGGCAATTGCGGGGCCGACGGCGACACCGAAGACAATGGAGTCCCATGCGGGCACATTCCGCGAAACGGGTCGCACTGTCACCGCGGAGCCGACCGTTCGGCACGAACGGCCGCAACGTGTGCGGCGAGGCCGTCGAGCAGGCGGTCGACGGCCCAGCGGAAACGAGTGGTTCCCGCTTCCGGGTCGTCCGGTGGCGCGGCCACTTCGAAGGCGACCGAGCCCAGGAGGTGGGTGTTGATCAGGTAGGACGCGTCGGCGGCGGCCCGCCCCAGGCCGGCGTCGGCCAGGATGGCCAGCAGGGTTTCGCGCACGGCCTGCGTGTGGGGCCCGTCGGGTGGATGACTGAGCATGAGGTGCACCGATCCCGGATGGGCCAGCAGTTCGGCTCGCAGTTCGAGGGCGAAGGCCCGGATGCGGTCGCGCCAGCTCTGCGACGGATCGGCGAACCGGTCGTGGTCGACCCGGCCGAGCAGGTGCTCCGCAAGACCTCGCACCACCGCGGCCTTGTCCGGAAAATAGGTGTACACCGCGTTGGGGGCGACACCGACCCGAGCCGCGATCCCCCGGATCGTGACCGCGTCGGCACCACCTTCGGCGAGCAGGGCGAGTGCCGCGTCGAGGATGTCTTGCTCACTCAGAGTCCGCCGGCGCCCCGGGCGGCCCTTTTTGTCCACTTTTCCTCCCGGCAGCCCGTATCGGTATGCATTTGTACAGCGTACAGTTATTGTACATCGTACAGATTTGAGGCGAGGACATGAACGGAACCGTCCATACGGATCCACGAACTCCCGGCACGCCGGACCGGTCCTACCCGGTGCGCGTCCGGGCAGTGCTGGACACCCCGGTGTCACGCGGGTTGTGGCTGGTGAAATGGCTGCTCCTCGTTCCGCACGTGCTGGTGCTCATCGTGCTGTGGGCCGCGTTCTGGGTGCTCGGCATCGTCGCGTTCTTCGCCATCCTGATCACCGGCCGCTACCCGCGGAAGATCTTCGACTTCAACGTCGGAGTACTGCGCTGGAGCTGGCGGGTGACCTACTACGGCTACGGCGTCCTCGGCACCGACCGCTACCCGCCGTTCAGCCTCCGCGAAGAACCCGGCTACCCCGCCACCCTGAGCGTCGAGTACCCCGAGCGGCTCTCCCGCGGGCTCGTACTGGTCAAGTGGTGGCTGCTGGCCATCCCGCACTACCTCATCCTCGCGATCCTCATCGGCGGCGCGACCGGCGCGGCGTGGGGACTCGACGACCGCAGCTGGGCCTGGGGCGGCAGCCTCGTCGGCCTGCTCGTCCTGATCGCCGCGATCACCCTGACGTTCACCGGCCACTACCCCCGCCCGCTGTTCGACTTCATCGTCGGCATCCAACGCTGGGGCCTGCGCGTCGCGGTCTACGCCGCGCTGATGACCGACCGGTACCCGCCGTTCCGCCTCGACAGCGGCGGCGACGAGCCCGACGCTCCCACGCCTACCGACCCCACCGAAACACCGATGCCCGCCGGCCACGCGGGTCCGTGACGGGAGAATCGGCCGCCCAGCAGGTCATCCCGGTCGCCGGTCATCGAATCCTTCATCTGGGGTCTCTCCGGTAACCGGCGTAGCGCGCCTAGGCTGTTCGGTCTGCCCCGGACCTCGGCGCGCCCGCCGCTCCACCCTCGAGTGGAACGCACCAGCGTACGAGGAGACGACCATGACGGCCGGGAACCCCCACCGACTCCCGCCGCGACGGCAGATCGCGTTCAGCTTCGGGCACCGGCGAATCACCTACACCGGAAGGAGCCACGCTCACCCCGGACCGGGAAATCGCCGGCCAGCCCGAGTTCGGCACACGAGGCGTCCGCGTCCCCGTCAGCGCACCACCGGCCGAAGAAGCCACCGGGCCATCGACGTGCTCCCCGGACAGGCAAGGGTGCCATCGTGCCCGGTAGCGCCGCTCGCAGAGCACGTACCGTAAAAAGCGCGCTGCTGCAATCGGCGATGGTGGGGGGCCCGACTACGACCGACACGAACGGTGAGAACGGCTGCGAGCCGGTTCCGACGGCTTCCCACCGCACGGGCCGTCAGGGCGGGAACGACGTGATTTCGGAACATCCAGCCATAGCGCTCCTTCCTGGGGTTGCTCGATCAGCGAACGTTGGTGGCCTGGCACCAACCTTGAGTCATGTCGCGCCGCTAGGCATCCGCCGACGTCCTTTGGCGATCGGCTGACAGACTCAAGCCGACGAGGGACAATTCGAACGTGGCCAATCGGGAGGTGCCTGCCGAGGTGGGCATCTCCGCGCGGGAGGCCGAGGTACTCGCTGCGCTCGGTGAACACCTGACCAACGCCGAGATCGGCGCCCGGCTGTTCATCTCCGTCCGCACTGTGGAAAGTCATGTCTCCTCTCTGCTGCGGAAGCTTCAGGTGACCGACCGCCGCGCCCTGGCGGTTGTCGCAGCGACCACCGCTGGATTGCCGCAAGGGTTGCTGTGCACCCCCAACTGCCTCGCCGCCAACGACGAATACGTGCGCCTGTGCGCATTCGCCCGCGAAAAACGGCGCTCGGTACGTCCTGCTCAACCCGCTCGGAAGCATGGGCCGCGGTGTGAAGTCGCAGCGGAAACTGGCGAAGACGGGCCATTCACATGCAGGAGATCTTCGAGCTGACCGCCCCGTCCGACGGGCCTGACCTCGACATCGCCCACATCCGCTTCCCCAACACCGACCGCGACATCGCCGACCGCCTCGACGCCTACCGGTTCCACGACCGGTTCAAGGTCGGCGCGAACCCGACATGCACATCCTGCAGCCTCGAATCCGCCTGCGGGAAGGGTGCCCGGCCGCGGTCGTCGCCGCGGGTGGCCACATCGGCGACGTCGACATCGAGCTGTGCCCCGTCACTGCCGAGGGGACCGTCCGCTGCCGCTGGCCGTCGCATGACGACGCGACTGCCCGGCACGCTGGTGACCTTCGAGGGAGCCGGCGGAGTCGGGAAGACCACGATCACCGAGCTGGTCGCCGGCCTGCTCAAAGCCGATGGCGTTGCCGTGCACGCTGCGGTCCAACCGTCCCGGACTCCTCTGGGTGAGCTGGCCCGGCGCGGCACCGACACCTACCGCGACATGGCCTGGCCTGCCTCTGCGCGGCCGACCGGCACCACCAGCTGGACCACCGAAATACTCCCGGCACTCGCCGAGGGCAAGGTCGTACTCTGCGACCGATACGTGGCATCGTCGCTGGTCCTGCAACGACTCGATGACATCCCGCTCGACGTCGTCTGGGCGCTCAACCACGGCGCTTACCGGCCAGATCTCGTGTGCGCGCTCAGCGCTCCGCCTGCGGATGTCGAGCGGCGGCTACGCGCCCGCGGCGGACACAGCCGCTTCGCGCGCACCGCCGGGAGCAGCTTCCACGAAAGCAACGGCTATCTCGCGGCCACGACCTTCCTGCACGATCAGGGCTGGCCTGTCCGGTCGTCGACTGCGCCGACGACCCGCGCAAGACGGCTGGCACCATCATCGACCTGATCCACCACGCCCTCGCGGAGAGCCCGGCATGCCCCGGCCCGGCACCCACCTGATCGCCGAGTCCTGCTGCGGCGCCGGCTGGTCAGTCACCTTTCCCTGACCACGCCGACAAGGCGCCGTCCACCGGTAGGGCGGGACACGAGCCACCGCGGCCGCCACCAGCGTCCGTCCACAACCGAGGCGCCGGTACTCGGCGGCGGCGTGGACGAACGTCTGCTGAGGTGGCCGGTTGGGGCGACGACCCCGCCGGCCCCTTGTTTGGAGCCAGCGGGGTCTAGATCCGAAGGAGCCCGTACGGGAGGATCCGGACCTACCCCCTCGTTACCCGGCCACCCCACTTCGAAACCCGCCTCCCGCTGTGAGGTCGCCGCCGGGCGGCCGCCGGCTCGTAGCGGCCGGACGGTCCGGCAGGCTAAGTTGGTCGTCGCGATGGTTGAGAAGGCAGCTGTCTTCCAGGGCGACCCTAGGGAGAACGGCAATGGGCAGTGAGCAGGACTGGCAGCTGGACAAAGCGACGTTCGTCGCGGACCTCGAGCCACCGGGGCCCGGACCCTTGGCCCGCCAATTCGCCGAGCTGACGGCCGGCCTGCTCGCCGCGGCCACCGTCGAGGACATCCTGCAGCGCGTGCTCGAAGCCACCACGCTGATGGTCCCGGCCGCCGACCTGGCCAGCTTCACCCTGCTCGACGCCGGCGGACACTTCCATACACCCGCGGAGACCGGCGAAGTCGCCGTCGAACTCGACCGGCTGCAATACCGGTTCCGGGAAGGGCCGTGCGTCGAGGCCGCCGTCCCCGGCGGCCCGGCGGTGGCCATCGCCCCGGACCTGACCGATGAGCCCCGCTGGTCCCGCTGGGCCCCGGCCGCGTCAGCGCTCGGCCTCGGCTCCGTCCTCGCGACCGCGCTCATCAGCGGGCCACCCAGCGGGGAATCCCACGGCGCCCTCAACGTCTACTCCCGCTCCCGCAACGGGTTGAACGAGGCCGACCGCGACGTGCTGCTCCTGCTGGCCACCCACGCTTCCCTCGCCCTGGCCGCCACCGGCGCCGTGACCCGCGCGGAACTGCAGGCCACGCACCTGCGCACGGCGATCGACAGCCGGGACGTGATCGGCCAGGCGAAGGGCATCATCATGGTTCGGCGCGGCATCTCCGCGGACGAAGCGTTCGACATCCTGCGAAGGGCGTCGCAAGACCTCAACATCAAGCTGGCCGAACTCGCCCGCACGCTCGCCGATCGCCACACCGACATCGACCTGCCCACCCGCTGACCGGCGGCTCAGCCCGCGCGTGGCAGCCCAGCCCGACCGCCGAAACGGTGCGGTGGATTCGCCGGCTGCCGAGCACCTACTGCCGGCCCGAGGCAGAATTGCGGCATGTCCGAGGCAGATGGCGCAGGGACCGAGGAGCCACCGGCGGACGGCGCGGGCTCGGCGAATGAGGTGACACTCGAGAAGGTGGGTGAGGCGTTCGTTCTGCGGGTGACCGGAGCGCTGGACCTGGCCGTTGCGCCGAAGCTTCGCCGATTGATCGACCGCGTGCAGCGGCTGGCCCCCTCGCTGTTGGTCATCGACTTGACCGAGGTCAGCTTCTTGGCCTCTACGGGGATGACGGAACTGGTGCGGGCCGATCGCCTCGCGGCGTCGACGGCAGTACGGGTCGTGGCCACCGGGCGGATCACGTTGCGACCGCTCGAACTCGCGCGCCTGACGGACGAACTGGTGATCCGTCCCACGCTCTCGGCCGCGTTGGACCGCACGTGACCGGCCACGGCCCTCGTGGCGCCGGGCGAGTCATCGGGTGACGGCGGCCCCGTGGTGGCCCTGTGCGGTCGTTGCCGGGTCAGCGGAGTCGGTGCAGCAGCGACAGCCAGTCCTCGGCATCGGCGCGGTCGTGGTGGACGGGCAGTACGCGGTCGAGCTGCAAGAGCCGGATGGGGCGGAGCACGGCGGGGTGGGTGGCGATGATCGCGCACGGGATTCCGCGGGCGTGGGCGGTGGTCACGGCGTCGAGCAGGACCGACAGGCCGCCGGCGGAGCAGAAGGAGACGTCGCTGAGGTCGACGACCAGCGCGGCGGGCTCGAGCTGCAGCTCCTCGGCCAGGAGGTCCCGTAGGCGTGGGGTGACCGAGAGGTCGACCTCCCCGCTGACGGCGACGGTGGCGTGGTCGGTCGTCGTGGCGACCGCGATGTGGGTGCGGACGTGCTGCGCGGGCGATACCTCAGCCCGGCTGGTGGTGGCGAAGATGCGGTGGCCTCTCGTCGGTGCGGGAAGCCGGGCAGGCCGGTGCTTCCCTGTGGAGCCGGCTGCCTGGACGGCAGAGCGGAGCGGGACGGTCGCGGCGGGAGTCTCGACCGAGGCGTCCCCGCTTGGCGCGGCCCGGCGGCCGGTAACCCGCATGACACCAGCCCCGCAGGAGGAATACTGCCCAGCCGGCGCGGAGCTCAACCACCTTGGTGCCGGCGGCGGGCGCGGCCGGTGAACCCGGCTGGGCGCAAGATCGCGAGGCGCTCGTACGGCTACCTCGGGTTCGTCGGTTGAACGGCTGGAGATCGGGTAGCCAGGTTGCCTGGGCCGGCAAGACCGAGCGCGGAGAGAGGCACCCGGAGATGACCTCGGATATTCCGCATGCGAGTGAGCCGTCGAGTGACGCGCCGGTGCTCGAAGAGCTGACCTCGGGCCGGCTGGCGGCGGTCTTCGCGCGCATGTCCGGTCTGTTGCTGTCGTCCGAGAAGGTGGACACGGCTCTGAGGCTGGTCACCGCACTGGCGGTCGAGATGGTGCCGGGAACGACCGGAGCGGGAATCAGCCTGCTGGACCGCCACGGTGAGCGGGTGACCGCGGCCGCCACGGACGAGGTGGTCGAGCGGGCCGACGCGTTACAGTACCAGCTGGGTTACGGTCCGTGCCTGACCGCATGGGCGGATCGGATGGTCGTGAGAGTCGACGATCTTGCGCAGGATGACCGGTGGCCGGCCTGGTCACGACCGGCGGCCGAGCTGGGGCTGCGCTCGGCGTTGAGTGCGCCGATGGTGGCCGGGCCCAAGCCGCTGGGTGCGCTGAAGGTCTATGCCGTTCCGCCGCATTCCTACGGAGAGCGGGAGGAACACCTCCTCACCATGTTCGCGTCCCAGGCGGCCATGCTCATCAGCAACCTGCGGACCACGCAGGACGCCGAACGCGCCAGCGCCCAGGTCGCTGAAGCGCTGCGTGGCCGAGAGATCGTCAAATTGGCCAAGGGCATTGTCATGGCCCGTGACCGCGTCGACGAACGCGCAGCACTGCTGACGCTGGCTCAGCTGGCCGGGCAAGAGCGCACCACCCTCCGCCACACCGCCGAGCGGCTGGCCCAGTCCACGGTGCGACGGCTGCGATGACCAGCCGCCCCTGTACGGCGACGCCGGCCGTGAGCAACGGTGAACGGCCGTGAAAAACGACCATCCGGTTGACCGGGCGGTTGAGCAGCAACGCAGCCTGGCTCTGGCGTTCAAGCGGGCCGAGCTGTCCGTCGAGGACCTGTGGCTGCGCTACTTCGGGGTGGGCGGCGAGGCCGGCTTCATCGAGATCGACGCGTACTTGCACGGACTGACCGACTTGCCGCCACTGGAACGCGACACCCTCGCCCTCGCGGTGAACGAACGCCTGGACGAGCTGACCTGGACGCACCGGGCCGGTTTCAGCCGGCAGATCCGGGACAGCACCCCGAGAAGCGCGCCGTTCGCTGCCTTGGTGCGGCTGTTGGAGGGCACCGAACTCGCTCCACCCGACCGGCTGCCCAAGGCGGTGGGCACCGCCGCCACCGCGCTCGGTGTGCGGATCGGCGTCTACCTCGTCGACTACGACCAGCGGTGCCTCCACCCCCTCCCGGATGCCGCGCCGGAGCGACCGGTGCCGGAGCGTACGGAGCTCGACGTCGACACCACGCTCGCGGGACGTGCGTTCCGGCAGATCCAGATCCTCCCGTCGGAGTCACCCAGCGGGCCTCGCTTGTGGGTGCCCCTGCTGGACGGGGCGGAACGCCTCGGCGTCCTGGAGGTCGAGGTCGACGAGGCGGACGAGTTGTACGACCCGGGCTTGCGGGTTCAGTGCCGGTGGCTGTCCATGCTGCTCGGACACATGGTCGTCCTGATGTCGCAGTACGGGGACGACCTGGACCGGGTCCGGCTGCGGACCCGGCGGACGGTCAACGCGGAGCTGGTGTGGTCGCTGTTGCCGCCGTTGACCGCCGGCGTCGACAGTTTCGTCGTGACGGGTGTCGTCGAACCTCGCGACAGCGTCAGCGGCGACGCCTTCGACTACGCGCTGTCCGAAACCACCGCGAGCCTCATGGTGCTGGACGCGGTCGGTCACGACCTGCGCAGCGGCCTGATCGCCGCCGCCGCGTTGTCCGCCTACCGCAGCGCTCGCCGGGCCGGCCACGGGCTGTTCGAGCAAGCCCGGCTGATCGACGAAACCATCAGCGGCCACTTCGGCGACGCCGCGTTCGCAACCGCCGTCCTCGTCGAACTCGACCTCACCACGGGACGGTTGCGCTACCTCAACGCCGGCCATCCCCATCCCCTCGTCATGCGCGGCGGGAAAATCGTGAAGCCCTTGGCCGCCGGCCGCTGCCTCCCGCTCGGCCTCGGCTTGGGCGACCTCGAAGTCGGCGAGGAGTTCCTGGAAACGGAGGACTGGCTGCTCCTCTACACCGACGGCATCACCGAGGCCCGCGACAGCACCGGGGAATTCTTCGGCGAACCACGGCTCCTGGATTTCCTGCGCCGCGAGGCCGCCGCGGGCAATCCACCGCCCGAGACCGCCCGCCGGCTCACCAAAGCCGTCCTCCACCACCAGAACGGCACGCTGCAGGACGACGCCACCGTCCTGCTCGCGCGCTGGACCCGCCCGTCCCGCGTCACCCCCTGAGCAACCGCCGCTTCCCCGGACCCGGGGTGCGCCGCAGATCACCCCGCCGGCCGCCGCGGCACCGCGTAGCAGGCTGCGCGAAGGGTAGCCACTTCCCGAGGTCGGCCGGTCCTGCGGCGACGACGCACAAGGGAAGCAGATGCCGAAAACACCAGATCGGGCGTTGAGCCGGCTGACCGGATGGGCAGCCGTGGCGGCGGCGATCCCCCGGCTTCCCGCCCTCCTCGCCCGGGACTACTGGACCGGTTCGGTTGTCGAGTCCGCCGCCGGGCACCGCATGACCGGCATCACCCACGGGCTGTTCGGAGCCCGCCTGCCCGCGTCCGGCCACGGCGCGGGCGCCGAGATGACCGTCCGGTCCGACCGGCAGCCGGTCGGCGTGGACTCCCGGTCGCTCGCCACCGCCTTCCCCGGAGCGACCGGCAGCTTGGCCGTTTTCGTGCACGGGCTGGTCGAAACCGAACGCAGCTGGTTCCGCGGCCCCGCACCGGGGGCCGACTTCGGGTCGCGGCTCGCCGACGACCTGGGCGTCACTCCTGTCCACGTGCGGTACAACACCGGCCACCACGTCTCCGAGAACGGGCGCGACCTCGCCGCCCTGCTGTCTCGGCTGATCGCGGCGTGGCCGGTACCGGTCACCGACGTCGTCCTCATCGGACACTCCATGGGCGGTCTGGTCGCTCGAAGCGCGCTGTACCAAGCACAAGAACGAAACCCGCCCTGGCTCTCCCGGGTGACCCGGCTGGTCTGCCTCGGCACACCGCACAGCGGCGCGCCCCTCGAACGACGCGTCGCCCAGTTCGTGGACCTGCTCGGCAAATCACCCGTGACCGCTCCCCTCACCTGGCTGCTCGCGCTGCGCAGCGACGGGATCCAAGACCTCGCGCACGGCTACCTGCACCACCGGCAGTGGGCCGGCGGCCCCGGAACCGAACGCCCACCGGAGCCCGCACCCCCGGCAGGCGTTCGCCGCCTGTTCGTGTCCGCGACGCTGTCGCGCACGCAGGGAAGCACGTGGGGGCGGTTGTTCGGCGACCTCCTCGTGACGCCGGTGAACGCCGGTGATCTGCCGGAAGAGGCCGACATCGCCTGGCTCGGCGGGATGAACCACTTCGGCCTGCTCCGGGACGATGCTGTCTACGCAACGCTCCTCGGCTGGCTCCGCGATACCACCCGCCCGGCCTCGGGACAGCCCACCTGACCAGGGCGCGCGGTCCAGCGAACCGGGACGTCGGGTGCACGTTGCCCCGGGTGGGCAGCCCCGGGCCGATGAGGGTCGGCAAGCACTACGGCGACAGGGGAAACAGGGTGTCCAGGCCGGTCTGCCGGATTTTCGACCGCGCAATGGGGGACGGGTGCATCCGCAGCGGCACCCCGGCGACGTCGCAGCCTCGCGCCAATTTCACGAGCGCGGTCAGTGACTCCAGCGAGAGGAAGGTCACCGCGGTCAGGTCGACGATCACCTCGCTCGCCGTGCGGGCCCGCTCGGCGGTGGCGCGGGCCGCGGCGGCGAACCGGTCGGTGACGTCCGCGCCGAGCTCACCCCGCGCGCTCAGCGTCACCGGCCCTCCGGCGGATCCGGTGATCTCGACGGCAGCGAATTCGCCTCGCTCGAGGGGGGTGGTGGCGGGGATCGTGGTCATTGCGGTACTTCCGTTCTCGCAGTCGCGAAACAAGCACCGTGTCCTGGAGTTACAGCGCATCCCGGACCCCCGCCGTCACCGCGGGCGGCCCGGATCACCCGGCCGTGGTGCCGGAGCGGGGAAGTCATCTCGGCGTGGTGGTGGCCCCTCGTGGGCCGCACGGTTGCCGTTCCGGGCCACCGGCGGGCCGGCTCCGCCCGGTCATCGTGACGTCGGGCATGCGACGTCCACCACCTTCCGTGAGGCGGGCTCGTCCACTCTGCTGAACACGGGCCCACCGTGAACGCTACTCCGCCGGCCGGGACACCCCGCCTCCGACCGTGCCGAACTGTCACGGTCCGCGCTGACTCACTGACATGCCGTGAGCAGCGGCGCCAGGAGCGGGAACCTGGCCAGCCGGAGATGCTCGGCGTAGCGTCACCCATGTCCGGATAGCGTCCTGCCGGCAGTCCAGGATCAGCTGGACCGTGAGGCGAAAGAGACACCATGACCACCACCGAAGGCCCCCGGCCGGACGCGCAGCCGCGGGCGCAGGTACTGGACGAAGTCACCGGCGCGCTGGAAGCGCTGACCGCCGCCCTCACCGACGAAGAGGACCTGCGGGTCCTGCTGCAGCGGGTCTGCGAACAAGTGACCCGCGCGGTGCCGGGCGTGGACGCGGCCACGATCACCTTGCTGCGCGGCGGCGAGCCCTACACCCCCGCCGGAACCAGCACCGTCTGCGTCGAGCTGGACCGGGACCAGTACCGGCTGGGCGCCGGGCCGTGCCTGGACGCGGCGACATCGGGGAGGGTGACGCGGGTGGCCATCGACGCCGCCGCCGACCGGTGGCCCCGCTTCGCCGCCGACGCCGCAGCCGCCGGGATGGGCAGCTTCCTGTCCGCACCGATCGTCATCGACGGCGAACACGCCGGTGCCGTCAACTGCTACAGCACCGACACCACCGGCTTCGCCGACCTCGACGAGCAGCTACTGGAACTGTTCACCGCGGCGGCCGAAGCCGGGCTACGGGTCTTCGCCCGCTACCGCCACGCCCGCGACCTCGCCCAGCAACTCCAGACCGCCCTCGAGACCCGGGGCGTCATCGAGCAGGCCAAAGGCGTCATCATGGGCGCGCGCCGCATCCCCGCCGACGAAGCCTTCCAGGCACTCGTCGCCCAATCCCAGAACGACAACATCAAACTCCGCGACCTCGCCGCCCGCTTGATCGCCAACCTGCTCACCGACACCAGCGGGATACCGCCTGCCGGGTGAAGCAGTTAAGAGGCAGCAGAACCGGACGCCCCACTCGGCCGACGCTCTCCCCCCGATTTCACTGCCCAGCTGACCGTTGTTCCCCGCCGGCCGCGGACGTGATGGTTCCGTCCACTCTGGACACCGCGAGAACCGAACATGGCACAAGCGTACGAGGGAGGAGTAGAGCGTGCAGCGACATACTCCGGAACCGCGCACGCACGAGCACCCCGCCACGGAGCCGGGCGCATCCGCTGTCGCGCCCGGCGTGGGCGCGCCGATCGATCCTTCAGTACGGTCAAGTCTCGAAGAGCTGGGCACGGCTGTACGCGGAATGGGCCGGCGACACGGTCCGGGTCACCGTGACCGATACCGGGTGCGGTATCCCGCCGGAACCAGCCCGCGGCCGTCCCGTCGGCTTCCGGTGGCCGGGGTCTCCGCCTCATCGACGTGGTCACCGACCGGATGACGGTCGACACGGGTGCGCACGGCAACCCGATCAACGTTCACGGACGGAGCACCAACCGGAGTGAACCACGGCCAGCAGTAGCGCACCGAGATCCTCGCTGTCGGCAAGCACTCCGAGAACTCCGGCGGCCCGCAGTGCATCCCGGACCGGACCGTGGGTGTGCAGAGCGCGGTAGCGCGTGCCGTGTTCGATCGCTGTGGTGTAGCCGGCGAGCAAGGCGCGCATTCCGGCGAAGTCGATGGCAGTGGCGTAATGGAGATCGATCACGAACGTGTCGAGCTGAGTCATCATGATCGCGTCCATGGCCAGCGCCTTCAGCCTTTCAGCCGCTGCGCCGAGCACTTCACCGTGCACGTCGAGCTGCAGCACTGTGCTTCCCGCCCGGTAGGTGCTCACCGAAAACGCCACATCGGCTCCTGCCGCCGGACTTGTTGGCGGCGGGGACTGGGCCGAAGATCGAATGCTCACTGTATCGCTCGTCGCGGTTCGCGACGCCCCGGACAGCAATTCGGCACGGAACCGCATCCGGCACGATGCGCTTGCGGTCCTCGGCAACCTGCTCGTCAGTCGCCGGCGGTCCTCCGTCCGGTCGGGTGTGATGTTGTGGTTGGGTGGATCCCGAGTGGTCGGAGGTTGCCGTGGACGGTGGGAAGCTGGGACCGGGTGATGTGCTGGCGGCCGCCGAGACCGCCCCGCCCGTGGAATCGGTCGAGGTCGTCGCGCGCGACCTGGCGAAGCGGCTGGGCGCCTTCGACGTCTCCTTCCTGCTGGTCGACCTCGTCGAGGAACACCTGGTGCGGCTGACCTCGACCGCTCAGGACCCGGACGGACGCGAGCCCGTGCCCTTCGATCTGCGGAACAGCGTCTACGAGCAGGTGCTGCGCACCCAGCAGCCGTGGCAGGAGCACAACGACAGCGGGGTGCGGGCAGTGCTGCCGGTGACCAACCGCGGCGACTGCGTCGGTGTCCTGGAAGCGACCGTGCCCTTCTGCGACGACGAAGTGCTGGCCCAGCTGGGGCAGGCCGCGCACGCGCTGGCCTACGTCATCGTCACCGATCGCCGCTTCACCGACCGCTACCACACCGGCCGGCGCACCACCCCGATGAGCCTGGCCGCGGAGATCCAGCACCAGCTGCTGCCCTCGGCGGCCTGCTGCGAGGCGGCCCAGTTCACCATCGCCGGGGCCCTGGTGCCCGCCGACGACATCGGCGGCGACACCTATGACTACGCCCTGGACCGCGACACCCTGCACCTGTCGATCACCGACGCCGCCGGCCACGACGTGGCCTCGGCACTGACCGCAACCCTGCTGGTCGGTGCGCTGCGCGGCGCCCGCCGCGCCGGTCGCGACCTGGCCGAGCAGGCGCAGCATGCCAACCAGGCCCTGCTCGACCACGGCGACGAGGTGTCACTGGCGACCGGGCTGCTGCTGCGCGTGGACCTGCACACCGGAGGCGTCGAGCTGGTGAACGCCGGGCATCCCGCACCGCTGCTGCTGCGCGACGGTGGGGTCGAGCCGGTCGAGGTGGAGGCCGACCTGCTCTTCGGCGTCCGGCCGTACCGATACCGGGTGCAGCGGCTGGACCTGCGCCCCGGTGACCGGCTGGTGCTGCTCACCGACGGCATGTTCGAACGCGACGCCGCCGACGCCGACCTGCCCGCGCTGATCCACCAGACCGCCGGACTGCACACCCGAGAGCTTGTCCGGGCGGCGACCAGGGCGGTTACGCACGCCTGCCGCGGTCACCTGCAGGACGACGCCACCGTGCTGTGCCTGGACTGGCACGGCACCGACCGCACCGAACGCCACGCCGACTACGGCGCCGACACCGACACCGCCTCACCGGCCGGCACCTCCGATGACCCGGTGTGACCACCGGACACCGCGCCGGGCACCAACGCCACCTGCTGCGAGCAGCGACGCGACGTCCGCGACGTAAACTCGGGGACGTGGTGGAGATGCCGACCGGGCAAGAAAGCGGGCCACCTCCGGCCCGCGGCCATGTGTGCCGGGGCTATCGGCAGCCGCAGGAGTTCGTCGTCCGGGCCTGCGAGTTCCTGGCCGAGGGGCTCGCCGCGGGCGAGCGCGTCCTCTACGCCGCCCCCGGCGCCCCGGAAGTCCTCGCCGCGCAGCTGCGGGCAGCCGGGCCGATCGACGAGGGCCTGCGGAGCGGGGCGGTGCAGATCGCGTCGCTGGACTCGACCTACACCACCGGCATCGTGGTCGACCCGGCCGCGCAGGTGCGGCTCTACGCCGCGGCGACCGAGGAGGCGCTGGCCGCGGGGTACACCGGCCTGCGGGTCGCCGCCGACGCCACCCGGCTGGTGCGCACTCCGGCCCAGCTGGACGCCTTCACCCGCTACGAGTACCTGGTCGACCGCTACATGGCCACCCATCCGATGTCGGCGATGTGCGGCTACGACCGCGGTGAGCTCGGCGACGACGCCGTCGCGCAACTGGCCTGCATGCACCCCCGAGCCGACGAAGGGTCGACGCCGTTCCACCTGCACGGCCACCCCCGTGACGACAGTGCCGCCGCCTTGGACGGGGAGCTGGACATGGTGGCACACCGGCTGTGGCCGTTGGCGCTCGAGCGCGCCGATCTGCGGCCCGCCGAGGGACCGGTCGCCATCGATGCCCGGGGGCTGCGGTTCATCGACCACCGCAGCCTGCTGGCGGTGGCGGACTACGCCGAGGACCACGACACGACGGTCGTCCTGCGGACGTCGCTGTCCACCCCGGCCCGCGTCCTCGAACTGTTGAACGTGACCAATGTCCGGGTGGAGCGCGTGTGACGAGCACCGACATGAACACCGCGCAGCGGGGCTACGACCACGCCGCCATCCGCTACGCCTCCGACGCCGAGTTGCTCGCCGTCGTGGTGCCGTTCCTGAACGCCGGCCTCACCGCGGGCGAACCGACCATCGTGTCCCTGGAGCCGGACCGGGCCGAACTGGTGCGCGCGGCACTGCCCGCATCCGCGGGAACGCATTTCCTGGCCACCGGTGATCTCTACGCCCGGCCCGCCGCGGCGATCAAGTCCTACCGAGACCTGATGACCGGCCTCGTCGCCGACGGCGCGTCGGGCATCCGGATCGTCGGCGAAGTGCCGGGCGCCGCGATCGACACTTCCTGGGACTGGTGGGCCCGCTACGAAGCAGCGGTGAACCACGCCTACGACGAGTTCCCCTTGCGCAGCATGTGCGCCTACGACAGCCGCACCACTCCGCCCCATGTGCTCGAGGACGTCGCCCGTACACACCCCTTCCTCGCCACCCCCGGCGGCGGGCACCACCCCAACGCCGACTACGTCGACCCGCTGACCTTCCTGACCGGCCCGCGGCCGATGACACCCTCCCCGATCCAGCGCACCGCGCCGCTGCTCGAGCTGACCGATCCGCACCCTTCGGCCGCCCGCCGGGCCGTCCTGGACGCCGACAAGACCGGCCTACCCGCCGCGGAGATCGAGAACCTCGTGCTCGCGGTGAGCGAAATCGTCACCAACGCCCTACGCCACGGCCGCCCACCGGTTCACCTGCGGATCTGGGCCGACACCGAGCACATGGTCGTCACCGTGCACGACGCCGGCCCCGGCCCCGACGACCCGTTCGCCGGCCTGCTCCCCGCCGACCGCCACGTCGGCGGGCGCGGGCTGTGGATCACCCACCAGATCTGCACCCACGTCGCCCTCCACCGCGACGACACCGGTTTCACGGTCCGCCTCACCGCGGGACTCCCCAGTCTCGGTGTTCGTAGTCCGTACGAGTGAGGTCGCCTGATCACCCGGTAACGGGACCCTCGGGTGCGTCGTCAATGGTCCAGGTCAGGATCACGGTGGTGCCGTTGTCCCGGTGGATGGTCGAGGTGTGGTCGGCCAACGCTTCGATCAGCGAAAGGCCGCGTCCTCGAAGGGTGTCGGTGGCATCCCGGGGCTTCCAGGTGCCGTAATCGGTGACGGTGACCGTCACCTGGCCACGGTGACGTTCGCCGTGCACCTCGACGGCGCCGGGCCGCGGATCGTCGCGGTAGGCGTGTTCGACGGAGTTGGACATGGCCTCGTAACTGGCCAGGACGAGGTCCTCGTGGCGCTCGACGGTCATGCCGAGTCCCGCCGCCCACTGGGTCAAGCCGCTGCGCAGCCCGGCGAGCTGGTCGACGGTGGCGTCGGCGCGTTGGTGGAATTCGGCCGCCGGGGGGTCGAGGTGGCGGTGGACGTGGATGAGCGCGATGTCGTCGTCGTGGCGGCCGAGGGTGAGCTCGGAGATCAGCTCGTCCCACGCCGTCTCCCGGTCGGGCGCTTCGCGTACCCGGGTGATTCCCTCCAGCAGCCATTCGATACCGACGGTGAGGTCCCGGGTGCGGCTTTCTACCAGGCCGTCGGTGTAGAGCACCAAGTCGACCCCGGGCGGGAACGCCGTCATCCGTTGCGGGAATTCGCTGCCGACGCCCAGTGGCTGGGCCAGCGCTTCGCCGATCTGCTGAACCTCTCCATGCGGCTCGATGAGGACAGCGGGGAGGTGGCCGGCGTTGGCGTAGGTGAGATTGCGCCGGCCGGGATCGTGCACGGCGTAGAAGCACGTGACGAAGCTGGCATCGAACAGCCCCGCGGCCAGCTGGGAAACGTTGCGCAGGACCTCGGACGGAGCCAGCTCCAGCAGGGCGTAGGACCGGATGGCGGTACGGATCTGCCCCATGATGGTCGCGGCGGTGACCCCGTGCCCGACGACGTCGCCGATGACGAACGCGGTGGCCCCCGACGACAGCGGGATGACGTCGAACCAGTCGCCACCGATCTTGTCTCCGGTCGTCGCCGGCAGGTACCGCGTCACCACATCCGCCCCGCTGACGTCGGGAACGACCGGCAGCATGCTGCGGGACAGCTCGGTGGCGAGGATCCGTTCCCGTTCGTACAGCCGCGCGTTGTCGAGGGCGATGGCCGCGTACCGGGCAAGCCCCTCGGCGAGGAACTCGTGTCGTGCGGTGAACCGGTCCGCCTGTGGATGGCCGAAGAAGAAGCCGCCCAGCACCTCTTCGGTCGTCGGGCTGATCACCGGGACGGCGAGGTAGCTGCGCACCGGCAGGTGGCCTTCCGGCATCCCGTGGTACGGCGCGTTCCGGCCGAACCGGGGATCCTGGGTGATGTCGGGGCTGCGGACCGTGCCGACGCCGTCGAACGTGGGGCCGAACACCGCGGTGTTGCGGGGCATCGGGAACCGGGAAAACGCCTCCCGCGGCACCCCGGAAATCGTGTACAGGGTGTAGGACTCGTCCAGTTCGTCGACCAGGTTGTAGAAGAACGCGCCGAACTCGGCGCCGGTCGCCTTCGTGGCCGCGTCGGTCGCTTTCTGCACCAGCCGGTCGAGGTCGAGCTGAGCGGTCAGCTCCCGTCCCACCGAATGCAGCAGGTCCAGAACGGACGCTTCGGCGTGCAGTTCCCGGACCAGCCCGGCGACCGGGCCGGTCACCAGGCCGGCCCCCTCCACGAGAGCCCGGTGGCGATCACCGACCGGGTCGGTGGCGAACATCAGCACACCTTCTCCGCGGGTGAGGACGCCCACGGCCGCGGACACCGGCACGCCGGGCAGCAGCTCGTCCAGCAGCACGCCGCCGGGAACGACCAGTGCCAGCCCCTCGTCCGGGTCACCGCCGGCCAACCGGCGCCGCTCAGCGTCGGCCAACCGGAGCGTCTTCACTTCGACCGGCTCGCCGTCGCTGCCGACGAAAGTGCCGCGCAACGCGTCGATCAGGTCCTCGAACCCGCTCTGGCCGGTCACGCGGGATCCAGCGCGGCCGAGAGCGTGGGAACGATCACCAGTTCGTCGGTCAGCCGCGTGAGCTGGAGCGGGCGCACGGTGACCCGTCCGGTGGCCACGACCCGCACGGCGATCGACGCCGTGCTGCGATGGGCTCGTACCAGTTCCGCCATCCCCGCGGATGCCAGGAAGCTGACCCCGGTCAAGTCGATGACCAGCACCGAGGGAGCCTGCCGCTGCGCGCGATCGACGAACTGACGGAGCTTCGGCGCCAGAGTCAGGTCCAGCGCTCCGGTTACCCGCAGGACCAGCGCCTCGTCCAGCTTTTCGAGCGTCACCCCGTCCGCCGCGCCGCCGTCATCCCCCGACGGCTCCTGGATCTCCGAATCAGGCGTGTCGAACATGCCGCAATTCTGCCTCGACCTCGTTGCCGGTGCTCATCAGCTGTCGCGGCGCCTGCCCCGTCGGCCGCTGGCCGCTGTGTCTCGCCCGGGACACGTGGCCGGCGGCCGGCAGGAAGCCGACCTCCCAACCGAGCTGGAAGCGGACTTCGACGGTGGTGCCGGACGGCGTGGTGTGCACCCGGACCAGGTCGGCGAGGTGGTTGACCAGCAGCAGCCCGCGGCCCCGCCGCTGGCCGGGCGCTCCGGGCCGGCGCCCCGCGAGCGGGTCCTCGATGTGCCCGCAATCGCGGACCTGGCACACCAGCTGCCCGCCGCCCTGGCCCAGCAGAACAGTCGCGTCACTGCTCGCGTGCTCGACGCTGTTCGACGCCAGCTCCGTCACGACGAGCACGACGTCGTGGGCGCGGTCCTCGGCCAGCCCGGCCCGGACAGCTGTTTCCGCGACGAACTTCCGCAGCTCACGCAGCCCGTTCGCGCCGACCACCAGCACGGCGGCGGCCGGCGGTTCCGGAAGTTCGCGGTTGTAGTCGGCGACGACGTCGTCGGGCGAGTACGCGCCGCTCGCCCGCCACTCGTCCGCGCCGTCGATGAGCCACGGATGCGTCCGGACGGCGTCCGCGAGCGCAACGGGTCCCAGCGACGCCGTGTCGTAGGGACACAAGATCGTCGCCCACCGGCCCGAGAAGGCGTGGTTGATCAGCGCCTCGTGCTGCGCGCACGCCGGGTACTCCGCCTCGGACCGCCCGGCCCAGAGCGGCTCGCCGATGATCCGCACGTGGACCCCGGGGTGCGCGTCGGCGAAGGCCCGCAGCACACCCGGGATGATCCGGCCCGGATTGCGCCCGGCGTGGGTCATGTCGAGCAGGTGCACCAGATCGGCATCAGTCCCGAGTTCGCGGCGCAGCAGCCCGAGGCCGGCCGGCGGCACCGCCACGGCCACCGGCTCTCCTGCGGACAGCCCCCCGGTGATGAAGGGCACCGTATCCGCGAGGTATTCCTTTGGAGTCCCGTAGAACAACGCCGGATGCGTGAACGAAGTCTCGGACGACCCTGGCATCAGGCGCGCAACGTCGGCGCGCGACCAGCGAACAGCATGGACATGCGCCGACCATACGCCCCCATCGCCAAGCGACCTAGGTGCTTCGGGCGCGGCGACTGACGGTGACGGTCCCCGCCGGGGACCACCCCGGACGACGGAGGGAATGCTGCAGTTCGAAGCCAAGCCCGAAAAGCCGGACGCGCTCTATGGCACCTACGCCCCGATGCACCAACCGGGGCACGCCCGCTCGCCCGGCCCGGGCGCCTCGGTCAGTGGGTGTCGATGATCTGGTGCCGGTCGTTTTCCAGGTGCTTCGGGTCTCGGTCGAGGGTGTTCACCTTCTCGGTCTTGCGGGGTGGCCGGTCGTTGGCGATCAGCACCGCCATCCACGGCAGGGGCACCGAAACGGCGAGCACGGCCAAGGCCAGCCACCAGGTGCCGTGGAACACCCCGGCGAGGATCAGGCACGGGATGCGGCACGACATCATCAGCAGGTACTTGCGCTTGCGGGCGGCGAGCTGATCCTCATACGCGAGTGCGGCACCGGTGATCAGCACAGGTGCGGCGCCGGTCGTCGTCATGGCGGGTCCTTCCCGGGAAAGGCGAGTGGCGATCGGCTCACGCCTGGCTCACCGCATACCGCTTGAGCCGCCGTACAAACGCCGCCGGCCAATTCGGTCCCGTTTCCGCCCGGCGAAGGTCTGAGGGGGTCGACCTGCGAGCGGAAACGGGAGCTTGAAGGCCGGTACGGGGGTCGCCTCGCGGCGAGTGGCACGACACGGCTCCAGCGTGACCGGTATTCCGTGAAGGCAAGGGGTGAGGCCCGGGGACACCGCCGTACCGACACCCGGTACAACGTCCCCGCACCGCGGTTGTTTCCGGACCACGGCCACTCGGCACGTGACCTCCGTCGCTCCCGGGCCCGCAGAACCGGCGGAGCGCCGAGAGCAGGTCGCCTGATCCGGCCGTCCTGCCCGGATCTGTCCACATCGGACCATGCGCGCGGTGCGGAACCGGCCGGTCCTTCAGCTCACCCGGTCCGGCTGCGACCAAGCCGTGGTCAGCGCCTTCTGGAGAGCGCGCCACAGCGGATCGGCGGCCGTCAGGACGTCACCACTCGCCGGCCACGCAGTCCCAGGGGCTGGAGCCCGGGCGCCCACACCGCGTCCGCGCGACCGGTGGCGACTGGGGCGAGCGCCGCGGCCGCACTGCCGCCGCGTCGCAAGTCGCGCACCCGGGGCAGCAGGGCGTCGATCACGCGACCCGCCGGCACCCGCTGCGGGCACCGGCCGTTCGGCACAGGCTCCCGAGGTACGGCTGTCGGCGAGTTCGGTGCCGGGCAGGTGAGCAGAGGGTTGTCGGTGGGGAGTGCGGGTAAGCGCCGCTGACGGTCGCCGAATCCCGCGGAGGAACCATGAGCCCCAGCCACGTTCCCGCCCCCACCCGCGGGCCCGGGCGCGCCACTCGCGCGGCAGCCTCCGCGGCCGGCGCCACCGACCGGCGGCTGCACGCGGCCGCCGGCCTGCGCCACCAGTTCAACAAGGTCTTCCCCACCCACTGGTCGTTCCTGCTGGGCGAAGTGGCGCTGTACAGCTTCCTCGTCCTGCTCCTCAGCGGCGTGTACCTGACGTTGTTCTTCGACCCGTCGATGCAGGAAGTCGTCTACCAGGGCGCCTACGCGGACCTGCGCGGCGTGCCGATGTCCCGGGCGTTCGCGACCAGCCTCGATCTGTCGTTCGAAGTCCGCGGCGGGCTCTTCGTGCGGCAGCTGCACCACTGGGCGGCGCTGATCTTCGTCGCCGCGATGATGGTGCATATGCTCCGGATCTTCTTCACCGGAGCCTTCCGCCGTCCCCGCGAAGCGAACTGGGTCATCGGGGCCCTGCTGCTGATCCTGGGCATGTTCGAAGGGTTCTTCGGCTACTCCCTGCCCGACGACCTGCTCTCGGGCACCGGCATCCGCGCGACGCTGTCCGGCATCGTGCTGTCCCTGCCCGTGATCGGGACCTGGCTGCACTGGGCGATCTTCGGCGGCGAATTCCCCGGCGACGTCATCATCCCCCGCCTCTACACCATCCACATCCTGCTGATCCCCGGGATCATGCTCGCGCTCGTCGGCGTGCACCTCGCCCTGGTCTGGTACCAGAAGCACACCCAGTTCCCCGGCGTCCGGCGCAAGGAGACCAACGTCGTCGGCGTCCGGATCCTGCCGGTGTTCGCGCTCAAGGGCGGCGCGTTCTTCGCGCTCGTCACCGGCATCCTCGCGCTGATGTCCGGGCTGTTCCAGATCAACCCGGTGTGGAAGTTCGGGCCCTACGACCCGTCGAAGGTCTCCGCCGGCTCGCAACCGGACTGGTACATGGGCTTCGCCGACGGGCTGCTGCGCGTTTACCCGCCGTGGGAGCTCTACCTCGGCCGGTACACCGTGCCGCCGGTGTTCTTCGCCGGCGTCATCGGCCTGACCCTGCTCTTCGTGGCCCTCATCGGCTACCCCTGGATCGAACGCCGCCTGTCCGGCGACACCGCCCACCACAACCTCGTCCAGCGCCCGCGCGACGTCCCCGTCCGCACCGGCATCGGCATGATGGCGCTCGCCCTCTACGGCGTCCTGACGCTGTCGTCGTTCAACGACATCATCGCGCTGCAGTTCGACATCTCCCTCAACGCCACCACCTGGGCCGGGCGCATCGGGCTGCTGCTCGCCCCGCCCGCCGCGTACCTGGTCACCTACCGCGTCTGCCTCGCCCTGCAGCGGTCGGACCGCGAGGTGCTCGAACACGGCATCGAAACCGGGATCATCACCCGCACGCCGGGCGGTACCTACCTCGAGGTCCACCAGCCGCTCGACGGCAAGGCCCTGGCCTACCAAGGAGCCCCCGTGCCGAAGAAGCCCAACAAGCTCGGCGCGGCCGGGCACGCGGTCCCGGGCAGCCTGCTGCGGCCCGACCCACCCGAAGAAACCGCCGCCCTCGAAGCCGCCGCCCGCCGCGGGCACCTGCGGCACGGCCTCGGCGGCGACCCGGACACCGGCGACGGCGAGGCCCGGCCATGACGCCGCCGGGCTCCGGCGGCACGGCGATGCCGTCCCGCTGGCAAATCGACGTCCTCGTCTACGAGGACAAGAACCTCTACCCCGTGCTGCTCCTCCAACCGGGCCGCCACGACGACCACCGGGAACTGGTCCGCCTACTGACCCGGGCCGGCTTCGCCACTCCGACGACCTGGGAATGGGAACGCGGCCTGTGGCCCTGGGCCGCCGGCTGCCACGTCGAGATCACCGACCGGCCCGCGGTGACCGTGCACGCCGGCGGCCGCAGCCTCACCGTCGGCTTCGAACCGGCGGACCCGCCACTGGAGTGGACCGGCGCCGCACACCGTCAGCAGCAGGTGCTGTTCGTCCTCCTCCCGCCTCAGTCCGGCACCGGCGAAGACGACCTGATCGTCGACGACCTCGGCACGCTGGGCCGGAACACGGGACGGCAGACCTGCCTGGCGGCCAGCATCCCGTTCGGCTGAACCTTCGGCCACGGCCGGGCTGCGGGTGCTCGGAGAAACGGCCGAGCGAGCACACCTTGGAACACCGGAGAGTCGCCGTCGTGGCCGCGACGCGCCCGGTGACGCACGTTCTGCGGTTGGCCTGGCGCTCCGCCGACCGACGTGGGAAGTTGGATCCACATGGATCAAGATTCCGCGGCGGGCGTTGAGGAGGGGTGACGATGGACCACCGGACGCACGACGTTTCTGCGGCTCTGCTCGAGCTGACGGAGTCGTTGCAGGCCGGCGAGCCCCGCGACGAGACCCTGGCGCGGATGGCCGCCCGGGTGGTGGCGGTGCTGCCCGATGCCGACGCCGCGAGCGTGACGTTGTTCGACGGCGGCGTGCCCCGCACCGTCGCCACCACCGACGAGAGCGTGCTCGTCCTCGACAAAGCTCAGTACTCCCTCGATGACGGCCCCTGCATCGAGGCGACGCGCACCGAGACGGTCGTCCGCATCGACTCGGCACTGGCCCGGCGGAGATGGCCCGAGTTCGGCGAGGCCGCGGCCGGGGCGGGTGTCGAGACCATGATGTCCTGTCCCTTGTTCGTCGGCGTCGACGACGCAGTGACCGGGGAAGCGGCCCGCCACCACCACCTGTCGGGCGCGCTGAACGTGTGGAGCCGGAAACAGCACGCCTTCGACCCGATGGACGCCGCCCTGATCGCGTTGTTCACCAGCGCCATGTCCGGGATCATCCTGACCGCGACCCGGTGGGCCAACGCCCAGCTCCAAGCCCGGCAGCTGCGCACCGCGCTGGACACCCGCGACACGATCGCCACCGCCAAGGGCATCGTGATGGCCCGCCGCGGGCTCAACGCCGACGAGGCCTTCGCCTGGCTCACCGAGCTCTCCCAGCGGACGAACCGCAAGATCCGCGACATCGCCACGATCGTCCTGGCCCAGCCCGCCATCGTCGAGCCAGATTAGCGCGGCAGCACAGCACGCTCGTGCTGAACACCTGATGCGGCGACTGTCGACCGTGCCACTGGACCGGTTCCGAGCTCGTCGTGGCTCGGGGCCGCGGTCGCAGGCGAACTCACGGGCCCGGACGGACTCGCCACTGTACCCCGCCGGCAGCGCGGGAGCCGGCTTGGCAGACCCGGTGTGGCGGTTGGCCACCGCGGAGAGGACCGTGGGTGGCATGACCCGACCGGACCCTGATGCCGGCTCGCTCCCCGCGGCGGGCCGTCGCCTGCTGGATTCGCTCGCGAGACGGGCCGCGGTCGACGAAGCGATCGGCGTCCTGCAGGGCTGGCAAGGCTGCGATGCCGCGCAAGCCCGCGACGAGCTGACCGAGGACACCGGTGAGGCCGGGCTCGCTGCCGAGGCGGCACGGGTCGCGGCGGCCGTCGACGCACGGGCCGACGGCACGGCCGACCCCGACTACGGCGGCTGGGCCTGAGGCCTGGTCAGCCGGTCAGGTCGGCCGGGGCGAGGGTGCCGTCGGTGACCGCACTGGTCAGCTCCCGCAGGACGAAGCCGTGCTCGGTGGCATGGCCGAGCACGAGGGCACGGGCCGCGGCGGGGGTGATCCCGAGGGTGCCGGCGACCAAGCCGACGGCGTGGTCGAGCTGAACCCGGTCGTTCAGCGCCGTGACCGTGGCTTCGAGCAGCCGGTCCGCGCGGCGGTCGCCGCGTTCCTGGACCAGGGCGAGCACCGCCAGGTCCGACACCACCTGCGCCAAGTCGAGCTGCCACTGCGGCGCGGCCGTCTTGGTGTCGTAGAAGAGGTTGAACCCGCCGACGCCGGTGCCGTCCAGCCGCAGCGGGACCGCGACCACCGAGCGGTACCCCGCGTCCAGGGCCGCGGGCACGAAATCCGGCCACCGGTCCCGCTCGGCCGCGAGATCGGTCGCGGTGATCACCGCGGCGGCCGCGATGCAGTCCACGCACGGTCCCTGCTCGATGTGGGTCTGCAGCAATTCGACGAACCGCGCGGTCTCGTCGGAGGCCGCCACCACTTCCAGACCACGGGCACCGGTCAGCATGACCCCGGTCGCGGTCGCGCCCAGCAAGCCGGTGCCGACCTCGGTGACCAGACGCAGCACCGCGGCGTTGTCCGGACTGCCCACCAGGCGCGAAGTGATCGTGACCAGCGCGCCGGCCAGCCCGGGTGGGGCCGTGCCGGACTCCCCGTCAAGGCGGTTGCTCATGGTGCCTCCTGCTGAGGGGTCATTCGGCCAGCTCATCCAACGAGATGCGCCGCTCCAGCACGTCCCGGGCGACGTCCAGCACCGACCGGTTCCGGCCGAAGGCGTGGGCGCGCAGCCGGGCGAACGCGTCGTCGAGGGTGATCTGCAACTGGCCGGCAAGCATGCCGGTGGCGACACTGACGTCCTGGAACGAAGCAACGGGACGTGGCGCGAAGTCGTGACCGGCCTGCTCCGCCTCGCGGGTCTGTCGCAGCAGGGCCGCCGTGGACAGCTCCGCCGCCAGCGCGGCATCCCGCCGTTCGGCACTGGTCAACCCACCGGGACGACGGCGGACCAGCTCGAGGGTGCCGAACCGGATCGCCCCGTACCGCAGGGGGAACGCGAACACCGCCGCCGCACCCACCACGAGCGCGGCGTCGGCGAATCCCGGCCAGCGCACCTGCTCGACGCTCAGGTCGGGCACCAGCACCGGGCTTCCGCTGCCGAAGGCCTCCACCCCCGGCCCCTCCCCGACGGTGTACTGCAGCTCCGCCAGCTTCGCGGCCCAGTGGTCGCTGGCGCCCAGCACCTCCTCGGAGCGAGCGCCGTTCCGCAGCGCCAGGATGGCGGCGTCGACGTGCTCGAGGGTCTCCACACAGGCCAGACAGACCGTCTGCGCCCAGCTGTCACGGCGGCCCGGCACCTCGGCGGCCGTGGCGATCGCCCGCCACAACCGCTCCCGAGGCTGTCCGTCCACCGTTGCGCCTCTCCACGCTGCGGGCCCGCCGAGCTGATACCCGGAACCGCCAGCCTACGAGACACCGCTGCGCCGAGCACCTCGGCCCGGCGGCGTCCGCAGTCGGGCATGCTCGTGGCGCGGCTGGGGTGACAGCGCGGCACACGGCGCCGGGGCGGTATGTGGGCCGGCCGAGGGTGCACCGGCACCGCTGTGGCTTGGCGTCACCGCCGGTCGGGAGCGGGTTCTTCGCTGGGTGTCCCCTGGCGCCCGTGGGGATTGAGCTGCTTCCCGGCCGGGCTGGGCAGCCGGTGCAGAAGACTGTCGAAGTGCTGGCCGTACTGGCCGGTCCGCGCCGGCGGCGGTGAGCAGTCGTGGTCCGTCGGGCCGGCGCCGGGTTCGGGCCGCCTCCGGTGGAAACAAGCTGTTGTCGAAGCAGGAACCGCACTGCCCCGATCGGGAGTTCGAACGGCAATCCGTCACGCCCGGACGGCGTCACTCCCCTCGTCCCGGTGCGGGAGCCTGGTGGGGTACCGGTCGACGGGCGGTCTCGCGGTCATGGTCATGGCGAACTCCTCGCACCGTTGGTGTCCACGCGACTTCCCGGGTAAGAGGTCGGTGAACGAGGTTCACCGCTTGGCGGGCGAACGCCTCTGTTCCGGCCGCACGCCGGAACGGCTCCAACGTTTGCCGCTGACGGGCGGCGCGGGCGAGCAGCTCGTCGAAGTCCGTGTCCGGCAACCGGTCACGCAGGCCCGCCAGGTCACCCAGCGTGTGCCAGAGGATCTTCTTGCCCTCGATGCCCATCGCGAGACCCTCCAGTTCCAGGAAGCGGCTCAGCGGCGAGTACGTCACCCACCGGCCGTTGCGCTTGAGCCTCCCGAACCGCTCCGCGACCGCCGCCAAGGCGACCTTGGCCGGGTTGGGCCGGATCCCGAGGGTCCGCATGACGGCCTCGAACGTCCGCACGTCCTCCGCGATCCCGTCCTCGACCTCCGCCAGTGCCCCGCCGAGCGGGGTGCCTTTGTTGTTGTCGCGGGCGCGGCGGGCGAGGGCACGCCAGGTGACGCCGAGCGCGAGCTGGTCACGCAAGTAGACGGCCAGGTAGTCGGTCATCGTGGATCACCTTCGTTCGCGGATTGCCAGCGGTGGACCCCGGCGCCCTGGGCGTAGGACAGGTGACCGCCCAGCGCGCCACCGGCGCTGAGCACCAGCAGGCCGACGAGGTTCAGCATCTTGCCCGCCGCCTTCGCGCCCCGGGCACGAGCGAAGTAGGACTTCGCGAACACCGCGGCGGCGAGCGCGTTGCCCGTGGCGTGGGCCAAGCCGACACGGCGCTGGCGGACATCGAGCCCGCTGTAGTCCGCAGCGCCCAGTACCATCGTCGCCGGCGTGGCGGGCAGTCCCACACCCACGAGCCGGCGGGCGGCGGAGTCGTTGCCGGGCAGGAAGTCCAACAGCGATGAGCACAGCCACGCCCCGATCGGCAACGTGACCGCCAGCGGGTGCAGCGGGTGCCCGAGCTCTCGGCCGCGCAGCGACCGGCCCACCCGGCCGCCGAAGAGCCGCCGCAACGGTCTGGCGACAGCCTCCGCGGGCCCGTCCAGGATCCGTGCCCGCTCCATCGCCGCGATCAGGCGGTGGGGCGCGGCCACCGCACCGCTGTTCGCCGGAACGTCGTTGTCCGTCATGGCCGGCGGCTACCCGCGCAGGCTCCGGTCAATCCCGCACGACGGCGGTGAGTCAGCGACCGGCCGCGAGCAGGCACCCGTACGAACGTCAGTTCTGACCGGGATCCGCCGGACCGGTGTGGTGCTGCAGCGCCAGGCCGCGCTCGCGGTCGAACGTCACCGCGACCTTGTCGCCGACGAGCGGGCACAGCCGCAGCGCCTCGCGAGTCACGGCGTCGTAGAGCGAGTCGGTGGTCGCGCCCGGCAGGTACGCCTCGACCGTCGCACGCAGCTCGTAGCCGCCGTCGCCGCGGGCGGCCAAGGTGACCGTCGCGGTGACCACGCTCTCGCCGGGCTCGACGTCCAGCGACGTGGCGGCGATCGTCAATGACTGATGCAGGCAGCTGGCCAGCGCCGCGGCGTAGAGCCGCTCCGGGTTCAGTGGATCCGCAGTGCCTCCACCGCTGGGCTCACCGACGGGGTAGGCCAGGTCGCCGCGTCCGTCGACCCGGACGCTGCCGCGGCTCGACGTCGCCTCCGTCGTGTAGAGGTCCTCGACCACCGCGTGTCTCCACTCGGAGTATTCGGCGGGACCCTGCGGCTGCGCGGGCTGGGACAAGGAAACTCCTCGGGCGCGGGCGGGACGAACAATCTCGGATACCCCCGTACTCCCCGGTCCACACGGTGTGCCGGCGCATCTCACCCGGCTGCTCGCGGTGACGCCGTCGAAATCGACACAGTTGCTTGCACCGTCGTGCGTATCCGGCCCCCTACCACCGGCTTCGTCGTGCTGCTCGGGCGCAGCCGAGGCGGCGGTCTCGCTCGGCTGGCCGCGGCCCGCCGCCCCGATCTGGCGCGCGGCCGGATCATGCCGGGCTCTCCGGTGGGTGGACCGATGGGCGCCCACCCCGTCGTCTTCCACGCGGCCCCGCTGTCCCCCGGCGTCCCGGCGTTTGTCGGTGTTCTCCCACCGCGACGCGCTCGTGCGGTGGCAGTCCTCCCTCGATCCGGCGCCACCCACGCCGAGGTCGGCAGCAGCCACCTCGGCATGCCCGCGAATCCCGACGTGGACTCGGCGATCGGACCGGTGCTCACCACGTGGGCCGACGACGCCGATGAGCGGGACCTCGTCCAGGGGGAGTGAGCGGCGGGGCGGTTCCGAGGCGCTGAACGCCGCGCGGGCGGGCAGACCCGCCGACCGACTGCTTCGCCTTCCACCACGACGGTTGGATCGGGTCGCCCGGGGTACCCACGATGCGGTGAGGCAGGCAGCCACCACCGACGCCGGATCCCCGTGGTCCGCCCTCGGCGTGGCCTCGGGTTCAACCTCAGCTCGCGAGTCGTGATCACCGCCATCAGAGCGCTCGGGCAACATGGTGCCGCGACGGCCCCCTGTCAGGGGCGCCCGCCGACCGGGTTCGACGCGGGAAGACGCCGCCCGCTCACGCGCTCACCAAGCTGGTTGAAGGGGCTCCCCATGGCCGAAGGCGACGTACATACCTACTTCGAAGATGGCCAGTGGAAGAACCGGGTCGAGGGCGGCGTCCGCGCCTCCAACACCTCGCCGCACCGGGTGGACGCCGTGCTGGCCGGCCGGCAGGCAGCGAAGAAACGACGCGTCAGCCACGTCATCCACGACTGCGACGGCGGAGTCGAGAGCGAAAAGAACTTCCGGCCACGCACGTCGGCCCGCTGAGCAGTCAGTCCGGCGGCTCCGTCGCCGCGGCTCCTGGCCGCGGCGACGGCGGGTCTTCCCGCATGAACTGCGCCACGTCGACGTCCAAGTCCGGCACGGGCGCCGTGCCGGGCGACACCGGCGCGTCGGGGTTGATCTCTTTGGGGTCCTTGTCAGCCATGGTTTGCGAATCCTTCCTCCGTTGCCTGCCGCCTACCCGCTGTCGCGAGGAAAAACCGCGGCAAACGCTGTCTCGGCGCGATGGAATGACCGTGCACATGTGAATATCTTTCCGGGCGACCGCCGGCCGCGACAAAAAACGAAAAAGCGGCTAGAGTGATGGAGAGCGTGGTTGAGCCTGCTAGCTGCGTACCATCCTCGTCCGGCGACAGATGTCACGGCGAGGTGCCGGACCCCCCCTTGTTGCGCTCGTCTCTTCTCGGTGGCCGCACCGACGCTTCGCCCCGAAGATTCGGGAGCACCCAGCCATGCCTTCACCACTTTCGACTTCCGTATCTCCACCGACCGCAACGAGGCGGAAATCCCCTCGCCAGTACGCCGAAACGATCCTGACCGTACGGCACATCCCGTGGCGGCACGATCTGGCGATCATCACCGCCGCCGGAGAAATCGACACCGGTTCCGTCCGGCTGCTGCAGCGGGCGCTGTGACAGGATTGGCCGGCCTGCCTCGTACTGGACTTGTCCCGGGTGACCTTTCTTCGGCTCGGCCGGGGTGCGTGCGCTCGAGGGTGCCGTGAACCGAGCCTGCGCCGAGCACCGCCGGATCGAGATCGTCTCCGCGGCCCGCTCGGTCCTTCGCCCACTGCGGATCTTCGGCATCGACACCCACGCCGGGATCTACCCGATCCTCGCCGACGCCCTGCGCGAAATCCCCTTGTCCCCTCCACCGACGGCCGCGATTCCGGGTGCCTGACACCCCGGCGCCGTCGGAATCGACTTCGCCGGAAGGACGTCCGGCCGGGTCATGGTCTGCACGTCCTGCCGGCAGGACCGCCGGGCGCACCGGTCCAGGCGCGGAGGTTAGCGGCCTCGAACCGGCCGTTCCGGATCCTCGTCGGCGCCTTCCGGCACGGCAACATGAAACTGCACCAGGTCACCGCCTGGCTCGTCGAACACCGCCGGGATCTGTGAGCGATGCACGTCACGCCCGTCGCGGTCGGCGGCCGGGAACACCGTGCCGCGGCGGCCGTTGTAACGGGTGTCGGTACGGCGGAGTCCCCGGGCCTCACCCCTTCCGCCCTCCCGGAACACCGGTTCACCCCGGCGCCGGGTCGCGCACCCGCCGAGAGGCGACCCCCGTACCGGCCCTTCAAGCCACCGCTTCCGCTCGCAGGTCTCCCCCACCCTTCGCTGAGCGGAAGCGGTTCTTCTACCCCGGAACCCGGTCAGGTCAGCGGTTGGCCGCCCGTGACGCCCAGGACCTCGCCGGTGACGTAGCTGGACTCCGGCGAGGCGAAGAACACGAACGCCGGGGCCAGCTCGGCCGGTTGCCCGGCGCGTCCCATCGGCGTCTGCTCGCCGAAGGAGTCCACCTTCTCCTTCGGCATGGTGGCCGGGATCAGCGGCGTCCACACCGGACCCGGCGCCACGGAGTTCACCCGGATCCCCTTGTCCGCCAGGTCCTGGGCCAGCCCTTTGGTGAAGGTCACGATTCCCCCCTTGGTCGTGGCGTAGTCCAGCAGCTCGGGCGACGGCTGGGACGCCTGGATCGACGAGGTGTTGATGATCGCCGACCCCCGGGGCATGTGCGGCACGGCCGCCTTGCAGAGCCAGAACATCGCATACAGGTTGGTCTTCAGCACCCGGTCGAACTGCTCGGCGGAGATCGCGAGCAGTCCTCCTTCCTGTGCCATCTGGTAGGCGGCGTTGTTCACCAGCACGTCGATGCCGCCAAGTTCGGCAACCGCCGTGTCGATGACATGCGTGCAGTGCTGCTCGTCGCGGATGTCCCCGGGCACCAGCACCACCCGCCGACCCGCCTCGCGCACCAGCTCCGCCGTGCGCTCGGCGTCGTCCTGCTCCTCGTCCAGGTACGACAGCACCAGATCCGCGCCCTCCCGGGCGAACGCGATCGCCACCGCCCGGCCGATCCCGGAGTCACCACCGGTGATCACCGCCCGGCGCCCCTCCAGCCGGCCGCTGCCGCGGTAGGACTCCTCGCCGTGGTCCGGCGCCGGGTCCATGGCCTCACCCGAGCCGGGGTGCGGCTGCTCATGGCCCTGCTGCTCCTCCGGGCTCGGGTGCCGCTCCGCGGTCTCCTGGCTGTGCTGGTCTTCGGTCATACCCGCCTCCTCAAGGTCTTCCTGGTGGCCTGTACCCGATTCGGCGACGTCCACGCCGCCGCCAAGACTTCCGGTGGCCGCCGGTGGCGACGCATCGATCACGCGGCGCCCGCGGTTACCGTCGCCTCCCCGAGAACGGCGTCACCGGGACGGCGGCGGACCGGGACCACCCGGCCGGCATGAGGACGCCGACCAGCGCGGCCGGACGCGCTCGGCAAGGCCTTTGACGGGCTACCCAGGATCGTGTGGCCAGGCGGGGAGCGAAAGCGGGCAGCGGGGCTCAGGCCAAGCCGGCGAGCCCGCGCGCCTGCGCGAACACTTCGTCGAGCATCGGCTCGGTGAGCAGGCCGGTGTGCACGTTGCGCGGACTCGGGTGGTAGCTGCCCAGCAGCACCAGGCCGCTGCCCAGCCGGTGTTCGCCGCCGTGGGCGAACGCCGGCTTCGGCCGAACCCCCGCCCAGTGCAGCGCGGCCCGCCAGGCGAACCCACCGAGGCAGACGAGCACGCGCAGATCGTCGAGGGCAGCCACTTCGGCCGAGAGGTACGGCAGGCAGTTGTCGCGCTCGGCCGGCGTCGGCCGGTTGGCCGGTGGGGCGCAGCGGACGGCCGAGGCCAGCCACGTCCGGTGCAGCCGCAGCCCGTCACCGGCGTGGTCGGACACCGGCCGGTCGGCGAGCCCCGCCCGGTGCAGGGCCCGCACCAGCAGACTCGCCGTGGGGTTGCCGGTGAAGGCTCGTCCGGTGCGGTTTCCCCCGTGCGCGGCCGTCGCCAGCCCGAGCACGAAGATCCTGGCCGCCGGGTCCCCGAAACCCGGGACGGGCCGGGCCCAGTACGCCTGCCCGGAATAGCGGCCGGGCGCCTGGGCCGCGACATCAGTTCGCCAGGCCACCAGGCGAGGACAGCGGACACAGGAAACGATCCGGGCGCCGACCCGGTCGAGCTCGGTCAAGGACACAGCCCCAGTCCAGCACGGCTTGCCCACCACCGCTGACTTCGGTTGACGAGACCGAAGACCTGGGGCGCACAGAGCCCTCACTTCCTCCTCCACAATGCCGTCCGCACCAGGCACTGCGCGGCGGCCTGGCCACGCTTGTCGCACAGAAGCTCTCAGCGTGAGCACGATCGCCGGAGTCATGTCTTGTGTTCAGCCGCGCTGGGCGGGCAACAGGCCGTCCTCGGTCTCGCCGAGCCGGAAACGTCTTGGGTTATGGCGAGTCCGGTGCAGGACATCCGACACGGGTCGGCGATTCTCTCACTGATTTTACTGGGGCACAGCTGGGGCAACCCCCCTCTCAGGACTGCGGCGAACGGCGCCGAAGCGCACCCCACTGCCCCAAACTGCCCCAGCCGACCTGCGGATTTACCAAAACCGCAGGTCAGGAGGTCATGCCCACCTCACTGGCAGTGAGGGGGTCAGGGGTTCGAGTCCCTTTAGCTCCACTCTCTCGAAGGAACCCCTTCGACCACGCCTCTTCGGCAGGTCGGAGGGGTTCCTTCGTCTCGCGACTCGTCTTCGATGCCCGGCTTGCCGGGTGCTGCCCCTCCCGGATGGAGCGGAGCTCCAGTCGCACCCGTCCACGCGTGGCTCTTGCCGCTCCGGGTCCGGTCCACATGTGCCCTTCACCGCGATGGCCGGCAAACATCGACCCGCACGCGAGAGAACGGTCCAACCGGTCACTGGCCGGCCGGCGAAGAAACTCGCAACCGCAGGCCTTGACCGTTACTTTGTCACAACTTCCAGGCTCTATTCTGCATCTATCAACCCGAGATGACAGAGGGGATCCATTGGGCCAAAATCACCTGATGAACGCTTCAAGCTGTTTCTGGTAAGCGAGACATGATCCGGAGCCGGTGATTTGGATCCTCGGGACAGATTTGTTGACCAAGCCAGCCAACTGTGGGTGACAGTCGGGCAACCGTCTTTTCGGGTCCTCGCCGAAACGGCCGGTGCGGCGCTGGACGAGAACACCGCCCGGGCTCTGGTCGTCGGCTCGTTCACCCATGTGCCTCGATGGGAGGCTGTCGCGGCGTTCGTGGGGGCCTGCATGTCACACAACGGCGAGCGCGTAGATCTCACCTCTACGGCCGACCTGGACCGATGGCGTGACCTGTACGACCACCTGGTCGCGTTCACCCACGGGACGAAGTCCACCGAGTTCAACAGCATGTCCGGGACGAACTACGGCACCGTGTTCCAGGCGAACGCGGTCATCGGCGATGTCCACCTGCACGAGACGGCACAGGAACAGGACGCCGGACCGGTCGGGCTGCCGTTCACCGACCTGCGGCCGGTCGAAGATCTCGGCGTGCACGCCGCCATCCGCACGGAGCAAGCCGAACAGACATCCAGCGACTTGCCGCACTATCTCCCACGGCCGCACGACGCGCTCCTGCGCGATCGGCTCGGCCACGCCGCCGCAGGCGTTCCGGAACTGGTCGTCCTCTACGGGCTGTCCTGCTCGGGGAAGTCCAGGGCCGCGTATGAGGCGGTCCGCGCAGTTCTGCCCGGCTGGCGGGTTTTTCAGCCACGTGACGCGGACGCCCTGGTCGCTGCGGTCACGCGTCGGCGAATCGCGGCGCACACTGTGATGTGGCTGGACGACGCACGGACGTTCTTCGATGACCCGCTGGGTGACGCGGCTGCCGCCGCGTTGCGGGAACTGCTGCGGCCCGGTTCACCGGAGCATCCCAACACGCTCGTCGTGCTGGTCAGCATGTGGAAGGCGACCTGGAACGAGTATCGGGAAAAAACGGGCTCACACCTGTACCACTTGCTGACGCCGGCACGGGGCATTGCGGTCAGCGACGACTTCGCCACGGCAGATCCCGTTCTGCTCAACGTGGCTCAGGAGGCGGATCCTCGGGTTCGGGAAGCCATGACGAGAGTGGGTGAACGTGGCCGCCTCACACAGTATCTGGCCGGCGGCGTCTTCCTGGAGGACAGGTACCGGGCGGCCCATGGCGTCGAGCGCGCTGTGCTCGACGTCGCTATCGACGCCTACCGTGCCGGCGCGAACACAGCGTTGCCGTTCAGCGTGTTCAATGCGGCCACACGGAGCTATCTTGCGGCGGAGGACGTACACCAATGGTCGGCGCACGCCCTCGCCGAGGCGCTGCGCAATGTCCAGCGTGGTCAACCGACCGGCGCGCTGCTTCCCCTGTCGGATGACGCGTACTTGCTCGCCGACTACCTCGCCCACAACGCCGGGAACCTGCGGGCAGACCGGATCAAAACCGCCCTCTGGGACGCCCTCGACCGGCATGTCACCAACGAATGGGACCGCAACCGTCTTGCGTCCTATGCCGTCCGGGCCGGCCTGTACCGCCTTGCTTCCGTGTTCTGGATCCGGCACGCGGACGGGCGGAGGCGAGGGCTCAACGACTACGCCAAAGAAAAGATCGCAGCGTGTTTGTCCCAGCGCCGGGTCGATGATCCGAAGTCGCCGTCATGGGATTGGTATGGGCGGTCCACCATTGCCATCAAATATTATGCAACCATAGTCGTTCTCTACAGTTTCATGCTGGCCAAGTTGTACTTGCTGGCAATCATCCTGTGCATCTCTTTCCTTCTGTTCTGGCCGGTCCGTCATGACAGCAGCACGATATGGCATCGATCCCTCAAGGCCGAATCGAAGGGACGACAGGCTCGCGCAGCGAAGTATGCGATCCGGGCAATACGGAAGGCCGCATCCGAAGAAGCGATGGATGAACGGCTGGCCCCGGTTCACATGCGGAGCCATCGGTCCCGCGCAGCCAGCCTGCTGGCCGAAGCCGGCCGGGTCGCGGAGTCGGCCTCCTTTCTCCGGTCCGAGGACGTCGGGATGCTGCAAACCGACAGCCGGTACCGCAACACTTCCCTGTCCGAGGCGTGGGTCGCGCACAGCCCGCCCAGGGTTTTACTCCGGCGTCGGGAGCCGGCAGCCGCGCTGGCCTGGTTGTCCGACGTGCACGAAGTCGATGCGACACCCACGACCAGCCGCAGCCTCGCGGAACTGCTCGGTGACATGAACCGATCCGACGAAGCAATCCGCCTGCTGCAAGGGGAGCTCCGACACGGCGGCGAGCTACCCAACCGCGAGCTCGCCGGCATCTTCGTCCGGGCCGATCGGCTGCCGGACCTGGTTCGCTGGCTCTGCGACCTCGCCGAGGCCAACCCTCATCGAAGTCCCGGCGCGTTGCCGGTCGTCATGGACACAGTCGATCTCCTTCTCCACCAAGGGGAGAGCGACGAGGCAGTGCGGCTGCTGGAGGCCTACATCGTGCCACCACGAACCTCCATCTTCTCAGCCGACCACCGGCAAGACGCGCGCCTTCGCTTGGCGGTGTTGCTGTGCGACATCGACTGCGCACCGAAGGCGGACCGGCTGTACGAGGACCTGCTCAGCTCAACCGGGCCGGAAGCGCTCGATGAGGCAATCGCCGAGGCCGGTGTCTTCCTCGCGATCACCGGGAGAATCGACTCCTTCACGGCCAGGTTCGGCGTCGACCACGTGATGCAGCAAGCGATGGCGATCGCGGCAACCGGCGACCTCGACCGTGCAGCCGGCTGCGCCGACGACGATTATCACGGGCTCGGAATAAACACTTACGCCGAGCTGATCGAGATAGCCCACGGACCGGAAAGTGCCATCGAATATCTCACCCACATTTCGCTCACCCGCCCGGGCGGCGCAACCGGCGGACGTCTGTATCCGTTGATCGGGGCGTACTTCCGCGCAGGTGAAGTGGAGACTGCAGCCCGGATCCACAACTACGGGCTGGAGCCCGACGGCCGTCCCGCCGCGGTCTGGCTGCCCGACGGGCGCGCACGTGACCTGCGGACCGGCGAAACCGTCGGACCGGCCGAGTTGGACACCCTCATGGGCGACATCCGGACCGACTTCGCGACCAGGTACGCCTGGCAACAGCGATACGCGACAACCGGCCAGGAACCGCCCGAACCGGATGTCGAGGCCCCCCACCAGGGTTGATCCGCGTGTCCGGTCCGACCTACTCTTCAGCGTCGACCGCCGAGGAGGACCGATGCGAGGCGCGAACCGCAGCCGAAGCCACCTGCTGATCATCTCCGGTGCCCTGTCCGCTGCGCTGATGGCCGCAGCGAGCCCGGCCGCGGAAGCCGCACCGATGTTCTCGCCCGGTGCGGCCGGTGCCGGGGATCCGTACTTCCCGGACATGGGCAACGGTGGCTACGACGTCGGCCACTACGACATCCGGCTGGCGTTCGATCCCGGCACGCAGGCCATCGACGCGACCACGACGATCCTCGCCACCGCCACTCAGAATCTCTCCCGCTTCGACCTGGACTTCCAGGGGCCGCTGACCATCAGCAAGCTCTCGGTGAACGGACTCGACGCCGCCTTCAGCCGCAGCGGGGCACAGGAGCTGGTGATCACCCCTCCTTACGGGTTGCGGAAGGGCAGCCCGTTCGTCGTCTCGGTGAGCTACGCCGGTGTTCCGCAGAAGATCGACGATCCCGCGCTGGGGCTCTCCGGCTGGGTGGCCACCAAGGACGGCGCCGTCGCGCTCAACCAGCCGATCGGGGCCGCCACCTACTTCCCCGTCAACGACACCCCCGACGACAAGGCGACCTACACCCAGACCATCACCGTGCCGGCCGGGCTCACCGTGCTCGCCAACGGCGAACCCGGGCCCACCACCACGCGCGACCACCGGACCACCTTCCGCTGGTCCATGAACCGGCCGATGGCCAGCGAGCTGAGCATGCTCGCGATCGGCCGCTACGACGTCACCCGCGGTGTCACCGCCGACGGCCTGCCGAACATCACCGCCATCGGCAAGTCCATCGACACCAAGCCCGGTCAGGGCCAGGTCTTCAACCGGACCACGGCGCAGGTCATCCAGTGGGAATCCTCGGTGTACGGGCCGTACCCGTTCGACTCGACCGGCGGCATCCTCGCCGACGTCGGCGTCCACTACGCCCTCGAGACCCAGAGCCGGCCGGTCTACGACCAGACCGACAGCGACGTCGACGGCGACCTGCTCGCCCACGAACTCGGCCACCAGTGGTTCGGCGACAGCCTCACTCCCGTGCACTGGTCCGACATCTGGCTCAACGAAGGCTTCGCCACCTACTCGGAGTGGCTCTACCAGGAGAAGTTCAACAACGTCCCCGTGCAGCAGACCTTCGCGAAGACGTACGCCGACGAGAAGGACTGGAGCGGCGAAGTCGCCGACCCCGGCCGTGACCACATCTTCGACGACCTGGTCTACAACCGCGGCGCCATGACGCTGCAGGCGCTGCGCACGAAGATCGGCGACCGCGCCTTCTTCGACGTGCTCACGCGGTGGCCGGCCACCCACCGGTACGGCAACGTCTCGACGCAGCAGTTCATCCAGTTCGTCGAACGGCTGACCGGCCGCGACCTCGGCTCGTTCTTCCACACCTGGCTCTACCAGCCGGGCAAGCCGGCCCTCTGACCCGGCGCGGAAACGCAAATGCGTTGGTCGCGGCGCCATGATCGGGAACAATCGCCGGAATGGACATGCGCGCCCTGCTGGCCCGGATCGATCCGCTGGCCGCGCCGGCCCGGCGGCGGGTTCTCGCCGACACCGCACGCGCGCTGGCCGGTTCGCCGGAGCTGACCGCTCTGCTCGCGGAACTGGACGCGGTCCCGGGGCTTCCGCGCGCCTGGGCCGCGACCATGGCCGTCATCGCGGGCGACGACACGCACCTGCGCCGCTGCCTCGTCGCGGCCGATCCCCGGGTCGCCGGTCTGGCCATGCGCCACTGCGCCGGCCGCGGCCTGCACTTCGACGTCGTCACCGCGACGCTGCCGACCGCGCCGGCCGCCTGGCGGCACACGCTCTACCGCGCGGTGCGCGCGACCGGAGCCGCCGAGTGGGCCGAGACCCTGCTGCCCCGGGTGCGCGCCCGCTTCGGTGACCACGAGGCCGCCGCGGTGCTCGCGGCTTGCGAAGCCGCCACGGTGACGGCCCTGCTGCCGGAGCTGGACTTCGCCGTGCCCAACCTCGCCGCGCTGGCGCGCCGGCACCCCGCCGTCGTCCTCGCGGACCTGCGCCGCCGGCTGACCGGCGCCGCCGGTACCGGCCGCAGGGCCGTGTGGACGCGGTTCGGCCCGGCGCTGGGGCACCTGGTCGAGCACGACGCCGGCCAGGTCGTCGACCTGCTGGTGCGCTCGGGGCCGCCGACCGGGTTGCCTGCCGGCGCGGATCGCTGGCTGGCCACGGCGATCGCGGCCGATCCGGACCGGGTCGTCGCCGTCATCGCCGATTCCGCCCGGCGCATCCGGTTCCGGCCGGGCCGGAGCACCGAGCGCGCGCTGCGGCGGGCCTCGGACGAATCCCTGACGTCGCTCGCGCGCACCCTGATGGCCGACGTGCCGCGGTTGACGGCGCTGGTGCGCGGGCTCCCGCCCGCCCGGCGCGCGACTGTCCTGAGTGGAGCGCTGGGCGAACGGACGCTCCGGCAGGCGGGGCTGCCGGCCGCGCTGCTCGACGTCCTGCCGTGGCGGGCGCGGCACGAGGAAGCCCGCCGGCTGCTCGCCACCCGCCCGGTGGCCGACCAGCCTGCACTGCGGCTGGAGGTGACCGCCCGGTTGCCGTGGGCCGAAGCCGAGCCCCACCTGCGCGCCGCGACAGCCCGGCCGGCCGCCGGGGAGCGCGCCACCGGCTACGCGCTGCTGCTCGGCGCGGCGGCCGCGACCCGGGACCCCGGCGTCGTCGCCCGGGTGCTGACGTCGCTGACCCGGCTGCCCAACGAGCAGGACCCGGTCCGCCACGCCGCACTTGCGGCCCTCGCCGCGATCCCGGGCTGGCTGCTGCGCTCGGCCGATCCGTCCACAATGGTCAAGCTGGGCACCGACGCCGTCCAGGCCAGGGACGCGTCGTGGGACACTCGCCAGGCGGTGGGCACGGTGGCCGTCACGCTCGTCCGGCAGGGCACCCGCACTTCGCGGCCCGAGCTGGTCGAGGGCGGGCTGCAGATCCTGCAGCTGTCCGGTGGGCACGCCCGCACCCTCGCTCAGGACCGGCTCGACCGGGACCTGCCCCGCGGTGCCGAGCACGCCGTGTGGTCCGCGCTGCAGCCGCGCATCGCCGCCGACGCCCGCGCCGGCCGCCACGACCTGGTGCTGGCCCTGGCCGCGGGCCTGCACCGGCGCGCGTGGGCGATGCCCGGACTGCAGGCTGCCGTGGGCGAAGCGACCCGCGCGGCCGACGACAGCACGGTGCAGTGGGCCATCGAGCTGTGGCTGGCCCCGCCCGCGACCCGGGACGAACGCGTCGAGACGGTGCTGGGCCGCGATTCGTCCACGATCACGGTGACCGCCGTGGCGAACGCGGTCAGCGGGCGCCGGACCGACCTGCTCGACCGCGTGCTGGACCGGCCGCCGCACGGCCGGTTCGCCACCCGCGGCGTCCGGCTGGTGCCGACGTTCGGCGGGTCGTTGCGGAACTGGCTGCCGCGGCAGGTCGCCCGGTACGCCGAGCTGCTGGCCGACCTCGCCACCGCGCCCCGCAAGCCGGTCTGGGAGCGGGTGTCGGCCGTGCGGCGCCTGGCCGGCCTGCCCGGCGCCGGCGCGGACGAGGTGCGGCCGTTCCTCCAGGACGGCGAGGTCGCCGTGGTCGAGGCCGCCCTCGCCGGGCTGGCGTGGACCGACCGGCCCGGCGACACGCTGGGCACGTTGCTCGGCTACGCCGACACCGAACGCGCCCGGGTCGCGGTGTACGCGGCCGGCCGGGCCGCCCGCGCCATCCCGCCGGCCGAGCTGGCCGCCGCGCTCCGCCCGGTGCTGGCGGGCAAGAAGGTGACGGCGCGCAAGGAGGCGATCCGGCTGCTCGCCGAGCACCGCGTGCCGGACGCCGCCGGCGAGCTGACCGCCCTGTGGGCGGACCCGGACCTGCACCGCGACCTCCGCCGCGCGATCGTCTCGGCCGCGCGGCGGCTGCTCGACGACGAACGCGCGTGGCAGTGGCTCACCGAAGCGACCACCATGGCCGAGGTGGCCAGGGCGGTGACCGAAGCCGCCCCGGCGACCATCGCCGAGCGGTACCGCGCGCGCTACGGCGCTTTGGTGCGGAGCGTGGCGACCGGCGCCGCCCCCGACCTCGCGCAGATCGGCCTGACCGCCTGGCCGGCGTGGAGCGCCTGGGACCGCGAGGGGGCCGCCGCGCTGGTCGCCCGGATCGGTGACCTGACCACCACTGCGACGTGGCATTCGGCGGTCGAGGCGGTGCTGATGGCGTGCACCGGCACCGGCGATCCGGCGGCGTTGCACGCGATGGTCACGACGCTCATCGAGCAGGACGACGTCGTCCTGGCGGGCCGTGACCAGCCGGCGCGGCAACGCCTGCGCTACGTCGTCACCCGGTTCGCGCCCCGCGTGGACGGCACCGGCGCGACCATGCGCGACGCGGCGGAGCGGCTGGCGGCCACGCTGGCGGACAGCCCGGCACACCGGACGGACGCGCTGACGCTGGCGATCGCCGCCCTCCCCCGCCGCGGCCCCATGCTGACGGCGCTGCGCCGGGTCGCCGCGCTCGCCGACCGCCCGGCGCTGGCCTGGCAGGCGGCGGACCGGCTGGCGACCTGGCTGGCCGGCCACGACCCGGGGCGGCCGGAGCTGCTGGGCACCGCTCAGGCCCTGGCTGCCGACGCCGTGGAGGCTTCCCTGGCGGCGAGTATCGCGAGTCAGGCCGGTCCCCGGGCCGGCTGGCCGGGTCCGTGGCGCGAGCTGGTGTCGGCGTTGCGCGACCATCCCGACGCCGACGTCCGGGACCGGGCGTCGCGGATCTCCCTCGCTCCGGAATGACCAGGCACCCGGCGGTTTCTCAGGTGGTCTCCTGACGCAGCGCGGCCGCCATCCATTCCTGGACCGCCGCCGTCCGGTCCGGGTCCGGCTGAGGCGTGCCGTTGATCGTCGCCACCAGGGTGGTGTACCTGGCCATCAGGTTCATCCCGGTCAGCTTGGCGCGCGTCTCGGCGGACTTGGTCCGGTCGAAGCCGGCCATCGTGCGCCGGGCCTTCTCGACGTCGTGCGCCCCGGTCATGGCGGCGACGAGACCGGCCGAGTCGGCCGCCATCCGCTCGGCGATGTCCCTGGCCTGCGGGGAATCCGCCGGTACGCCCGCCTGCTGCGCGGCCTGCGCCTCCAGGTAGAGCGCCCGCTGTTGCTCGACGCGGGCCCACATCTCCGGTGTGGCCATCAGCTTGCCCTGCTCGGTGCCGAAGGCGCGGTGGAAGAACGCCCGCAGCGCCGTGCGGAACTCGTCGTCCTGCACGATCTCGGCGAGTTCGATCCACGCTTCGAGCTGCTCGGTGGACGGCTCTTCCGGCAGGTGCGGCCGCCGGCTGCGCAGCCGTTCCACATAGCTGGGATGGACGTCCAAGCCGTCGGTCACGAAGTCCCAGAACCGGCTGATGAGCCGGTCGCGGTCGTCGTCGGACATCGACACGAGCTTGTGCATCAAGCTCACCTGCTCGGTCGTGGTGTGCTGCCGCACGATGGTCCGCAGCACCGCGCGGCGCGCGCGGAACTGCTGCAGCTGGTCCTCGACCAGCCGCAGGTGCCGGACGGCCAGGTCCTGCAGGCTGCTCTCCGCGGCCAGCACCCCGCGGATGTCGTCGAGCCCGGCGCCGAGGTCGCGCAGGGTGCGCACGAGCTCGAGCCGGGCGATGGCGTGCACGTCGTACTGCCGGAAGCCGCCCGCGGTGACACCGGTGGGCGTGACGACACCCTCGTCGGCGTAGAACCTGATCGCGCTCACGCTCAGCCCGGTGCGGCGGGCGACATCCCCGATGGGGTAAAGCTCGTTCATAGCGCCACTATGCGATCTCGACTCGCTTGAGAGTCAAGGCCGGACCGGGAGCGTCCACGGCATTGCGTCACCACTCCCAGCCGGCGCCGCGGATGCCCGGCCGGACGTCGCGCAGCGCGAGCGTCGCCACGTGCGTGGCGCCGACCGGCAGTGGCCGGCCGGGGTGCTCCGGGCCGCCCAGCCCCCGCTGCTCGTACGAGCGGACGCTGCGCGGCACCCGCGGGCCGAAGTGCACCTGGCAGACGTATTCCGGGACGGGCCGGGTGAAGCGCCGGTGGTAGTGGTCCGGCCGTGACCCCGGCGGCAGCCGGATCTCGAACTCCACCACCATCACCTCCCCCAGCGCGAGCGGGCGGTCGAGACGCAGCTCGCCGGCGACCATGCCGGTCGCCCGGTCCACGCAGACCCGGCCCGCCCGCGCGCAGCGGACGCGGCCGTAGCACGGGTCGCCGGTCAGCGGCGCGTCCGACTGGTAGTAGGTCATCAGCCGGTCGACGCCGTCGACGGCGGCTTCGGCGACCATCCGGACCTGCAGCGATCGTTCGCACCCGTGCTCGTCGAGGATCATCCGGTCGTGGATCGACCAGAACGACAACTGCCCGTCCGGCGGCGGTTTCAGCTCGCCGGAGAGGGCGCGCAGCTGCGGCCACAGCCGCCGCCGTTCGATGCGGCAGGCGGGCTCCCCGAGCCAGCGTCCGCGGGGCGCCCGGGGCCCGAGCCGCGAAGTCAGCGTCCCCGCCTCGAGCCCCAGCACGGCCTCCAGGTGCGGGACGGCGAGCATCGACTGCTCGCGTTCCGGCCGCGACCGGCCGCGCCGCCAGTACGACAGCGCCGAGCGCGAGAGCCGCACGCCGCGGGCGGCCAGGTGGTGCTGGAGCCGATCGAGCGACAGCCCGGATTCGCCGATCGCGGCGTCCAGCACCACCGCGAACGACCCGGGAGCGGACCCGGTCACCCGTCCAGCATGATCACCGGGCCCCGGTTCCGGAACCGACGAAAGTCCTGGTCCGCGCCTCCCGACGAACGGCACTGGTCCCCGGGCGCGGGACGGGTGAAGGTGATGGGGTGCCCGACGACGACTCCTTCGCCGGCGTGCTCGACGCCGCCATCAGCGACGCCGGCCTGACGCTCGACCGCGTCCGCGAACACCTGGCCGCGCGCGGGGTCAAGGTGTCGCGCAGCGCCCTCGCGTACTGGCGCACCGGCCGGTCGAAGCCGGAGCGCGAGGCGTCGCTGCGCGCCGTCTTCGAGCTCGAACAGGTGCTGGGCCTGCCGCCGGGCCGGCTGACCGGGTTGCTCGGCGCGGACCTGCGGCGCCTCCCGCGGGAGCGGCGGGCGCCGCTGCTGGAGCGGCGCCGGTTGTGGCCGTCGGCGCGGCCGGTGGCCCTGGATCTGCTGCCACCACCCGAGGACCAGGTGCGGTTCTGGTCGGTGCACGACGAACTGGTGGTCGACGCGCGGCAGGAACGCCTGCTGCGCGTGAGGCTGGTCGCCGAGGCCGCCGTCGCCGGGGTCACCCGGATGCTGACCTATTACCAGACCGAGGACCTGTCCCGGGGGTCCCCGCGCATGGTCGCCGGGCAGTGCTGCCGGCTGGGCCGGGTCCGGGCGGACGCGGCCGGCGGTCTGCTCGTCGGCGAGCTCGTCTTCGACCGGGTGCTCGCCGCCGGCGACGTGGTCGTCGTCGAGTACGAGCTGCTGTTCCCCGACGGGCTTCCGGTGCACGGGTACCACCGCCGGCTCACCCGGCCGACGCCGTTGTACACCTGCCAGGTGCGGTTCGGCCCGCACGCCCCGGCGGCCGTGCACCGGTTCGCCCAGCGCGACCTCGCCGCACCGCGCCGTCAGGTGGAACGGCTGCCGCTGAGCCCGGGCCACGCGGTGACGCTGGCCGCCCGTGACGCGCGCGCCGGGATCGTCGGCACCAGCTGGACCTGGTAGCCGCCGCGGGCAATTCTGTGGACGCGGGCGGCCTGCCAGCGGGTTTTTCGCCGCTGTGGCGCGGTTTCCACAGCGGCTGGGGAAATCCGGGCTGCCGTTCCTACCGTCGGTGACGCGGTATTCCCTCTCACCCCCGGAGCTGCACATGCCGAATCCTTCCCTGCTCGTGGCCGCCTTCCTGGCGACGGCGGCCCTCACCGCGCCACCGGCGACAGCCGCACCGCCCCCGTTGGTGCCGGTGGGTACGGCGCCCGCCGTCCCGGCCGGCGCCACCGCAGACGGCTCCGCCCTGCCGGGCCGGCTCACCGTGTCCGTCGCCCTGAAGCCGCGTGACGCGGTGGGCGCCGAACGGTACGTCGCCGCCACGGCCGACCCGCGATCCCCGCTGTACCACCACTACCTGAGCGCCGCGGAGTACACCGAGCGGTTCGGGCCCACCGCGGGCGCGGTGGACCAGGTCCGGAAGTACTTGTCCGGCAAGGGGTTGCGGGTCGGCGACGTCACCGGCAACCGGCAGGTCGTCACCGCGTCCGGCGCCCCGGCCGCCGTGGAAAGCGCCTTCACGACGTCGCTGTCCGGCTTCCGGTCGGTCACCGGCGAGCGCTTCTTCAACGCCACCAAGCCCGCCGCGCTGCCGGCGGACCTCGCCGGCGTCGTGCGCGGGGTCACCGGCCTGACGAACCGGCCGGCCGCGCACCGGGCGGCCGCCCCCGCGGGCCCGGCCGGGCCGGGCGGCGGGTACACACCGGCGCAGCTGCGCACCGCCTACAGCATGACCGGGCTGTCCGGCTCGTACGACGGCTCGGGCGAGACGGTCGGGCTGATCGAGTTCGACACGTTCAAGCAGGCCGACATCGACGCCTGGACGCAGTACTTCAAGCAGCCCGCCGTCACGCCGGAGGTCGTGAAGGTCGACGGCGGCGTGCCGAACCCCGGCAGCGACCAGCTGGAAGTCACCCTCGACGTCCAGGCCGTGGCGGCCACCGCGCCCAAGGCCAAGCAGATCGTCTACTCGGCGCCGAACTCCGACCAGGCGTGGGTGCACGAGATGGCGAAGATCGCCTCGGACAACCGGATCACCGTCCTGTCCGGGTCGTGGCTCAACGGCGAGGTCTGCGAGTCCGACCCGATCGCGGCCTCGCACGACTCCTACACGCAGCTCGCCGCCCAGGGCGTCACGATGCTCTCGGCGTCCGGCGACTGGGGCGGCACCGGCTGCGGCTACCAGGGCGACAACAAGACGATCCAGGCCGACTACCCGGCGAGCGACCCGCTGTTCACCGGGGTCGGCGGCACGCAGCTGCGGACGTCCGACAGCGCGGGCACCTGGCAGTCGGAGGCGTGCTGGAACCAGGGCGGCAGCGGCAACACCCGCTCCGGCGGCGGCTACTCGAAGATCTACGCGCGGCCGGACTGGCAGCCGGGCACGAACCAGTACCGCTCAGTGCCGGACGTCTCGCTGCTGGCCGACTACGGCGCCGGCGCGCTGTCGGTGTACCTGAACGGCGGCTGGCTCGACGTCGGCGGCACCAGCCTGTCCTCACCGCTGTGGGCCGGGTACGTGGCGATGCTGAACCAGAAGTCGCTCGGCGGCGGGAAGTCCCGGCTCGGGCAGCTGAACCCCACCATCTACAAGATCGCCGGCTCGGCCGACTACGCCTCGACGTTCCACGACGTCACCGCCGGCGGCAACGGCACCTACAACGCGGGCACCGGCTACGACCTGTGCACCGGCTGGGGGTCGCCGAAGGCCGACGCGCTGGGCGCGAAGCTGACCGGTGGCGGTGACACCCCGCCGCCTCCGCCCGGCGACTTCAGCCTGTCCGCCTCGCCGTCCTCGGGCAGCGTGGCCGCGGGCAGCTCGGTGAGCACCACCGTGAACGCGACCGCCACGGCTTCCCCGGCCGCCTCGCCCGGCGTCGTCGGTGGCTCGCCGACGACCACGGCCGCGCACCCGTTCATCATCTCGATGCGGCGCGAGGGCTCGGCGTTCCCGGGCCGGCAGTCCTGCACGGCCACGCTCTTCGGGCCGCACACCGTCCTGCTGGCCGCGCACTGCCTGCTCGAGAAATCCGGGCACAAGTGGTTCGTCTACGGCGCCGACGACCTGACGCAGAACACAGGCACCACCGCGGAAATCGCGGCTCAGTGGGTGCATCCGGGTTACACCGGCTGGAGTGCCGGCGCCGACATCGCGGTCGTCACCCTCGACAAGGACATGCCGGTCCCGGCCGGGATCACCTACCCGAAGCTCAACACCGACCCGGGCCTGGAGGCGGCCGGAACGCCAGGCATTTCCCTCGGCTGGGGCGAAACGGGCGCGAACACCTACAGCACCGTCCTGCGCCAGGCCGACGTCCCGGTCGCGGCCGACAGCGCCTGCACGGGCCGGTACACCGACCCGCAGGGCCAGGAGCAGTACAAGACACCGGCGATGCTGTGCACCGGGTACGCCGACCACCACGCCGGCGCGTGCGTCGGTGACAGCGGCGGGCCGTACCTGGTGGGCAACGCGGTCGTGGGCGTGTTCTCGTGGATGTCGACCTCGTGCGACTGGTACGCGGTCTACGCCCGGGTGTCGACCTACGCCGCCGACATCGCCCCGCACCTGCCCGGCGGCGACACCCCGCCGCCGTCCGGCGCGATCGGCCTGACGGCGTCGGGCCTGCCCGCGGGTGCGACGGCGGCGTTCAGCCCGGCGAGCGTGGACCCCGGCGGCCACTCGACGCTCACGATCTCGACGAGCGCGAGCACCCCGGCCGGGACGTACGACGTCACGATCTCCGGCGAGAGCGCGAAGTCGACGCAGACGACGCACTACAGCCTGACCGTCACCGGCGGCCAGAACGCCGATCTGATGCTGGCCGACCCCGGGACGCAGAACAGCCGGGTCGGCCAGGCGGTGCACCTGCCGCTGCAGGCCACCGGCGGCGCCGGCGGCTACCGGTGGACGTCGACGGCACTGGCCCCCGGCCTGTCCCTCGACGCGGCGACCGGAGTGATCTCGGGAACGCCGATTCGGGCGGACAGCAGGCAGGTCACGGTGACCGTGATGGACGCGGCGGGCAAGAAGGCGACGGTGGCGTTCTTCTGGTTCGTGTTCGGCTGAGTCCGTGACCACCAGGCGGTGCCACCCGCGGGGACGGGGTGGCACCGCCGTCCCGTGCTTTCCCTTATGGTGGAAGGACCTCACGACCGGGAGCCGCCGAAATGCAGATCCTCGCGCCCACGCCGACCGGTGGCCGTGGCCGGACCTGAAGGTGTACGTCGCTGCGCGCCTAATCCGTTCCGTCCAACGCGGCCACCTTGCGCAGCAGGACCGAACGCTCGCGTTCGTTGCCGCACAGGCCGGCCGCCAGCTCCAGCTCCGTGCGGGCCTCCCGGACGCGGCCGAGCCTGGCCAGGAGCTCGCCGCGGACGGTCGGGGCCAGGTGGGAGCCCGGCAGGCGGTCCGTGGCGATCAGCTCGTCCACGATCCGCAGGGCCTGCTCCGGGCCCGACGCCATCGCCACCGCCACCGCCCGGTTGAGCTCGACCACCGGTGACGGCGCCACCCGGCCCAGTGCCTCGTACAGCACCACGATCCGGTCCCAGTCCGTCTCCTCGACCGAAGGCGCCGACGCGTGGACCGCCGCGATCGCCGCCTGGAGGCCGTACGGGCCCAGGCCCCTCGGCGACGCCTTGGCCAGGGCCGCCAGGCCGCGGTGGATCGCCGAGACGTCCCAGCGGTGGCGGTCCTGGTCCTCGAGCAGGACCGGCGATCCGTCCGGGGCCGTGCGGGCCGGGAAGCGGGCCGCCGTCAGCTCGCACAACGCCAGGAGGCCGTGGACCTCCGGCTCGTCCGGCTGCAGCGCCGCCAGCGTGCGGGCCAGGCGGATCGCCTCGTACGCCACCTCCGGACGGACGAGGCGGTCGCCCGCCGTGGCCGTCGACCCCTCCGTGAAGATCACGTAGATCACGCTCAGCACGCCGCCCAGCCGCTCGCGGCGCTCGGCTGCCGGCGGCAGCTCGAACGGGACACCGGCCGCCGCGATCGTCTTCTTGCCGCGGGTGATGCGGGCCTGGACCGTCGGCACGGGCACCAGGAACGCCCGGGCGATCTCCGCGCTCGACAACCCGGCCACCACACGCAGGGTCAGCGCCACCCGGGACTCCGGCGAGAGCACCGGGTGGCAGCTGACGAACATCAGCGCGAGCACGTCGTCGTCGATCCGGTCCGGGTCCACCTCGGGGGCGGCCGTCACCGGTTCGGTCGCCAGCGTCGCGTAGCGGTCCCGGAGGGCGGCCCGGCGGCGGATCGCGTCGATCGCCCGCCGCCGGGCCGTGGCCATCAGCCAGCCGGCCGGGTCGGCCGGGGCGGCGCGCGGCCACGACACCAGCGCCTCGGCCACCGCCTCCTGGGCCGCGTCCTCCGCCAGCCCGAAATCACCGGTGAACCGGGTCAGCGCGGCCACGATCCGCGCCGACTCGATCCGCCAGACGGCTTCGACGCCGGCAGTCACTGCGGGACCTCTTCGCTGCCGGGCACCCGCCGGACCTCCACCTTGGCCCCGGGCGCCGCCGGCACGCGCTTGGCCCACTCGACCGCCTCTTCCTTCGACGCGACGTCGAGTAGGAAGAACCCGCCGAACAGCTCCTTGGTCTCCCCGTACGGCCCGTCGGTGACCACCGGCGTCTCGCCGCCGAAGTCGACCACGACGCCCTGGTGCGGATCGTCCAGCCCTTCGGCCGCGACGTAGACACCGGCCTTCAGCAGATCCTCGATAAACCGGCGGCTGGTGGCCATCATCTCGTCGATGTTCGCCATCATGGCCGCGTTCGACTCGTCGGTGCCCCGCATGATCAGCATGTACTTCGCCATCGTCTGCTCCTTCTCCGGCGGGCCGCTTCCCGGCCTTCGCGCCCTCTGGTCGAACGGGCGGCGCGCGGATCGACACGGCCCCGGAAGAACTTTTCGCACCGGGGCGGCCGAGCTTAGCGGCGGCCGACTGCTTGAACGAGCAACTAGATGCGAGTACTAGTGGCAGCAGGACCGGCACGGTCCGTTCGCACGTTCAGGGGAGAAGCAATGCCACTTGGGTTCAGCCTTCCGACGTTCGGCAAGGCGGCGGCCACACCGGGCGGGATCGCGCACTACGCGCGCGAGGCGGAGCGGGCGGGGGCGGCCGGGCTCTGGGTCGGCGACCGGCTGCTGTCGCCGGTCGCCCCGGTCGTGCCCTACCCGGGCTACGACACCATGCCCGAAGAGTTCCACACCGCGCAGGACCCCTTCACCGCGCTGGCCATCGCCGCCGCCGTGACCGAGACCGCGGTGCTCGGGTCCAGCACCATCAACGCGACCCAGTACCAGCCCGCGAACCTCGCGCGGCTGCTGACGAGCATCGACGTGGCGAGCAACGGACGCCTGCTGCCCGGCTTCGGCATCGGCTGGTCGCCCGACGAGTACACCGCGGTCGGCGTGCCGATGGGCGAACGCGGCAAGCGGCTGGACGACCTGCTCGACCTCCTCGAGACCTGGTGGACCGAGGACATCGTGTCGCACGAAGGCGTCGGGTACACGATCCCGGAGAGCCACGTCGGTCTGAAGCCGGCGCGGAAGCCGCCGGTGTACCTGGCCGGGTTCGGCGGGAAGGCGCTGCAGCGGGTCGCCCGGCGCGCGGACGGCTGGCTGCCCGCCTGGTCGATCCCCGAGGCGTTCCCCGCCGACGTGATCACCTCGACCCTGGCGAAGCTCCGCGCGGAGGCCGAGGAGGCCGGCCGCGACCCGCAGGCGCTCGGCGTCGCCCTGCGGGTCAACCCCGCCCCCGGCACGGACTTGGAAACCATCGCCGGATCCGTGGCCGGGATCGTCGAGCTGGTCGCCCCGGACCACACCTTCGTCGACCTCACCTACCTGGCCGGCAGCGTGGAAGAACTCCTCGACCTCACCGGCCGGCTGCTGGAGCTGACCGCCAAGGGCTGAGCCTGGTCCCGGATCCGACGATTGAGATCCGGCGCCGCTGGGCACGTCACCGGAGACGGGTTCTGGATGCGAGCTCGTCCGGGGTAGGCGGCGGCTCGCCGTGGCGATCACCCTGCCGTCGGGGCGGCAGGCGCGAAGGTCGCCGCGGCCGGCCGCCGCCATCTTTCACGAGGCCACCTCACCGCCCGGCGTTCATCGTGGCGAAGATGCGCGTCAGGGTGGCCAGGTCGGCGGCGTCGAGCGCGGCCAGTGCGGGCGGTGGTTCGGTGAGGATGCGCCGAGCCGTCGCGGCGGCCTCCAGGCCGGCCTCGGTGAGGTGGACCAGCCTGCTGCGCCGGTCGCCCGGGTGGGGGCGGCGCTCGGCCAGGCCGCGGCGTTCCAGGCGGTCGACCGCGACGGTCGCCGCCGGCGGGTCGACCTCCGCGGCCTGCGCGATCTCGCGCAGGGTCATCGGGGCTTCGGCGAGCTTGACCAGCAGTTCGGCCTTGCCCACGCCCAGGTCCAGCTCGAGACGCAGGGCGCGGAGCCGGTCCTGGCCGGTGACGAAGGCCAGCATCGCCGTCCAGACCTGCGCCGCCGTGTTCGGTTCGGGGTTCATTCGGCCACGTCCATGACTTGCGGGTGCCGGTCACTGTATTCGGCGCGGGCCCGGCGGCCGGTCGAGGCCACGCCGAGCAGCACCGTCGCGACGCCGCAGCCGGCGAGCACGGCCCACGCCGTCGCGGCACCCGCCCCGCTCGCGACGAGCGAACCGCACACCGCCACCCCGATCGCCCCGCCCGTCTGGCGGCAGGTCGACGCGATCGCGCCGGCGACCCCGGCCTGGTCGCGGGGCAGCCCGGCCAGCGCCGCGGTCGTCATCGGGGTCCCGACCAGGCCGAACCCGGCGCCGAACAGCAGGTAGGCGAGCACGAGGTAGCCGACGGCGGTGCCGGGGCCGGCCCCGGCCAGCAGGCCGGCCCCCACCGCCAGCAGCAGCCCGGCCAGTACCAGCGGCAGCCGGGCGCCCCGGGCCGCCACGACGCGGCCGGACACCACCGCGCACACCGCTCCCGCGGCGGCCATCGGAATGGTGAGCAGGCCGGCGTGCAGCGCGCTGTAGCCGCGGGTTTCCTGCAGGTAGAGCGTGTTGAGGAAGAGGAACCCGCCCACGGCCGTCAAGGCGGCCAGCGCGATGAGCGCCGCGCCGGAGAACGCCGGGCTGCGGAAGACGCGGACGTCCACCAGCGGCTCCGCGCGCCGGGACTCGGTGACCACCAGCCCGGCCGCCGAGCCGGCGGCCAGGACGAACAGCCCGACGATCAACGGCGACGTCCAGCCGTGCCGGGGCCCTTCGATGACGGCCGCGGTCACCGGGCCGAGGAACGTGACGATGAGCAGCTGGCCGAGCGGGTCGAACCGCTTGCCGCGCGCCGCCCGCGACTCGGGGACGAACCGCCGGGTCAGCGCGATGGCCAGCAGGCCGATCGGCACGTTGACCCAGAAGATCGACCGCCAGCCGAGCCCGCTGACCAGCAGCCCGCCGAGCACCGGCCCGCAGGCCCCGCCCAGGCCCGCCACCGCACCCCACGTGCCCACCGCGCGGGCGCGCTCCTCCGGTTCGGTGAAGGTGGTGGCGATGATCGACATCGCGACCGGGTTCAGCATCGCGCCGCCGACCGCCTGGAGCGCGCGGAAGGCGACCAGCGCCCCGAGCGAAGGCGCGAGGCCGCACAGCAGGGAGCCGAGCGAGAACACCCCGAGCCCGGCCTGGAACACCCGGCGGCGGCCGAACCGGTCGGCCACCGAACCCGCGAGCAGCAGCAGGCAGGCGATGACCAGGACGTAGGCGTCGACCACCCACTGCAGCCCGCTGACCGGCGCGTTCAGCGACTGCCGGATGGAGGGCAGCGCCACGTTCGCGATCGTCGTGTCCAGCCCGGCCACCACCACGCTCAGGCAGCACGTCAGCAGCACGACGGTCCGGCCCCGCGGGGTCAGGGTGTCCATGAAGTAATTGTTGCACAACAACTACTACTGGCGATGTGGGAGATTAGCTACCCCGATGACCGAATTACCGGTTGAAGTCCGACCGGGTCGCGGATACGCTGCTCTCTACGCTGGGAGCGCTCCCACATGGATCACCACCGCTCGATCATCCGAGAATGGAGGCCCATCATGCGTATGCGCGGTATCCCCGGGTCCGGGACCGGACGGCGGAGCGTCGCCGCCCTCGTCATCGCCCTGCTGACGTGCTTGTTCGTCGGCGTTCCGGCCGCTTCGGCGCACGGCACCATCGTCAGTCCCCGCACCCGCGCCTACCAGTGCTGGCAGGACTGGGGCAACCAGCACACGAATCCGGCCATGCAGCAGCAGGATCCCATGTGCTACCAGGCTTTCCAGGCCAACGCCGACACCATGTGGAACTGGATGAGCGCACTGCGGGACGGGCTGAAGGGCAACTTCCAGGGCGCCACCCCCGACGGCCAGCTCTGCAGCAACGCCCTGGCGCGCAACGACTCCCTGAACACCCCGGGTCCGTGGCGGACGAGCAACATCGGCGCGAACTTCTCGATGCACCTGTACGACCAGGCCAGCCACGGCGCCGACTACTTCCGGGTCTACGTCAGCAAGAACGGGTTCGACCCCACCACGCAGCGCCTCGGCTGGGGCAACCTCGACTTCATCACGCAGACCGGCCGGTACGCCCCGGCCAAGGACATCACGTTCGACGTCAAGACCTCCGGCTACACGGGACACCACGTCGTCTTCACGATCTGGCAGGCGTCCCACCAGGACCAGACGTACATGTGGTGCAGTGACGTGGTTTTCAGCTGACGATTCGACATTCACCGGAAAAGGTGGTGCTATTCCGGCAATCCCGGAACAGCACCACCTTTTCGTCGGCTTTGTCCGTCGATGCGCCCGCATTCGCATGTTTTACGACGCGGTCGCGCGTCAAACCTGGTGCGGGGAGCCGTCGCGGACAAGGAGCCAGGGAATGCGCGCACTGACCGTCGTGCCGGAACAGCCGGGGTCCCTCCGCGTCGACACGGTGCCCGATCCGCGGCCGGGGCCCGGCGAGCTGCTCGTGCGCGGTCTCGCGCTCGGCGTGTGCGGCACGGACAAGGAGATCGCCCGCGGCGAGTACGGCTGGGCGCCGCCCGGCCGGGAACGCCTGGTGCTGGGGCACGAATCCTTCGGTCAGGTGCTCGAACCGGTCGGCGACTTCGCCGAGGGCGACCTCGTCGTCGGCGTCGTCCGGCGGCCCGACCCGGTGCCGTGCGGGGCGTGCGCGGCCGGCGAGTTCGACATGTGCCGCAACGGCCGCTACACCGAGCGCGGCATCAAGGAAATCGACGGCTACGGGAGTGAACTGTGGACCGTCGAGGCGGACTACGCGGTGCGCCTCGACCCGCGCCTGCGGGACGTCGGCATGCTGCTGGAACCCACCACCGTCGTCGCGAAGGCGTGGGAGCAGATCCAGCGCGTCGGGGAACGCGCGTGGTTCGAGCCGAAGCGGGTGCTGGTCACCGGCGCGGGCCCGATCGGGCTGCTCGGCGCGCTGCTGGGCGTCCAGCAGGGGCTCGACGTCCACGTCCTCGACCGCGTCACCGACGGTCCCAAACCCCGGCTGGCCCAGGCACTCGGCGCGACCTACCACCACGAGCCGGTCGAGAAGGTACTGGGCGCCCTCGAACCGGACATCGTCCTGGAGGCCACCGGTGTCGGCTCCCTGGTCTTCGACGCGATGGCCGGCACCGGCTCCTACGGCATCGTCTGCCTCACCGGCGTCTCCCCCACCGGCCGGAGCCTGACCGTCGACGCCGGAACCGTCAACCGCGAGCTCGTCCTCGAAAACGACGTCGTCATCGGCTCGGTCAACGCCAACCTCCGCCACTACCGGGCCGCCGCCGACGCGCTCGGCCGCGCCGACCTCGGCTGGCTGGCCGGGCTCGTCACCCGGCGGGTCCCGCTGGACAAGGCGGCCGACGCCTTCGAGGCGACCGGCGACGACGTCAAGGTCGTCCTCGACCTGGCCGGCGAGCGCTGACCGCCATGGCACCGCCGATCGAGGACTACGCCCTGCTGGGTGACCTGCACACGGCCGCGTTGCTGTCCCGCGACGGCGCCATCGACTGGCTGTGCCTGCCCCGCTTCGACTCCCCCGCCTGTTTCGCCGCCCTCCTGCACGACGAGCAGGCGGGGACCTGGCGGCTCGCCCCGGCGTCCGGCGGGCCGGCCACCCGGCGCTCCTACCGCGGCGACTCGCTGATCATGTCGAGCGAGTGGGACACTCCCGACGGCACCGTCCGCGTCCTGGACTTCATGCCGCCGCGGGGCGAGGCCGCGGACGTCGTCCGGATCGTCGAAGGCGTGTCCGGCCGGGTGCCGATGCGGATGCTGCTGCGGCTGCGGTTCGACTACGGCTCGGTCACCCCGTGGGTCCGGCACGAGGACGACGAGCTCGTCGCGGTGGCCGGCCCCGACGCGATCCGCGTCCGCACGCCGATCCCGCTGCACGGCGAGGACCTGGCCACCCACGCCGAATTCACCGTCGCCGCCGGGGACCGCGTCCCGTTCGTCCTCACCCACGGCGCGTCGTACCGGCCGCGGCCGAAGCACGCCGACGCCGAAACCGCGCTGGCCGAGACCGAACGGTTCTGGGCGGACTGGATCGGCCGGTGCCGGTACACCGGGGAGTGGCAGCCCGCGGTGCGGCGCGCCCTGATCACCCTCAAGGCCCTCACCTACGCCCCGACCGGCGGCATCCTCGCCGCCGCGACGACGTCCCTGCCCGAGCAGCTCGGCGGGGAACGCAACTGGGACTACCGCTACTGCTGGCTGCGCGACGCCACGTTCACCCTGCAGGCCCTGATCGGCACCGGCTACCACGACGAGGCCCGCGCCTGGCGCGAATGGCTCGTCCGCGCGGCCGCCGGCGATCCCGCCGACCTGCAGATCATGTACGGCCTCGACGGCACCCGGCGGCTGCCCGAGGCCACTTTGGACTGGCTGTCCGGCTACGCAGGCTCGGCGCCGGTCCGGGTCGGCAACGCCGCGGCCGGCCAGTTCCAGCTCGACGTCTGGGGCGAGGTCCTGGACGGCCTGCACCTCGTCCGCGAGGCCGGGCTCCCGACCTCGCACCAGGCCTGGGACCTGCAGCGCGGCCTGCTCGACTTCCTCGAAGGCCAGTGGGACCAGCCGGACAACAGCCTGTGGGAGGTCCGCGGTCCGCGGCGGCACTTCGTGCACTCCAAGGTGATGGCCTGGGCTGGCGTCGACCGGGCGGTGCACACCGTGCAGGAGCACGGCCTCGACGGCCCGGTCGAGCGCTGGCGCGCGCTGCGGGAGAAGATCCACCAGGACGTCTGCACCCACGGCTACGACGCCGATCGCAACACCTTCACCCAGTTCTACGGCTCCCGCGGCCTGGACGCGGCCCTGCTGCTCATCCCCCGCGTCGGCTTCCTGCCCGCCGGCGACCCCCGCGTCCGCGGGACCGTCGACGCCGTCCGCGCCGAGCTCGCCCACAACGGGTTCGTCCGGCGCTACGACGCCAACGCCGACGGCGGGGTCGACGGGCTGCCGGGCGGCGAAGGCAGCTTCCTGGCGTGCAGTTTCTGGCTCGCGGACGCGCTGAACGCGACCGGCCGCACCGCCGAAGCCCGCGGCCTGTTCGAGCAGCTGCTGGGCCTGCGCAACGACGTCGGGCTGCTGTCGGAGGAGTACGACACCGACGCGCGCCGCCAGGTCGGGAACACCCCGCAGGCGTTCAGCATGGTCGGGCTGGTCAACACCGCCCGGGCGCTGTCGGGGTCCGACACCGGGACGAACGCCCCGGGGCAGCACCAGCGGGCGGGCTGAGTCTCCGCTGTCGGCGAATCCGGCCGCCCGGCGGTGCTTTCGGTGCTTGGGTGCCGGGTATGGAGATCTTGGTGCTGGGCGGCAAGGCCGGGCACTGGGTGTACGTCTCGTCCGGCAACGCCTATGCCTCCCACGCGACGCCGGGAGCCGGCGAATCCGCGGCCCTGCTCGCCCCGGCCATCCGGCGCGAGGCCGGCCGGGAGTCCTACGGCGAGGCGAAGGTCGCCTGCGAGCAGGCGTCGGCGGCCGTCGTGGGCGACCGCCTCCTCGTCGCCCGGGCCGGGCTCATCGGTGGCCCGGGCGACCACAGTGGACGGTCCGGCTGCTGGGCCGCGCGCGCGGCCCGTGACCCGCACGGGCCGATGCTGGTCCCCGGGACGGCTCCGCGGCGCGAGCGCGAACTGCTCGACGCTCTCGGCTAGTCCCCGGCTTTGCCGAAGGCACGCAGGAACGTGTCGACGATGACGTCCGCCGCCTGCGCGTCACCCAAGCCCGGCAGGTCCTTTGTGGACAGATGGACCAGCTGCCCGAGCACGTTGCCGGGCCAGCGGTCCGGCAGGCCCGGCCGGAGGAAGCCTTCGTCGGTGGCGCGTTGCAGGAACAGGTCCACTTCGTCGATCGCCCGCAGGCGGCGGGCCCAGATCTCCGGGTCGGTGCGCATCCGGCTCACCTCGGTCGGCCAGGTGCGGTTGACCCCGACGATCCCCTCGACGTACCGGTGCAGGGCCACCGGCACCGGTGCCTCGCGGAGCCGCGCGGCTTCGATCGCCGCTTCGATCGCCGCCAACCTTGCCTGATACACCGCCGCCAGCAGCTCTTCCCGGCCCGCGAACCGGCGGTAGACGGTCCGGCGGTCGACGCCGGCCTCCGCCGCGATCGCCGCGATGCTCGTGGCGGGGTCGTCGGCGAGCATGCGGGCGCCCGTCGTCAGCAGCAGTTCGAGGTTGCGCGCGGCGTCGGCTCTCACCCCCTCAAGCTACTCCAAGCGCCACAGCAGTGTGACACTACCTGTGCAACGTCTCACACAAGCGCTGCTTGACCCCATTAAGTGCTACGTTTATGTGACACATAGGAGGTACGTCGTGATCACTCAGACCCGGCTCTTCATCGGCGGCACGTGGACCACCCCGAGCAGCACCGACCTGCTGGACATCCGGTCCCCGCACGACAATTCCGTCATCGGCCGCGCCGCGCAGGCGCTGCCCGCCGACGTCGACCGCGCTGTCGCGGCCGCGCGACGGGCCTTCGACGAAGGCCCGTGGCCGCACACGCCACCCGCGGACCGCATCGCGGTGCTCCGGCGGCTGGCCGGCCTGCGCGAAAAGCGCGCCGACGAAATCGCGGCCCTGATCACCGCGGAGAACGGTTCGGCGCTGTGGTTCACCAAGGCCGGCCAGCCCGGCCTGACCCGGCAGGCCAATGCCTTCCTCAAGGCCGCCGGGGAGTTCGACTGGGAAACGACGCTCGAACCGTCGGACCCGGCCGCGCCCTTCCGGTCGGTCGTGCGCCGGGAGGCGATCGGCGTGGTCGCCGCCGTCATCCCGTGGAACTCGCCGTTCTCCTCGGCGCTCGCCAAGATCATCCCGGCGCTGCTGGCCGGCAACACCGTCGTCCTCAAGGTCTCGCCCGAGAACACGCTCAGCATGAACCTGCTCGCGGAACTGCTGGCCGAGACCGGGCTGCCCGAGGGTGTCGTCAGCGTCCTGCCTGCCGACCGCGAGACCAGCGAGTACCTGGTCAAGCACCCGGACGTCGACAAGGTCGCCTTCACCGGGTCCACCCGCGCCGGGCGCCGCATCGCCTCGCTGGCCGGCGAACAGCTCAAGCGCGTCAGCCTCGAACTGGGCGGCAAGTCGGCCGCGATCATCCTGCCCGACGCCGACCTCGACGCGGCGGTCCAGGGCGTGAAGTTCGGTTCCCTGCTCAACAACGGCGAATCGTGCATCGCGCAGACGCGCATCCTGGCGCCGCGCAGCCGGTACGAAGAGGTCGTGGCCGGGCTGAAGGACCTGATCGAATCCCTGCCGGTCGGCGACCCCGCCGCCGACGGGACCTTCATCGGCCCGATGGTCCGCCGGGACCAGCAGCAGCGCGTCCTCGACTACATCCGGCTCGGCGTCGAAGAGGGCGCCCGGCTGGTCACCGGCGGCCCGGAAATCCCGGCAGGGCTGGAGAACGGCAACTACGTCACGCCGACACTGTTCGCCGACGTCGACAACTCGATGCGCATCGCGCGCGAGGAGATCTTCGGCCCGGTCCTGGTCGTCATCGCCTACGACGACGAAGACGACGCCGTCCGCATCGCCAACGACTCCGAGTACGGCCTGTCCGGTGGCGTGTGGTCGGCGGACCCCGCGCACGCGCTGGCGGTCGCCCGCCGGGTGCGGACGGGCACGGTGACCGTCAACGGCGCACCGATCGGCTTCGACGGCCCGTTCGGCGGCTTCAAGGCCAGCGGCCTCGGCCGCGAGTACGGCGCCACCGGGATCGGCACCTACACCGAGTACAAGACGATCACCGTGCCCGCCTGACCGGCCGCGCTCACCCGGCCGCCGCGGCGAACATCCCGGCTTCGTAGGAGCCGCCCTTCCGGTGCACGATCACGGCGAGCCGGTTGGCCGCGTTGATCAGGGCGACCAGCGCGACCAGGGCGGCCACCTGCTCGTCGTCGTAGTGCTCGCGCACCCGGGCCCAGGTCGCGTCGGAGACGCCCTCGGCGGCATCCGCCATCCGCGTGCCCTCCTCGGCCAGCGCGAGCGCGGCCCGTTCGGCTTCGGTGAACACGGTGGCTTCCCGCCAGGCGGCGACGAGCGCCAGCCGGACGGCGCTCTCCCCCGCGGCGGCGGCTTCCTTGGTGTGCATGTCGAGGCACCAGCCGCACCCGTTGATCTGGCTGGCCCGCAGGCTCACGAGTTCTTGCGTGGTCTTCGGCAGCGGCGACCGCTCGATCACCTGCCCGAGCCCGGCGAACCGCTTGACCAGCCGGGCGCCGGTCTCGGTGGTGAACAGGTCGATGCGGGATTCCATGACTTCGTCCTCCTGGTCGTGGTGTGCAACGACCTCAAGACACCGGCGGCGCGAAGCGTGTGACACCCGATGTATCACCGGCCCGCCCGGCCTGCTCAGTTGCGGCGAAGGTGGTACGAATCGAGGAAGGAACCGCCATGTCCGCAACGATTTCCCGAGGTAGAGGCCTGCGCAGGTTCGCCGTGGCCGCTGTGATCTCCGCGTCGCTCACCGCCGTCACCTCCGGGGTGGCTCATGCCTCCCTGTCGCAGGTGCAGGACGGGTTCGAGGTCAACCCGCAGTCCTCGTGGCTGGTCGCGACCGGCGGGTCCGCCTCGGCCGGGTTCGACGTCGGGGCCGGGACCGCTCGGTCCGGGCGGAACAACGGCTGGCTGTTCGCCTCCAGCGGGTGGGCCTTCGAGGGCTACTGGGTCGTCACGAACTCCGTGCCGGGCAACGCCCAGTGCGCTTCGCAGTTCTACATGCAGACCGCCGGCGGGGCGCAGGTCGGCATCGAGATCTGGGACGCCAACGGGCACCTGCTGGCCAGCACCTACCCGTGGCTCAACGGCAGCGGCGCCTACCAGGCGGTCAACACCGCCCGGTGGAACCTCAACGGCGTCAACCCGGTCTTCGTCAAGGCGATCGTCGGGGCGAACGGCTCCTCGCGGTTCATCCGGCTCGACGACATGACCACCCAGTGCTACTGGTGACCGGGCTGTACCATCACTGCCGATGAGCTGGGCGGGGTGGAAAGTGCGGTTGCGGGAGGTCCGCCCGGCGGACCAGCGCACCCTGATCGGGTTCGACCGCGACGCCGACGCGCGGGCCGGCGGCTACCGGCACTGGGCGACGCACCGGGTGGCCGGTGACGACTTCCACTTCGCCATCGAGACACTGCACAACCGGACGCTGGTCGGGTCGGTCTGGATCCAGGCCGACCCGGCCTCCGGCCGGTTCAGCTACGGCATCGGGATCGGGCCGCAGTACCGGCGCTGCGGGTACGCCGCCGACGCCGTCACGATCCTGCTCGGGGTCATGTTCGAGCTGCGCCGCTACCGCAAGTGCGAGGTCAGCATCAACGGCGCGAACTTCGCCTCGCTCGCGCTGCACGGCGAGCTCGGCTTCCGGGAAGAAGGCCGGCCGCGCGACACCGAACTGCGCCACGGCGAGATCCGCTACCCCGTCCTGATGGGCATCACCGCCGACCGGTTCGCCGAGCACCGGCCGGTCCTCGGCGCCGCCCGCGGACCGGTGCGCCCCTGGCGGGGACGGCACTGGCGGACGCCGCGCCGGGGCCGCCACTGGCGTGCCGAACACCTCGGGCGAACTCCGCGGCCCGCCCGCTGAAGCACCGGCGGTACCGGACAGCTGTCGTGGGGGGTTGTGGGGGGTTTTAAGCGCGCTGAGACAAAACGCCCGCAGGGGGGGGGGGGGGGTGGCCGGCCCGCGGCGGCCCGGGGGGTGTGCCCCCG